>CAYQFT010000058.1:10086-18577 GCA_964416825.1 uncultured Porphyromonadaceae bacterium
AACATTTAAACCTGAAAACAGTGCCCTTGAAATGGCAGCTGCGATGGGTATTGACCTTTTATCGGAAGAACAATACCGGGAGCTGCAGAAACTGGGCCAGTTCGACCTGAAAACATCGAGCTGGGTGATCACACCTTCTGATATCCGAAAGCTCGGCGGCGCTCTCTTTGCGGATCGCCGTTACAACAAGGTCTTCGTGTACCACAACGGAGCACCCTCTTACTATGCCGTAAGAGGGTTCCGTGGTTTGCTAAGAGTCTGAGTCGTTTACCTGACAATCAGCTGCTTGGTCTCATTTTTCCCAGGGGTTTCAATCCTGATAAAATAGGTGCCCTTCCCTTCCTTGCTAAGATCCAGCGACTGGCTGACCGATCCCGGAACAAGCTGAAGTCTCCGGACCAGCCGGCCCTGAATATCCCTGATTGTCAAAAGACCCGATTCTTGCAGGGTGGTTTCAACCGTGAAAGCACCGGAAGTAGGATTCGGATAGACCTTCAGGTCATGTCCGGCAATGACCGGTTCCACTCCGCTGCTGCCTGTAAGGTTCCAGGCGGTAGTGAACAATCCACGCCCATGTGAGGCCGCAACTACCGTCTGATCCGAAGGACGAACCCTGAGCATGTCAACACGCACATTGGCCATACCGCTGACCTGCGGAGTCCACACAACCGGTGTGGCCAGGGCATCGGTGGTGATCCAGGTTCCGGTTTCCGTGGCAATCATCGCATGGCGCGCCGATTGGGGATGAAAGATCCCATAGCGGACGGGCATGTCAGGCAAATTTCCCTCAATATCCTTCCAGCTATTTCCTGCATCGGTGCTTATAAAAACTGAAGGTATTCCGTAATTGGAAAAGGTTATCAGCAGGGTATCTGCGGTCTTTCCGGTTTCGATGCTGCTGATGTAGCCCACAGGGAAATTAGTGCCGGTAAGTTCCACGGACAGGCTGTCGGTATGGGGCTTATCGAGCCGGTAGAGTTGCCCGGAAGCCGTTCCCAGGAACAGCGTTCCGCCAGGGGTACCGGTCTCCGCCCATTTGAGTGCCGTAAACGGAACCGTTGTGTGCGATCCGATATTCCGGATTACTCCGGTGATCAGGTTGTCAGATATATTGGCGATGGCCAGGCTATTGGCGGCGCTGCCATCGAAATACGAAACATTAAAGTAAAGGCGATCATTTTCGGAATCGTAGTCCATCGGATTAATGAATATACCCATACGGATTTGGGCGGCAGTCCGCAACAACGGTGGCTGACCGACCCTGTTCTGGTACACGTAAATGGTTGTATACTGACTGCTGGTGACTATCCGGTTGGGATTATCCTGATCAAAGAAGCAATAGGCCCCATCACCGCCCGACAGCTTATCGGTCATGGTGGGTATGTCACCCGGCTTGTAGTGCAGCGTCCCGTTATCCTGCAGTCCGCCGGCGAACTGCCGGTCGCCAGCCACCGGAGAAACAGCACAGGTATAATACTGCAAAGTGTTAAAGTTTTGGTTTAACTCGTGAAAAGTCACGTTATCAGGGGATAAGGAAGAACCCGTGGCAAAAATACCGCCATCGGTCGCGATAAAAAGTTCCCGTCCGTTCAGTGGATTATGAAGAATCTGGTGGATGTCGCCATGCACATATTTTGTCGACCCGGTCCCGTACATCAGAGCCCAGTTCGACATGATGGTCCAGTTTGCGCCACCATCCAGGGTGCGGTAGGTATCCAGCCCACCGAGCCATACCACGTTGGGATCCTGAGGGTTGACGGCAACCGTAAAGGCGTGCCAGGCCAGGGAGGCAAATTCCTGGGGAAAGTTGAGAGCGGTCCAGGTGAGCCCTTTGTCCGTGGTTTTCAGCAGGTATTCACAGCCATATCCGTAAAAAGCGCCTGCCGGATATCCGGAAGCCACGATGGCATAGAGAATATTCGGATCCGAAGGGGCTTCGGTGATCATGACCCGTCCGGGCAGGTTGAGCTCGGCTTTCTGCAGGATCGACTGCTGGTATTGCTGATTCAGCGTCCAGGTCAGTCCGTTATCGGAGTAAAGAATGCAGGCGGCGCCATTCCGGTCGCTGTCCGTTACACTCGAATTGATGCCGTAGGTGGTTCCAACAAAAATGCGGCTGCGGTCGGCCGAGAAGCAGACATCCGCCGGTGCAAAGGGGGTACTGGTCCCAGGAATATTGGGGAGCACCTGGCTCCAGGTCGCTCCCTGGTCGGTTGACCGGTACAGTCCGTCGGAAGGAGTGTTCCGGTGTGCAATTCCTTTGTAATATCCCGATACCACCCCGGCATAGATCACGGAATTGCCGTTTTCAACCCGCACCTCCACGTCCGTAACGTAAGCCCATTGGGAGGTTGAAGGCAGAAAATCCCAGGTTTTCCCGCCATCTCCTGAGTGATAGAGCCCATTCCCCCGCCCCGATGACTCGCGGTAGGTGATGAGAGCGGTTTCACTCTCCCCGGTTCCCATGTAAAGGTTTTGGGGTTTTTGGGGATCAAAGCTGAGGCAGCTGATCGACAGGTTGGACCAGAAATCATTCACCGGCATCCAGCTCATTCCCTCCAGGGGATTTTCGTTGTACCAGAGTCCGCCCGTTACCGAGCCGGCAAACATGGCTGTGCCGGAAGGATCATTGGGGTCAAACATCAGGGCACGAGTCCGGCCACCCATATCGGCCACCAGCGACTCCCATTTCACTGAAGAGGTGCCGCTCTTCAGGGTCATAAGCTCCCGGGCCTCCTCAAGCGCTTCAAAGCGCCGCTCAACAGGCACACGCCGCGAAGAAGGGTCCATTGTCCTGACAAACTCCGAAAAGGCAGCCTCATCCGGCCGGTCAACGGATGGATTCTTCTCCGATTTCTCACCGGTATCCTTTTTCATCTCTTTTCCGGCTTTCAAAAGAAAGCTTTCATGCTTGATCCGCAGGTTCTTCTTTTGATTGATCCTGCCCGGAACCAGGGCCAAAATGACAATAGCGATTGACAAGGAAATCACCAGGGTAAACTTTTTGCTCATGACTTTTTCATTTAGGATTGTTCTGATAGGACAGAAACAGCGATGGGAATGCTACAGGGCGATCCCGGCAATTAGGCAAACGGGTAGGCTGCCTTCACGACGGCGGCAAAAATCATCCTAAATGAAGCGACCTTTCACCATCTTTGCCAAACCAAAAAACAAACATGAAAAGGACAATTATTCTGGCTCTCTTGATGAGCCTGGTTACGGGACTATCTGCCCAGGACCGGAAATCGGGATTCGATATGAAATTCGGAACGGGCTTCGGATTTATGGGCAGCGGCGACATGCTGACCCTCAGTTTTGAAAATGAGATTAACTACAAGATCAACAGATATTTAACGACAGCGATCAGCATCGGGTATGGCAAAAGTGATATCGGGGTAATGGACCATACCGATTACCTGATGGGCAGCGCCAACCTGTTTGTATCCCCGTTCCGTAACGACAAAAGGAACAACTTCAGGATCGGTGGCGGTGCCTCATTCTTCAACCATACCAGCGTCTATCATAACTGGAATTCTGAGTCTGGCAACATTTATATGATGGACCGGCATAAAACCACTGGATTTAATGTCATCCTGGAAGATGAGCAACGGATCGGGTCCAGTCTTCTCATCGGGCTCAAGCTCTTTATGACCGCCGGTGTGGCGCAGGGCGGAATCCTGATCGGATCCATGCTGAAAGTGGGGGCGGTGCTTTAGGGATTGCTATCCTCACAGGGTCAGGCCATCTTGTGGCTCAGCTTACTATTTTAATGTTAAAGACACCGCTTTTGGTTGCTCCGTAAATGCTTAGCCACAAGGGCAGATACATCTCGGTTGCCCTGGCAGTAGTTATATCCCCAAGGTCGAGAATGTTACTCTCCGGCCAACCAAAGGATAGTAATACCTCCTTCACCTTTTCTTTTGCTGCCTCATCGTTGCCACTTATAAATAGGTTGTGGTCATTGCCCTTTATCAGCGCCGGATTTACCATGAGTCCGCACCACAGGGTATTAAGGGTTTTTACCACCCTGGCGGATGGGAATGCCTTTTGAATTTCCTCCCCCAGTGAATTTGTGTTGCAGATTGAGAGTGAAGGCGGCATCCCTTTCGAAAAGTCGAGAGGATTGGCAATGTCAACAATAATCTTTCCATTCAGATTCTTCTCGCCAGCGAGCGTGAGCGCTGCCAGTGAGCCAACCCCGGCGGTGCAGTTGAATAGTATTTCCCCAAATGAGGCGGCCTCGGCTAAAGTGCCCGCGGTTGCCTTGCCATGGTGCCTGGCGACAAACGTTTGCGCTTTTTCGCTGTTCGAGGTTCTTGAACCCATCATAACGGAGTGTCCTAACTCAACCAATTTAGAGCCGATGGTATCTCCGACTGATCCTGTACCTAAGACTGCTATTTTCATATTCTGGATTTTTTTTACTGTTACTTTTCTGTTTCCGGATTTTTTAAATCCTCTAATCTCTTTGTCATATAATCATACATTTACCGCAACTAATAGTTTAGCGATTGGCCTGAGATTTTGCCAGCATGTTCATAAAAATCAGAAAATTGAACACGCCTTCTTGTTTCTCATAAAAATTGAACATAAATTTGTCGCATGTCCATAATCTTGTGAATATTGAACAAGCATGAACAGGCAAAAATTTGACAGAAGTATCCCTTACAATGATCTCCCTTTACTTCCACCTCCATCGGAATTAAACGATGACAGTGATATTTTGAGAAAACTTGTTTCAGCGTCAAGGGCATTAGCTTCAGTAAATATCAATGTAATGAGGTTGCCAAATCCTTTCATGCTCGTAAATACCATTGCGCTGCAGGAGGCCAAAACATCAACGGAAATTGAGAATATCTTCACTACTGAAGATGAGCTTTATAAGGCAATTTCTGACGAAAACAGTGAAGGAAAAGCAGATGCTTCAGCCAAAGAGGTTTTACGGTACAGGGAAGCACTTTGGGCTGGTTTCCATGCCATGAATGAAACAAAAATATTGAATCTCGAATCCATTTTATCAATCTTCCGCCAGATCAAGAATACCCCATCCGGGATACGGCCACCCCAGGCTAATGTTGTTATCAAAAGAGGCCAAAGTGAATTTCGGCCCGGAGAGGTAATCTACACTCCACCCAGAGGCCAGGATACTATAGAGCGATTAATGGAAAACCTGATCAATTACCTTAATGACCACGAGCAGTATCCCTCTGATCCTCTGATTAAAATGTGTGTTTCGCATTATCAATTCGAGGCTATACACCCATTTCAGGATGGCAACGGAAGAACAGGCAGAATCCTCAATCTGTTATATCTTGTCCACACCGGATTGTTGAATCAGCCGATCCTTTATCTTTCAAAATATATTATTGTTAATAAATCTGACTATTACTATAATCTTGGAGCCGTAACACAACTGGGTTCCTGGAAGAAATGGATTTTATTTATGCTGGATGCCATCGAGAAAACCTCTGCACTGACCAACAATCTGATAACTGAAATCCTGGGACAAATGGATTCCACCCTGGTCTATGGCAGATCGAAAATAAAATGGTACTCAAAGGAGGTAAATGAAGCCATCTTCAGCCAGCCGTATATTAAGCCGAGGATTATTGGAAAAGTATTAGGGAAATCATCCAGAACAACTCAAACGAAAATAATGGATGAACTTGTTGCTGCCAGGATATTATTTCCAAAAAGGTATGGCTCTGAGGTTTATTACTTGAATGAAGACCTGATACGGATTTTGGCTGGCTGAAATTGCTGTAGTTAGTTATATTCGGGAAAATATTTTTATGAAATCAATTCCCGTACTTCTTATTCTGATTTTCCTCGGCACCCAATTGTGCTTTTCTCAGGAAATTAATAGCTGGCGCGAAAAGGATCGCACCGGGGTCTCCCCGGAAACCGGGCTCCTGAAATCCTGGCCGGCCGGCGGACCCACCCTCCTGTGGTCCAACCTGGAACTTCCGAAAGGATATTCATCCCCTTCATTCGGAAAAAACACCCTTTTCATTACAGGCACCCGGGATACCCTGGATATTCTCCTGGCTCTGGATATGAATGGAAATATTCTATGGCAAACGGCTATCGGACGTGCCTGGAAGGGATCGTACCCCGAAAGCCGGGCTACACCTACCATTGAAGGCGACAAGGTGTATACCTGCAGCGGTCGCGGCGACCTGGCCTGCTTCGACGCCGCCAGCGGGAAAATGATCTGGTCGTACAAAGGCAGTGAAATTCACAAGGGTACCTTCGGGAACTGGGGGATCGCTGAATCCATCCTGATTGACGGGGATCAGCTCTATTTCTCGCCCGGCGGTCCCGAAACCATGACCATCGCCCTTAAAAAATCAAACGGCGAACTGGTCTGGAAATCAGCTAGTCTGAACGACAAGCCCGCGTATATTTCACCGATCCTGGTGACGTATGCCGGTAAAAAAATGATAGTCAATGCTTCCCTGAGCCATGTTTTTGCCGTTGACCCCTCAAACGGTGAAATTCGTTGGAAGGTTGCCCTCGAACTGGCCGAGAATCTCCGGCAATCGGGCCGCGACCTGATCAACTGCGTCACCCCAATCTATCAGGATGGAATGGTTTATTTCACAGCAGGTTATGACAAGGGCGGCAAGATGATTAAAATCGCTGAAGACCTGAAAAGCGCAGAAGTGATTTGGTCCGATGCAGTACTGGATGTCCATCACGGAGGAGTCGTGCTGGTCGACGGCTATCTGTATGGCGCCAACTGGCTGAATAACGGCAATGGCAACTGGTGCTGCATTGATTGGAAAACCGGCAAGAAAATGTGGGAAGAGCCCTGGAATTGCAAAGGCTCAATCATCTCCGCAGAAGGGCTGCTCTATATTTATGATGAAAAGAAAGGAAATGTCGGACTGCTGAAAGCAAACCCTGAAAAGTTTGACCTGATCAGCAGTTTCCAGGTTACTCAGGGCAATAACGGGCCCTTCTGGGCACACCCGGCGATTCATAACGGAATTCTGTACCTGCGGCACACCAACGCTTTAATGGCTTACGATATCAGACAAAAATGAATGGAATTTACTCAAGAGTAATCGGTTTATCCAGATAAAGGTCAAGAATCTTGGCCCGGATAATGAATTCGAATTTGGATTGGATCTGGGTAAGCTGTGCCTGAATCAGTTGATTCTGTGCCACCTTGAATTCAACGGAAGAAGAAAGCCCCGCTGCGTATTTCTCGCGGGTCAGATTGAACGACTCCGTTGCGCTTTTGATTGCCTCCTCAGTTGCCTGATATTTCGCACGGGCATTCAGGGCAGCCGTATAAGCCACCTGTATATCCTGCCGCACGGCTAATTTTTTCTGATCCAGCGAAAGCCTGGCATCATCGGACTGGATCCTGGCCTGATTGATCCGGCTTCGTTCCTGGAATTGACTGAACAGGGGAATACTGACATTTACCGAAGCCCGCCGGTACATATTGTCCTTGAGTTGTTCTGTATACGGATAGGCTGCTGTTGGGTTCAACTGATTGACGCCCAATTCACTATATCTTGAGTAAACCAGACCGTTGAGCGAAATGGAAGGTGATAGTCTGGCTCTCATGGCTGCCAACCCTGATTCACGGCTTTTCAGAAGCAACTCTGCTGAAGTGATTCCCGGGTGATTTCCAAGGGCAAACTCATAGACTTTTCTGGAATCGACAATCTCCAGTAAAAGCGGACCCTCCAGACCCGCCGGTTTTTGAATGGCAAGCCCAAATTCATTCTCGAGGTTTAGAAGCTGCGCAAGCGACAAATAGGCTGACCGTACATCGTTTTCAGCCTGGATTTTGGCTAGATTATCCTGCGCAACCTGGGATTTCATGGTCAGGACCTCAACTTTTGACATTCTGCCGGCTTCAAAAAAGCCTTCATTCATGCGTAGCTGCTCGCGGGTCGATTCGAGCTTAGCCACTGCCACTGCAAGCAATTCCTGGTTAAAGAGGATCTGCAGAAAAGCGGAGGTAACCTCAATGGTCACCGATTTCCTGAGTTCCTTCTGCCTTTCGGATTCGGATTGGTAAGCGTATTTACGGGATTTGGTCTGATACCAATTTGAAAATCCGGTGAACAGAGGAAGCGATCCCTGCATTCCCACATTTCCATCCTGGTATTGAGTATTGATATAGGTATAATCCTCATAGTTAACCGTTTTTCCGGAACTCAGGTTATGAGCATAAAAACCTTCAAGGTTTGGTAATCTGCCTGCCTGTGAAGTTTGCAGGTTGTCTTTAGCGAGATCAACCTGCAAACCTTGCCTTTTTATCCCGATGTTCCTGTCGAGAGCCATCTGTATGCACTCCTCAAGCTTTAAGGCGTTCTGTGAATAAGATGGGGGTCCCGGATACAGAACAAAAACAATCAAAATACCTATTCGGCTAAGCTTTGACATCTTTCAATCATTAAAGTTCGGGTTGTTATTCAGCTCCATTGACCAGATGCCCGTCGAACAGTTTGATAATCCTTCCGGCATA
>CAYQFT010000059.1:0-3721 GCA_964416825.1 uncultured Porphyromonadaceae bacterium
AGAATCCACTTTGCATACGGGGGCGAAGCCGGGTCTGATTTCTTCCTGAAATAGAGCAACCAGCTGGTAAAAAAGGCAAGTACCACCAAAGGCAGTACGAGCCATAGCGAATAGGTCGATTCGATATGTAAATCCATGTATTTAATTCAGTTCCCTGCTGTCGCGGGGAGACAAGTGCTTCTCCAGTGGCGATTTAAGCTATGTAAGCATAGCACCGCAGACCTGGACAACTTGTCCGCTCACATAGGATGATAGGTCGGATGCCAGGAAAAGGGCAACTTTTGCAACCTCCTCAGGTGTTCCACCGCGCTTGAGCGGGATTTTTTCAGCCCACTCTTTTCTTACATCCTCGGGAAGTTTTTCCGTCATGTCTGTCAGTATATACCCCGGAGCGATGGCGTTACAACGGATATTTCGTGAACCAAGTTCACGGGCAATCGATTTTGTAAAACCGATCATTCCGGCTTTTGATGCACTGTAGTTGGACTGAGCAGCATTTCCGCCTACGCCGACCACCGATGACATGTTGATGATGGAGCCCTCACGCTGCTTGAGCATCAGAGGCTGAACGGCCTTTGTAAGGTTAAAAACCGACTTCAGGTTTACTGTGATTACCAGATCCCATTGTTCTTCGGTCATTCGCATCAGAAGAGTATCACGGGTGATTCCGGCATTGTTTACCAGGATATGAATGGCGCCGAACTCCTTAACCGCTTCTTCAACAACTTTTTGGGCATCAGCATATTTACTCGCGTCTGAAGCATACATTTTAACCTTGATCCCTTTTGCTGACAAGGATTCCTCGAGCGCTTTCGCATGATCATCATAAAACAGATCGGTCAGGATCAGGTTGGCTCCCTCATCTGCAAACTTTTCCGCAATAGCCTTACCTATCCCACGTGTTGCCCCGGTTACCAGGGCTGTTTTTCCTTGCAATAATTTCATATCGATTAATAATTAGCACATTAGCAAATTGGCAAATTGGCAAATTGGCGTTATTTCAACGCAATTTTCATGGTCTGCCCTATCATCGCGGGCGTGTCAACAACATGAATCCCACACTCACGCAAAATGGCCATTTTGGCGGATGCGGTGTCTTCGGCCCCACCAATGATGGCTCCGGCATGCCCCATCCTCCTGCCTTTAGGAGCTGTCTGGCCGGCAATAAAACCCACAACCGGTTTGGTACCCATCTCCTTATACCATCGGGCTGCATCGGGTTCCATGGTCCCACCGATTTCTCCGATCAGCACAACACCAGCAGTTTCAGGGTCTGCCATAAACAGTTTCAAAGCATCAAGAGTTGTTGTGCCAATAATCGGATCGCCACCGATACCGATACAAGTTGACTGGCCGATCCCAAGACGGGTAAGCTGATCAACGGCCTCATAGGTAAGGGTTCCGGAGCGGCTGACTACACCAACATTGCCTTTCTTATGAATAAATCCTGGCATAATGCCCACCTTGCACTCCTCAGGAGTAATGATCCCCGGACAATTAGGACCGATAAGCCGTGAATTTTTGCCCGACAGATAGGATTTTACCTTGACCATGTCAGCAGTCGGGATTCCTTCAGTAATGCACACGATCAGTTTAATCCCGGCATCAGCAGCTTCCATAATGGCATCAGCAGCCACCGATGGAGGAACAAATATCAGGGACACATCTGCACCAGTCTCCTTTACACATCCCTCCACTGTATCAAAAACCGGCCGGTCAAGATGCAGAATTCCTCCTTTGCCCGGTGAGGTTCCGCCAACAACCGTCGTTCCATATTCGATCATCTGGGTAGCATGAAAGGTACCCTCTTTTCCGGTAAATCCTTGTACCAGAACCCGTGAAAACTTATTTACTAACACCGACATAGTGAGGATATTTACGATTTACGATTTACAATTTACGATTTGCAAGTGATGATATGTTGCAAATATATAAGTTATGGGGGATAACAAACCGATTAGCCGATTTTCTCTTTTGCAGTGTAATTGCGTACTTTGCTCCTGAGTCTCATTTTATTTGGAATAAATGGAAGATACCATAGCAGCCATATCAACTCCTTCGGGCACAGGCGCCATAGCTATTATCCGGTTAACCGGATCGCGCTCCTGGAATCTGGCCGGTTCAGTTCTTTTATCCGGCAACTCCGGACAAAAGGCACCTGCTTTGGCATCCCACAACGTCCATTACGGATGGATCGTTGATGGAGAACGGAAAATCGATGAGGTCATGGTCAGCGCCTTTAAGGCTCCGCGGTCATATACTGGTGAGGATATGATCGAGATCTACTGCCACGGCTCCGTTTACATCCAAAATGAGATACTGAACCTGCTAATCCGTCGTGGAGCAAGAATGGCAGATCCGGGAGAATTTACGCAGAGGGCATTTCTAAACGGAAAGCTTGATCTTAGTCAGGCTGAAGCAGTAAGCGATTTGATTTCTTCTTCCGGAAAGGCCTCTCACAGACTGGCTCTTGACCAGATGCGGGGTGGTTTCTCCGATGAGCTTGCCAGGATCCGGCTAGAGCTATTGAATTTTGTTACCCTGGTTGAACTTGAGCTTGACTTTTCAGAAGAGGATGTAGAATTCGCAGACCGCAGCCGGTTAAGGGTTGTAACTGAGAACATTCTCGATCACCTCGAACGGCTCATAAGCTCCTTTGAGCTGGGAAATGCTATCAAATCAGGAGTTCCGGTAGCCATTGTAGGAGAAACCAATGTTGGAAAATCAACTCTTTTGAATTCGCTGCTAAAAGAAGAGAAAGCTATTGTTTCCGATATTGCAGGTACCACGCGGGATGTGATAGAAGACTGTATCCATCTTGGCGGAATCGAATTCCGGTTTATTGATACCGCTGGGATGCGCGAGACCCGGGATACCATCGAGACCATTGGCATCGAAAGAGCCTACGGCCAGATCGAAAAAGCCAGGATTATCCTCCTGATGACCGATGCTACTGCCCCGGAAGAAACCAGCCTGAAATGGGTTCAGGAAATCAGCAGCCATATTCGTGATGACCAGCATCTTGTTATCCTGGTCAACAAAGCTGACCTGGGACAACAAATTGTCCATGAACGAATTGTTCGTCTTCAGCAGTCCTTTCTGGTCACTGGTCACCGGTCACTGGTCACTCAAAAAACATCTGTTCTTCCCATATCAGCAAAAACCGCTGATGGCCTCAAAGAACTCGAAGCTCTCCTGCTCGACCTGGTCAATATAAAAGCACTCGACGGAAATGATGTGGTTGTAACCAACGCCCGTCATTATGAAGCCCTGGTGAAGTCACAATCTGCCCTCTACCGGTGTCTAAATGGTTTGAGCTCTGGCATTTCAGGTGATTTTTTATCACAGGATATCCGTGAAGCACTCCATTATCTGGGTGAGATCACAGGGGCAATCTCAACCGATGAGGTGTTGGGCAATATTTTCAGGAACTTTTGCATCGGAAAGTAGCAAGGCAAAGAAAATATTGTTTCCTCCTAAAAAAATAGGTTAAATTGGTTGGCAGAAAAAAAAGCAGGTCAGATGGATAGTGATAAGCCGGATTCAAACGCGCAATTATTAATGGATCTTTCCATCGAGGATTTACGGTTGCTGGCAAGAATCCCTATTGAAAACCCTAATCCGATTCTACGTGTTGGATTCGATGGAATCCTGACCTATGCGAATCAATCATTTTTCAAGCTTAAGTGTAATCCAACGGATGTCTTATTTTAACACCGCC
>CAYQFT010000059.1:3731-13317 GCA_964416825.1 uncultured Porphyromonadaceae bacterium
TTAAGTGTTTTAATAATTTAAAAGTTGGTCAAATCGTAGGTCCTAGTTTGAAAGGCCCTGTCGACACTGTAGTTGAATCGGGTCATTCACTTGATGCTGAGATACATGACGAAGATTGCATTTTTCTATTCTCCCTGACCCCTGTGCCCGACGTCCAAAGTGTTTTCCTGTATGGTCGCGACATTACAGAGAGGAAAAGAATTGAGCTGGAAATGAGGCAGATGGCGCTGATTGCTCGCGAAACGGACAATACTGTTGTCATTACTGATGCCGAAGGAAGGATTACCTGGGTCAATTTGGGGTTTGAAACGCTTACGGGTTATACTCTTGATGAAGTTAAGGGCAGGATACCGGGAGATCTCCTGCAGGGCCCCGATACTGATCCTTTTGGAGTCAAGCGAATCGAAGAGGCAATCCAAAAAAAGGTGCCAGTTGAACAGGATTTGATTAATTATTCAAAAACAGGCATTCCGTATTGGATCAGAATCAACATTCAACCTGTTTTTAATGCGGATGGTGACATTGTGAACTTTATTTCCCTTCAAAAGAATATTACATCAGAGAAACTCCTGCAGCAGGAAATCCAGGAAAGTGAAGGGAAACTCAGGATGATCCTGGATTCGGCGCTCGATGGAGTGATAATTGTTAACGATCAAAGTCTTGTCATTAACTGGACACCGCAGAGCGAAAAGATTTTTGGGTATTCGGCCGAGGAAGCGATTGGCCAGCCCCTAAGGTCCTTGATTGTTCCGGACCGGTTTGTTGAAGCTCATATGAATGGAATGAGGCGATATCTTGCTACAAGAATCCCTCATATCCTGAATCAACGGATTGAAATCCCCGGAATACGTAAAAATGGTGAGGAATTTCCTCTGGAACTTACTGTAATTCCTATCGATGATAAAGGCGGCCTTATTTTCTGCGCTTTTGTTCGGGACATTTCCGATCGAATAACGGCCCAGAAAAGGATAGAATCCTCTACATCAAGGTTGATGGCCCTGATATCAAATCAGAATGCGGGT
Source organism: uncultured Porphyromonadaceae bacterium (assembly GCA_964416825.1). Taxonomy (GTDB): domain Bacteria; phylum Bacteroidota; class Bacteroidia; order Bacteroidales; family UBA12481; genus UBA12481. The sequence goes on from CAYQFT010000059.1 coordinate 4,754, forward strand.
ATCCTTGTAGAGGATCAGAATCGGGATATTGCTTTAATAAATCAACGTTTCTGTGAGATGTTCCGGATTCCGGTTGAACCCTCGGTCCTAATCGGGACTGACTGCTCTCAGTCGGCGGAGCAGTCGAAAGACCTCTTTAGCAATCCGGATCTGTTTGTATCCCGGATTGATCTAATTCTAAGGCAGCAAGAAATATGCATAAATGAAGAACTTTTACTTGCTGACGGACGTGTTTTTGAAAGGGATTATATCCCCATTTTTTCGGAAGGGGTTTTCCTCGGCAATCTGTGGCAATATCGGGACATTACAACCCGCAAAAGAAACGAACTTGCCCTGGAGCTTGCAAAGAAGAGCGCTGAAGAGGCAAACATGGCTAAGAGTAATTTCCTTGCCAATATGAGCCATGAAATCCGCACCCCGATGAATGCTGTTCACGGAATCGTACGGTTATTAACAGGAGCTCCCCATTTACCAGAGCAGGTGGATTTACATGACAGACTTATTGCTTCGTCGGAAACTTTGCTTTCAATCATCAATGACATTCTTGATTTCTCAAAAATTGAAGCCGGTCTCTTAACTCTTGAAGCCGTTCCTTTTACCGTAGACGACGTTTTTAAACGTCTTGTCACGTCAATGGAGATCAAGGCAAGCCAAAAATCAATCAAGCTTACCTGCAGCATCGATCCACAAATTGCGCCGGTTCTTGAAGGCGACCCAACCCGGCTGGGGCAGGTGCTGTTAAACCTTGTGAGCAATGCCATCAAGTTTACCGATAAAGGCGAAGTAACGGTAACCAGTAAGTTGATCAATGCAGAAGATGGGAAAAATACCCTATACCTTGCAGTAAAAGATACCGGAATTGGAATTGATCCTTCAAGAATTGAGCGGATATTCGAGAGCTATGAGCAGGAAAGCCTTAGTACTACAAGACAATTTGGCGGTACCGGGCTCGGCCTCTCAATCAGCAGGCAACTCGTTGAACTGATGGGCGGCAGGCTCATGGTTGACAGTGTTAAGAACCAGGGTAGCACTTTTCATTTTTCCATTACCCTGCCTGTAGGCAATGATTCCGGGTTGAACAACAACAAGAATGAAATAGAAATTGATCCTGAAAAGCTCAGAGGTGTCAGAGTGCTGGTGGTTGAGGACAATGACATGAACCAGTTCGTTGCCAAGTCCATTCTCCTGAAGTGGAACATGCAGGTGTTTCAGGCGAAAAACGGTAAACAAGCCATCGAGTTTCTCGAGGCCCATGAATGTGACATCGTTCTTATGGACAAGCAGATGCCAATCATGGGAGGCGTTGAGGCCACGTATTATTTAAGACAAACCATGCATTCCGAAATTCCGATCATTGCTTTAACTGCCGATGCGGTTATCGAGATGGTTCAGGAATGCCTTGCAGCGGGCATGAATGCTTATATAACCAAACCCTTTGAGCCAGTCGAATTATATCGTCAGATCATTAAAGTGTTGAATCTGGGATAGCTTCCTTACTTTTACGGCATGAATAATTCACTGTCGGCAGTTTTCGCCGCTCAAAGAATTCTTGAGGGCGTAGCCCTAAAGACTCCGCTTGAGCAGTTGGAAAACTTTTCCCGGGATTTTGATGGCAAAGTGTTTGCCAAGCGCGAAGACCTGCAGCATGTGCGGTCTTACAAACTTCGCGGTGCCTATAATAAGATTGCAAGCCTGGATCCCGATTCAAGGGCCAAGGGAATAGTTTGCGCCAGTGCCGGAAACCACGCCCAGGGTGTTGCCTTTTCATGCAGCAGGTTAAACATCCCATGTACCATCTACATGCCGGTGACCACTCCAAGGCAGAAAATTCGGCAGGTTGAGCGCTTTGGCGAGGGGGTGGCCAAAATAATTCTCTCAGGTGACACTTTCGACCAGGCAAATGAGGTGGCACAATCAGAATCAGAACGAACAGGAAAACCCTTTATCCCCCCATTTGATGATCCATTGGTTATTGCAGGTCAGGGTACGGTAGCACTCGAAATTCTGGAACAGTCCACCACCCCGGTTGAGTATCTTTTTATTCCGATAGGCGGTGGAGGTCTGGCCGCAGGAACGGTTCAGGTTTTTCGGGAACTTTCGCCAAATACACGGCTCATAGGCGTTGAACCTGCCGGGGCTCCATCCATGAAAGCAGCTTTTAAACAGGGTAGCCCGGTTACTCTCGAAAACATCGATACCTTCACTGACGGTGCGGCTGTCAGGCGAGTCGGAAGCCTCACATTTTCTATATGCAAAGACGCGCTCGATGATATTATTCTTGTGCCTGAGGGGCTCATTTCTGAAATCATCCTAAGACTTTATAATGAAAATGCCATAGTTGCGGAACCGGCCGGCGCTCTCGCTCTTGCCGGCGCCACCCTGATGAAGGAGAATCTGTGGGGACTGACATGTGCCGTCATACTATCAGGTGGGAACAACGACATTACCCGATTCCCTGAAATTCGGGAAAAGGCTTTGCTCTATGCGAATCTCAAACACTATTTCATCGTCCGCTTTCCTCAAAGGCCTGGCGCTCTCAGACAGTTCGTTGAAGAGGTTCTGGGACCCGATGACGATATTGTGCATTTTGAGTACTCAAAGAAAACCTCAAGGGAGAATGGCCCGGCCCTCGTGGGAATCGAACTAAAAAGCAGCAGTGATTTTGGGCCTCTCATGGCCAGGATGAAAGAAAAAGGCTTTTTCAGCCAATATGTCAATGACCGCCCGGAGTTAATGCAGTTTTTAATTTAAACAGAAATGAAATTTCAAAGCCCGATAAGGTTTGTCGGTTATGCATCGGCAATAATAACACTGTTTTCTGCCTTGATTTATCTCGTATTGTGCCTTGCCGGATTAGCACAATTCAACCTTTCTTTTCTTCTGGCTTTTATCCTGCTGCATTTTACGGTTGTTTTCTTTTTTCTGCAATCAATTCTGCGGGATTTCCTTACAGAAAAGATTAAATTGATATACAAAACCATTCATAATCTTAAACTTACCCGTGGCGAAAAAACCAAGCGCAGGGCAAATCTTAAGGAGGATGTGCTTGGCAATGTGGAAAGAGAGGTCAATGAATGGGCTAGCCTTAAAAAGAATGAAATCGAAGAACTGAGAAAGCAAGAGACTTTCAGAAGGGAATTTCTTGGAAATGTTTCGCATGAATTGAAAACGCCTCTCTTCAATATTCAGGGATATGTTGCGACCTTGCTTTCCGGTGCCATGGACAATCCTGAGGTTAACCGCAAATACCTTGAGAAGACAGAGGTGAATATTGACCGGATGGTCGCAATGGTGGAAGAACTGACAATGATCAGTGGCCTCGAAACCGGTGAGCTGCGTCTTGTTTTGTCAAAATTCTCCCTACAGTCCCTTGCAAATGAGGTCATTAACCTCCTCGAGGACCAGGCTGCCAGTAAGAATATCACGCTTAGCCTCGCTTTTGACATGCCGATCAGCTTCATGGCTTTCGCTGACAGAGATAGATATCGTCAGGTGTTTACCAATCTTCTGTCGAATTCCATTCATTACGGAGTTCAGAATGGCCGTTCAAAAGTCAGTTTTTACGACATGGGCGATAACATTTTGGTTGAAGTGTCTGACAATGGTATTGGAATAGATGCACAACATCTCCCGCGACTGTTCGAAAGATTTTACAGGGTCGATAAAAGTCGTTCCCGAGAAACTGGAAGAACAGGTTTAGGATTAGCCATTGTTAAGCATATTGTTGAGGCACACGAACAAACGGTGAATGTTAGGAGCACAGCCGGGCTCGGCTCAACCTTTTCATTTACAATCAGGAAAGCATAGTTCAGGCTTTTTCCTACCTTTGCACCAGAAATTTTGCAACTATGCCCCTTAATAAACTTCGGAACATTGGTATCGCTGCCCACATCGATGCCGGAAAGACTACTGTCAGCGAACGAATACTCTTCTATACCGGAATCAACCGCAAAATGGGTGAAGTCCACGATGGCCAGGCCACCATGGACTTCATGAAACAAGAGCAGGAACGTGGTATCACGATTGCCTCAGCCGCAATTTCATGCTTCTGGAAAGAACATCAGTTTAACCTGATAGACACGCCCGGTCACGTAGATTTTACTGTTGAAGTGGAGAGATCGCTTCGGGTAATTGATGGCATGATTGCTGTTTTTTGTGCAGTTGGCGGAGTGGAACCACAAAGTGAAACTGTTTGGAATCAGGCAGATAGGTATAAAGTTCCCCGGATCGGTTTTATCAATAAAATGGACCGCACAGGTGCTGATTTTTCAGAGGTAATTACCCAGATGAATCACAACCTTGATGCAAATGCGATTCCTTTCCACATTCCGATTGGTGTTGAAGACGATTTTCAAGGGATTATTGATATCATCGAACGGAGGGCTTATGGCTTCACAGACCATGAGCGGATCGAAATACCGATTCCCGAAGAGTATCAGGAACGCTGCAATGATGCCCGCAATTTCCTGATTGAAAAGCTGGCTGACTACGATGATGACTTGATGAACTTATTTCTGGAAGATCAGGATATCTCTACCGAAATACTGAAAAAAGTAGCCCGGGATGCAACCCTTAAACTTATGATCACCCCGGTATTTTGCGGCGCAGCCTATAAAAACAAAGGGGTGCAGCTTTTGCTTGATGCGGTAATTGATTATCTCCCCTCCCCGATTGACAAGGGAGCCGTAATTGGAACAGATGTTGACAATCCTGAGAAGGCACATACACGCTGTCCCTCACTAAAGGATCCATTCTCAGCACTGGCTTTTAAACTGATCAATGACCCATACGTGGGCCAGCAAACTTTTATCAGGATCTATTCAGGCAAACTGGTCAACGGAATGCCCATCATGAACACAACCAAGGGAAAGTCTGAACGCATCGGAAGGATCATGAGGATTCATGCCAAGGATCGCGAGGAGATTCACGAAGCAGGCCCGGGTGAAATTGTTGCCCTCATCGGTATGAAAATTACCAAAACAGGGGATACTCTCTGTGATCCGGACCATCCCATTTGCCTCGAAAATATTCAGATCCCGCCTGCTGTCATTGAACTTAAGGTGATGCCGCCCAGCCAGAAGGAACAACAGAAAATGGGTGAGGCGCTCAAAAAACTGGCCAACGAAGATCCTTCGTTTAATGTAAGGGTCGACGACGAAACGAATGAAACCATCATTGCCGGCATGGGTGAACTTCACCTCGAGATCATAGTCGACCGGATGAAGCATGAATTCGGAGTTGAAGTGGAAATCGGGGAACCGGCTGTTGCTTACCGGGAAACCATTCAGAATGAGGTTGAGAGCGCTTACAAGCATTCAAAGCAGACCGGCGGAAGAGGCCAGTTCGCCAATACAGTCATGCGTATAGAACCCAATACCGGCAATGGTTTTGAGTTTGTTGACAAGATTAAGGGCGGGGTTATTCCGATGGAGTATATCCCCTCTGTGCAAAAAGGCATCCTTAAGACACTGGAAGCAGGTATCATAGCCGGCTTCCCGATTGTTGATGTTAAAGTGGTGCTGCTTGACGGTAGCTATCACCCGGTTGATTCCAGTGACATGGCTTTCCAGACCTGTGCCTCCATCTGCTTCAAAAATGGCTTTCTCAAAGCTGCACCGATCCTTCTGGAACCGGTTATGCGCATCGAGGTAAACACTCCGGATGATTACATCGGTGAGATCGTGGGTAACCTGAACCGCAGGAGGGGTCGAATCGAATCCATGCGCAGGCATCGAAAAGGCGCACAGAAGGTAAACGGTTTTGTTCCTCTCCAGGAAATGTTCGGTTATGCCACAACGCTTAGAAACATGTCGAGCGGCAGGGCCAACTATTCCATGGAATTCTACCAGTATATGCCCGTTCCGCCATCACTGCAGGAAGAAATATTAGAGAAGATCCGCAAGGCAAAGGCGAAATCGTGACGCGTGAAGCGTGACATGAAAAAAGTAGAAAAAGAATGAAATTCCAGGAAAAAATCAATCAGTCCTATTCTTTCTCCGGGGAATTCATTGAGGCCGGAGTTGCAGTGCTTGATGGAAAATCCATGATCAATTGCCCGGTACGGATTCCACTGAAAACAATGAACCGTCACGGTTTGATAGCCGGGGCCACCGGAACGGGTAAAACGAAATCCCTTCAGCTAATTGCCGAAGGACTGTCTGAAGCTGGTGTTCCTGTTCTGTTAATGGATATAAAGGGTGACGTGAGTGGTCTGGCTCAGGCCGGAATGATGAATCAGAATATCCAGAACCGATCCCAACAATTGGGGATTTCCTGGGAAGGCAAGGCCTACCCGGTTGAACTCATGACCATCTCCGATGAACCCGGTGTAAAACTCAGGGCCACAATATCCGAATTTGGTCCTATCCTTCTGGGCAAGCTACTTGATCTGAATGATAATCAAGCAAGCATATTATCCCTGATCTTCAAGTTCTGCGATGACAAGGAGTTGCCATTACTCGATATTAAGGATCTGCGCAGTGTTATTAACCACATTCAGACCGAAGGCAAGCAGGATTTCCAGAATACCTACGGGTATTTCCAGGGAAGTTCCACCGGCACCATTCTCAGGCAGCTAATCGCCCTGGAACAGCAGGGTGCCGACCGCTTTTTCGGCGAGCCATCCTTCGAGGTTACCGATCTTCTTCGGCAGGACCGCAACGGACTGGGATACATCAATATCCTGAGGCTTTCTGATATTCAGACACAGCCGGGTCTCTTCAGTACTTTCATGCTGTGCCTCCTGGCTGAGATATTTCAAAAGTTTCCCGAACAGGGGGATGCACAGAAACCCGAACTGGTCATCTTCATCGATGAGGCACACCTGATTTTCCGGAATGCTACTAAAACCCTCCTTGAACAGCTGGATATGACCATCAAGCTGATACGCTCCAAGGGGGTTGGAATCTTTTTTGTCACCCAGGTCCCAGATGATATTCCGGCAAGTATTCTCAGTCAACTAGGCCTTAAAGTCCAGCATGCCCTGCGTGCTTTCACCGCAAACGATCGCAAATCCATCAAGGCTGCTTCGGAGAATTATCCGATATCGGAGTTCTATAAAACCGATGAACTGATTACCCAGCTCGGAATTGGCGAGGCTCTCATTACTGCCCTCAACGAAAAAGGAATCCCTACCGAGCTGGCTCATGTTCTGATGCGTCCTCCCAGGTCGAGAATGGATATCCTCTCAGTGGATGAGATGGATCGAATCATTAACGCTTCGGAGCTGGTTGAGGAATACAACAGGAACGTTGACCGCGAAAGCGCATATGAAATGCTCCAGGGAAGGATCCGTCGACAGGAATCAATGGAATCCCGGCCTGAGCGGCAAGAATGGCAGGACCAACAACCAGAGCGAACTACCGGGAGAAATCAACCTAAGGAAGTATCCATGTTCGATCAGGTGCTTAAAAGCCCGGTTACCAAGATCCTCGTCCGTGAAGCAGCCCGAGGTCTTTTTGGCGTTATGGGCCTTCGAACAACCACCCGCCGGCGACTCTTTTAATTTCGTAAGGTTTGCTATCTTTCGATAGATTTACCTTATAACACATGCCCCGACCTTTAGCTTTTGCTGTCTGTCTTCTTTTGCTTGCAGGCTGCTCTGGAAAGAAAAATCCCGATCATCAGGAGGATATTTCCGAAAGAATTCTGCTGGATTTCAGAAAGAGCGAAGAAGAGGTCAGGCAGCAGCTTGCACGCTATTACCCCGATATTTCTGACAGCCTCATGCGTGCCTGGGAATCTGACGGCAGGCTGGAAATGAAAGTGCTTGACGGGCAGAAGAGATATTTTAACTATGCAGTAAACAACCTTTTCAGGATAGACCCGGCTGCCAGGAGAATCAGAGAAACTCTTTACCCACCCAAGCCTGATCCACTGGATTCTATCAGAATAAATAATACGGGTGATATTCTAAGAAACGGGCAGAGTGGATTGACTGCCGAGACTCTAAGAATCACTTATGAATATTCCATTACTGTTGACAAAGATGCAGTCCCAGAGGGTGAAAACATCCGGTGCTGGCTACCCTTCCCTGGTGATTTCAGTCCAAGACAATCGAAGGTTAAAACCATTTCAACCAGTCCCTCCGGCATGAGGCGGTCCGCTTCTGCAGCCAACCACACCAGCATGTATGGAGAGCAAAAGGCAATTTCCGGCGAACCGACCCTCTTTTCCTACAGGGCTTCCTTTGAAATCTCTGGCCAGTGGTTTGACCCTGCCACTTTTAAAACTCAACCAGGATCTTCCTTAAATAGAAAACTGAAAGCCCTTACACGAGAGAACCCTCCGCAGGTGATCTTTTCCCCGGCAGTGAAGCAGCTTGCCGACAGTCTGGCCGGCCCGGAGACTGACCCCTATAAGATTATCAGGTCTTTTTACTATTGGATTGATAAGAATATTCCATGGGCGTCGGCCCGCGAATATTCAACCATGGACAGTATACCTGATTATGTCCTGAAATACCGGCATGGTGACTGCGGGATGGTCACTTTCCTGCTTATGTCGATGGCCCGTTACAAAGGCATTCCGGCACGCTGGCAAAGCGGCTGGATGCTTCACCCGGG
>CAYQFT010000059.1:13327-18147 GCA_964416825.1 uncultured Porphyromonadaceae bacterium
GGGCGAGGAAAACCTGCACGACTGGTGTGAAATCTGGTTCGAGGGAGCAGGATGGGTTCCGGTCGATATGTCGTTTGGCCTGCAAAACAGTGAGGATAAGAAACTCAGGGACTTCTATCTTACCGGGATCGACTCCTACAGATTGATTGTCAACGCAGATTACGGGCAGAGCTTTGATCCGCCCAAGAAATTCTTCCGGTCAGAACCCTATGACTTCCAGCGTGGTGAGGTTGAATGGGACGGCGGAAACCTATATTTTAACCACTGGGATTACCAATTAAAAATAGTATCCATTGAAAAAATTAGTCTTTAGAATTGCAGCAGCCATAGTGATTGCGGGGTTCTTCGCCTCCTGCAACACAGGTCGGGATATCCAGGAAACCACCAGGTTCCTTATTGATTCAATTCAAAGCCAGCGTGTTCCGGACTCCCGGGTTGCGCTTTTCGCGATTAAGGCGGTGCAAGAGGATGGTAGGATTATTCTTACCGGAAAAACCACCGAAAAAGAGGCTCTTGACGAACTTTTTCAACGTCTGAACAAGCAAGGCATACCTTTTGCGGACAGTATCGTGAGGCTGCCGGATTTAAGACTTGGTGATAAAACCTGGGGATTGATTAACTTATCCGTTGCCAATATCCGCTATAGCCCTTCCCAATCAGCAGAAATGGCCACGCAGGCCCTGATGGGTACGCCGGTTAAAATACTGCAGGAAGAAAACGGGTACTTTTTGATCCAAACCCCTGACAATTACATTTCATGGACAGAATCAGCCGGAATTGCCCCCAGGAATGAAAACCTTGCAGATTCCTGGAAGGCTTCAAAAAGAGTCATTTTTACAGGAGATTTCGGACTGATCCACTCACAGCCTGAAGTGGATTCTGACCCGGTGTCTGACCTGGTTTCCGGTGGGATCCTGGAAGTTGACAGCACGCAAGAAACCAATCGCGGTTTTGTACCGGTAATTCTTCCTGATGGCAGAAAAGGGTTCATCGAATCATCTCAGTGTGCCGATCTTCAGATTTGGCTTTCAGAGCGCAAAGAGGATCCGGATAACCTGATCAGCCTGGCAAAAAAATTCATGGGCAGGCCTTATTTGTGGGGCGGAACTTCGGCTAAGGCATTTGATTGCAGCGGTTTTACCAAGACCATTTATTTTATGAATGGCTGGATCCTGTCGCGTGACGCTTCTCAGCAGGTAAACCAGGGCACCGAGATTGACCGGATGAATTTACTGGCTGCCTTAGAACCCGGCGATCTCCTGTTTTTCGGCAGAAAAGCCACCGATGTGAACCCGGAGCGGGCTACACATGTGGGAATGTATACCGGAGGTTCTTTCTTCATCCACTGCTCAGGTCTGGTCCGAATCAATAGTCTCGATTCAACGAGACCAGAATATAAAAAGTACTATACCGAGAACCTCCTTCACGTGAAAAGAATCCTCGGAAGCCCTTCACAACCTGTCTCCATCAAGAATCACCCCTGGTATAATTAAACCCGATGAAATCAACCCGCAGGACCTTCCTTTTCAGCTCGGCATCAGCTGTGGCCGGATTAGCGATTGCACCCTCCCTTACCGCCTTTAATAACAGATACCCTGTATCCTCAGCAGGCAGGATGAAGCTCACCTATGAGCCTTATAATCTTGATCTGAGGCATGTTTTTACCCTCGCGGGATCCTCAAGAAAATCCACACCGGTTATGCTCACCCGTATCGAATTTGAAGGGGTAACAGGATACGGGGAAGCTTCCATGCCACCCTATCTGGGCGAATCCCAGGAAACCGCAGGAAAATTCCTCTCACAGGTTGATCTTGGGCAATTCCAGAATCCTTTCCTGATTGAAGATATCCTCGACTACGTGGATAAAGTAGCACCGGAGAACCGTGCTGCAAAAGCATCGGTCGATATAGCATTGCATGATCTGACCGGCAAGCTGATTGGGCAACCCTGGTACCGGATCTGGGGCCTGAATCCCGATAAAACGCCAGACACATCGTTCACCATTGGTATCGACACCCCGGAGGTGGTCATGGAGAAAACCAAGGAAGCATCAGTGTTTAATATACTGAAAGTCAAGCTTGGACGAGAGAATGATAAAGAAATGATTGAGACTATCCGGAAGGTCACGAGTGTACCGATTGCAGTTGACATCAATCAGGGGTGGAAAGAGAAGGAGAAAGCCCTGGAAATGATCTTTTGGCTGAAAGAGAGAGGTATAGTGATGATCGAACAGCCGATGTCAAAAGATGACCCTGCATCCAATGCCTGGCTCACAGAAAGGTCTCCCCTGCCCGTTTTCGGCGATGAAGCCGTGCAGAGGCTACCCGATGTGCTTAAAGCAAAAGGCATTTATCACGGGATCAATATCAAGCTGATGAAATGTACAGGAATGCGTGAGGCATTCACAATGGCAAAAGTTGCCAGGTCGGCCGGGATGAAGGTCATGATTGGCTGCATGACCGAGACCTCCTGTACTGTTTCTGCCGCGGCTCAGTTATCTCCTTTGGCAGAATTTGCTGATCTTGACGGTAATTTATTGATTACCAATGACTTATTTGAAGGAATGAAAATAAAAACCGGGAAAATCACCTTGAATGATTTTCCCGGTATCGGGATCAGGAAATTGTAGAGACGGATAATGATCCGTCTGTACACGGATCATAATCCGTCTCTACGGATGTCATTATTTAATCACCAGGTTATGGAAGACGTTGGTGACATCATCGTCTTCTTCCAGTTTTGACAAAAGCTTATCGAGCTCAGACGCTTCGCCCTCGGCAAGCTCCTTTGTCTGGGATGGAATCCATTCGAATTCGACACTGATGATCTCAAAATGATTCTCATCGAGGTATTTCTGTATCGTTCCGAAGTCTTCAAATTCACCTGATACTATAATACTGTCACCTTCGGCAAAGATCTCCTGAGCGCCCTCATCAATCATCGTGAGTTCCAGTTCTTCAAGATCGAGATTGGGCTTGCTGTGAACCTTAAAAATGCACTTGTGTTCAAACATAAAGCTCACGCTGCCCGAGGTTCCCAAAGCCCCTCCATGCCTTGAAAAATAGCTTCTGACGTTTGCTACGGTTCTAACTGAATTATCGGTTGCGGTTTCAACAAGGACTGCAACTCCGTGGGGACCATATCCTTCATAGATATGTTCCTTAATATCAGCCTGGTCTTTCCCGGCGGCTTTCTTAATGGAACGTTCCACCGTATCCTTTGGCATATTCGCAGCCTTGGCGTTCTGCATCAGTATGCGAAGCCTCGAGTTTGAAGAAGGATCAGGCCCGCTGGCTTTAACACAGATAATTATCTCTTTCGAAATTCGGGTAAATGTCTTTGACATGCTACCCCAGCGTTTGAACATCCTGGCTTTCCTGTATTCGTATGCTCTTCCCATATTCTTGATCTTATTTAATAATCACAAAAATATTCAATTAAAGGTGAACAGACGGATTATTGAATTAAAAACTTCTCGACAGGTATGTTTCCGGATTTCACTTCGATAAAAGGTTTGCCAGATCGAAGTCCGGCAAGGCCGTATCCGCCTGCAGTTGAAATGAATGCCTGAAAATCATTTCCGACATGGGAACTGATCGTTAAGATTTTACTCACTGCATCATAGCTCAAACCGGTAAGCCCCTGAATCAGGCTATAGCTCGATAAAGCCCTGGCGTACCAGTGACCGCATTCATATTCATCGAAGGGATTTCTTACACTGCCTTCATAGCGGTTGCGACAAGCCCGGACAATATCCAGACCTTTATTTACCTCGCCTTTCATCATCAGATGGCTGGCAACCTGGTACTCGATGCCGGTCCAGACTTCATTGCTGTATACAAAGGGCAGGGAAAGCTGTCCGCCTTTTGGCCAGGTACAAATGAGGAGTCCACCCTCCTTGCCGAGCGCATAGGTAGGCCTCTGGGGATTATCATGGTCTGACAGATCAGCTTTAAGATTGTATTTATGAATTGACACCAGGTGGCTCGTCACCTTTGCATTGTCGAGCACCTCGGGTAGGCCGCAAACAGAGGCCATCCACATGCCCAGAATCCCGTCTGACAAACAGCCGGTTCCATACTGGTATTTCGGTCCCTCCTTAACAAGAAGTTCATAAGCTTCATCAGGATTAAGCCCGGCTCCAGGAGTTTTGGTTGGATCCGGGGCATGCAGGTCGCTCCATCGTATTTTCTGATAGAAATACTCACCGTCATAAAGGTTAGTTTCCATGAAGGTTTTTCCCCTTGCTAAAAGGTTTTCGTATTCCGTGACCGGGATCTTCATAAACCGGCTCATTTCGATAAATGCAGTCAGGGCACCCAGATAGAAGCTGGAACACATGCCATCCGGTCCCCAGAATTCGATATCATAGGTATTATGATGGGGTTCTACCAGAACGCCTGTATGATCGGGGTCCCAGGTTTTGATACAAAAATCAAGACTCTGTTTTACAAAAGGATAAATATTGGACAGCCAACCGGCGTCACCGCTGATTCGCCAATCGCGGTATACCTTCATGATTCCCCCGAGCTGACCGTCAGATGCAGCATGGAAAGTATGTTTGGGTTCATTGATTGGCAGGTTCGCCCGGAATGTCTGGTGACCTTCCGCATTCTGGCTTACCGTAAATTCCGTTTCCCTGAGAGAACGTTCCAGGTCAGGGAACAAGTGCGGGATTGCTTGTGCATAGTTCCAGACATGGGTACAGCTTCCTGCGCAGCAGCCCGACTCATCGCTGCAGCCTTCCCAGGCCCAGAGCTTTCCATTCTTTTCACGCAGGACTGTTGGTGATTTTAATATGGTTAGATTCGCTGATACGG
>CAYQFT010000060.1:0-18128 GCA_964416825.1 uncultured Porphyromonadaceae bacterium
TTGCCAAAGTCGCTGCCGAAAACCTTAATCAGCTGTCCGTCAGCGCTGACCAGTCGTACAAATCCCATCCCCGCACGCGGGTTAGCCCAAAATTCCAGTCCGTCGCCACCCTGGTCGGTGACCAAAAGGGTGTAGTGTCCGTCGGGCAGGGAAATCGTGTCCTTGTATTCGGTGGAGGATTTCAGGTCTTCTTCTTTTTTCTGAACCCACACCTTGCCGGCTGCATCGGTGATTTTCCAGGCCGTCTGCGCGGTGTCGCGGTTGGTTTTACAGATCAGGATAAATTTCGATGGATAAACCGGTGGTGCGGTGAAGACCGAGGTCATGCGGTTGTCGCCTGCGTAAGCGTCGGATTTTCCGTTGGGTTTGCTCAGGGCAACGGTGAAGGCGCTGGTTGTCTTATCGGAATAAAGGACTCCGGGGAGGAATACCTCTTCGGATTTTCCGAACGCAAGATTGCCGGTCCAGTTGAATATCATGGGTTTCTGTCCGGCTAGGCCATATTCGATTTTCAGGGATTTCAGCGGTGCGGTCCCATTGTTTTTGATCAGGATTTTTGAATCGTATCCGATCGGGTTCATTCTTGAAAAGTTCTCATGGGCCGAGGGTGCCAGGATCGCCTCGATAGCTGCATCAGCTGTGGCTTTCGGCTTGTCGTACTGGACCAGGAAGGAACTGAATACGTAATTGGCTGAGGGCTTGCCTTTTCTGACGATGTAGGGCTCCATGTTGATGTCGATGGAGTGGCTGCTGCCCGGTTCCACAAACAGGTCGAAATGCTCGGGGTTCACCATGCAGCCCGGGCACCAGTTGGCGCGGTCGTAGATCCAGGTTCCGGCCTGCGGATAGACCGGGTTGGTGCCGCATTTCATCCAGATATCCCGATGTTCGGCCGTCTTTCCGTCGAACAGGATATCCCTGTATTTTGAACAAAACTCTGCGCAGTTTTCCTGCTCATCCATGCCGTGACCGGTCTGGATCACACGAAGGCGCATGAGCCGGGTTTTTCCGGATACCTGGACATATCTGGTATTGAGGTATTTTTCGATGTTATCGGTGGAGTCGCCGTATGGAAATTGTCCGTTCCACATCGGGAGAACCGAGACGATAGTGGCAACCGGCGGACCGCTCACAAACTCGAAGGCCACAGATATTTTCCAGCCGCAGGTCTTGTCGGATTCATATCCGGAGTGCACATATTCTATTGTAGCCTTGTCGCGGAGGAGACCGGAGAATTCGGTTACATCGGCCTTAAAGGTGAAGAACCATTTGGTGCCGAAAAACCGGCCATAAGGTGTGATGAGCCGGGCGATCTCATATTTGTAGTCCTTGCCTGCCGCGTCTTTCCCGATCAGGTTGATATAGTCGATATAGTCCCATTCGCCGCACTGCATGGCATCGGGGCACTGGAACGTGACCAGGATGTTGACTTTGCGGATCGAAATATCGGGCTTAGGAAAAACGACCGCGGCCGGATAAGCATTTTCGCCTTTCGAGGGATCCGTGACCACCTGTACCTGGTTGTGGGTGATGATTCGGGTGGTGTCCTGGGCGTGCATCCTTGCAGGAAAAAGTAGGGGGACCAACAATACCATCAATGGAATCGAAGTTTTTGCTGTCATCGTGATTCGTTTTGGATAATGAGGGATAAAACTAATGTTTTAAAAACTCCTGATAATTGTTGCGCGAAACGATCATAAACGAGGAGCCAGGATAGGTCCTGGAAAAGATATCCGGACACTTGTTTTTCCTATCGGGGTTCCATTTCATTTCATAAGCGAATAGCTTGCCTTCCCGATCCTCGATCCAGTCAATCTCCTGTTGGTCATACGTCCGCCAGAAATGATTTGAAACCAGTTTCTCGCTGGCTTCCTGGGCTTTAATCCGTTCACTGATGGCAAAGTTCTCCCAGAGTTGCCCGGTGTCATTTCGAATATCCAGAGGTTCCAAATTGTTAATCAGGATATTTCTGATTCCGTTATCGAAGAAATAATACCTGGCGCTTTTGGAAATCTCTTTCCGTAAATTGCGGCTGAACGGTTCGACCTTGAAAACGATCCAGACTTTCATCAGAAGATCTATGTAGCGTTCAACGGTTGCCCTCGTGATTTGCAGGTTACCAGATAATTCATTCAAGGACACTTCATTACTAACCTGGTAAGCCAATAGCCGAAGCAAATCACGTAATTTAGATGAGTTACGGAGATTCTCAAAAGCCAGGATATCTTTTAGAAGATAAGAATTGGCTACCTCCCGCAGGTAAGCAACCTTTTCATCTTTTCCAGTCAGCGCATTTACTTCAGGATAGGATCCGTAAATAAGTCTCTCCCGAACAGTATCCTGGATTTCTATGGATGAAAGATTTTGGGTCAGTTCCTGATCCGAGAACGGGTAAAGATTGAAAGTGTATTTTCGTCCGGTAAGAGGTTCTCCGGTTTTATTGGAAAGGTCAAAACTCGAAGAACCTGACAACATTACTTTCAGATCAGGAATAGTATCCAGCATGAGTTTGACGGCCTTCCCGATTTCGGGAATTGCCGTGGCCTCATCGATTATCAATAACCGCTTCTTTCCCAGCAGGGACCTGTAATTTGATTCGGTTCGCCGTGTGAATTGTTCCTGAACGGAGAAGTCTTCACCATTCAAAAAAAGGCATTCGTCCGGCTGATCTTCGGCAAATCTTCGAAGTAGGACGGTTTTTCCGGTCCTTCTGGCACCGGTAATGATTATTGCCTTACCCGGTTTCAGGTATCTCCGTATGGTTTTTTGAATTGACCTCTCAAGATATTCCATGATTTTTGGACATTAAGTATCCAAATTTACGTAATTATTGCTAGTAAACTATCAGAATTAATGTATTTTTTATTATCCGGATACGATCTTTTTAAAATTACACATTGGGAGAAACCCCTAAAAACCCTACCTTCGGAGTTCGAACCTGAACATTTTACACCGTATTTTAAAATGAAAGATAAACAGACAGTTAACCGCAGAAACTTTCTGAAGGCTGGTTTGGTCGGGGCTGCTGCCATAACCGTTATTCCGCGCCATGTGATGGGCGGACCGGGTTATACGGCACCGAGCGATCAGCTGACGAAAGGGATTATCGGGGTCGGTGGCATGGGCCGCGGCCATTATGAGTATGAAGGGACCAAACTTCTGGCGATTTGCGACGTGGACAAGGGGCATCTCCGGGACGGACTTGCCGCGGCTGGTCCGGGTGTTACCGGATATCACGATTTTCGGGAACTGCTCGCAAGGCCTGATATTGATGTGGTGCATATTGCCACCCCTCCGCACTGGCACGCCCTGATGGCGATTGCCGCCGCGGAAGCCGGCAAGGACATCTGGTGCGAAAAGCCGATGACCCGTACGATCGGGGAGGGCATCAAAGTGGTGGAGGCTGTGAACCGCCACGGACGAATGTTCCGCCTGAACACCTGGTTCCGTTTCAAGGATACTTTTTACGGTTTGGGAACCGATGTTAAACCCCTGAAAAAACTGATCGACAGCGGTATCCTCGGATGGCCGCTGAAGGTTACGGTCAGCGGGATCACCGGTTACGACTGGAAATTTTACTGGAGCGGCAAGACCAACCTGAAGCCGATGCCGGTGCCGGAAGATCTGGATTATGATATGTGGCTCGGACCGGCCCCTTACAAGCCCTACAATCCGGAGCGGGTGCATTCCGTTTTCCGGGGATACTGGGATTATGACGGAGGCGGCCTGGGTGATATGGGTCAGCACTACCTCGACCCGGTCCAGTATATGCTCGGGAAAGATCATACAAGCCCGGTAATGGTTGAGGTTGACTCCCCGCAGCAGCATCCGGATGCATGCGGAACCTGGCGAAGGATCGAATATACCTATGCCGACGGGTGCAAGATTATCCTCGACGGCGAAAACCGCGACAAGAATGCGGCATACATTGAGGGTCCGAACGGTAAGGTATACCGCGGATTCAAATCGGATATCCCGAACCTCCAGAAATTCATCGAGACACTGCCCGAGCCGGAACCCCAGATCGGAATCTTCTCCGAATCGGTGCGTACCCGCCAGAAATTCGCCCTCAACGAAATGAACGGCCACCGGTCATCAACCATCGTTAACCTGGGTGTTGTCGCACTGCGGCTGGGCCGCTCCCTGAAATATGATCCGGTGAACCAGGTGTTCATCGACGATGAGGAAGCGAACAGGATGATTAATCAGCCGATGCGGAGTCCGTGGACGTTGTAGTTAAGAGAGTTAAGAGAGTTAAGAGAGTTAAGAGAGTTAAGAAAGTTAGGAGGGGAATGGTAGCGAATCACTATTCACTATTCACCACTCACTAGTCACAAAACTTATAAGATGAAACAATACACATACAAATTACTTGCAGTCCTCCTGATGTTCGCAGGAATCACTTCCTACGCGCAGGACGTGCGGCTGCTTTCCACGAAGGTGGCGGATATACTGGCCCAGATGCCGGCACGCGACCTCGGACAGCGCGATAAGGTGGTTAAGGATATGGTAGCCCTGGGGGAAACCGGGATTGCCGAGTTTACTAAACTGATTGTACCGGCCGGCACCGGCGATGATACCAGCGTGAGGCTGGCTCTGAGTGCACTGGTCAGCGTACTGGGTCAGGAAGGCATGGAAGCCGACCGCCTGATGGTGTCGAAAGCCTTTTTATCAGCCATTGAGAAGGCTGAGGATAAGAGCGTTAAGTCTTATTTTTTAAACCAGATACGGTTCATTGCCAAGGATGAGGCGGTTGAGCAGGTTGCAAAATACCTGACCGATGACTACCTGGTTGAACCAGCGGCAGCTGTCCTTGTGGGAATGAAAACCCACCCGGCCATGCATGCGCTGAAGATCGCCATTCCCGAACTGAAAGGGAAAAACCAGGTGATCGTGGTGAATGCTTTTGGCCAGTATGGCGGACTGTGTGCCGAGGAGAGCATCCGGGCGCTGGCGGGTACCACTGACCCCCAGCTGAAAAAGGCCGTATTGTTTGCCCTGTCGCAGATTGGATCATCCAAATCGGCAGAAGTCATGATGGCCGCGGCCAAAGCGGCCAAATATGCCTATGAGCCTACCGAAGCCTCCCGCGCCCTGATTATCTGGGTTGATAATATGGCGAAGAGCGGCGAACTGGTGATGCCAAGGAGGATCTGCACCATGCTGGTGAAGGAGTGCAAGGATCCGGCGAACGTAACAACCGGACTGGCCGCCATGAGTTTGCTTACAGACCACTACGGATATGAAACCCTGGATATGCTGCTGGCAGGCTTCGACAATCCCGATAAGGAATATCGCGGAGCCGTGCTGGATAATGCACTCAAAATCAATGATGTTTCAGCCATCCGCAAATGGATGGACAAAGCTGACAAAGCTACTCCGGAGCAAGCAGCTGAAATCATCGGGATGCTTGGTAAAACCGGGAACAAGATGATAGAGCCTATGTTGTACACCTGGATCGGAAAAGAGGACCCGTTTGTGCGGTCGGCAGCACTTGAGGCCCTGGTAAAACTGGAAGGGAAATCAGCCCTGCCAGTGGTGCTCAACGTAATGAAGAAGTCAACAGGGAAAGATCTCAAGGCTCCTTCAAAACTTCTGGATCAGCTGGTCGGACTTAAGGAGATCGGACTCGTAGCGGCCACTCTGGACGAGATCAGTGCTGAAGGAAAACCTGCACTGATCAACCTGATCGCTATGCGCAAGGCAACTGCCCAGTTTGATCAGATTCTGAAACTCACTGCTGACACCAACCCGGAAGTTTCTGCTGCTGCCTTTAAGGCACTGCCGAATGTGAGTGTAGCGCAGAATATCCCGGCACTCATTGGTCTGCTGGAAACCACGAAAGAGCCTGTTGCCCTGTCCGGTGTTCAGGATGCATTGGTGACAGCTGCCGAAAAGATTGACGATCAGGCTGCCCGCAGCACCTTGCTTCTGGATGCCTATACTGCAAAAAAACCGCTTCGTGAAAAGCTTCTGGCCGTGATCCCGCGGATTGGCGGAGACGCAGCCCTGAAACTGGTTACATCGGAATTCAACACCCAGAAAGGTGCAGCCAAAGACCTGGCCTTCAAGGCACTGACCCAGTGGAAGGACCAGTCGGTGAGCAACCAGCTCTTTGCCATCGCATCGGGCACGGTTGCCAAATATAAGGCAGAAGCCTTCACGGCTTATGTGTCAAAAATCGGAAAATCAAAATTGAATCCCGATCAGAAACTCCTGCAGCTGAGGAAGATCATGGCATTGGCCGCTACGCCGGAACAGAAAAAGCAGGTGATCCAGGCGCTGAAAGGCAACCGGACCTTCCTGTCGCTGGTGTTTGTCGCCAAGTATCTGGATGATCCCACTATTGCCAGTGATGCCGCCTGGGTAGCCATGGATATCGCCATGCCGCCATCGGGAAGCAAGGAAGGGATGTACGGAGAGGAAGTTAAAACGATCCTGAATAAATGCATCGGTGTTATCGCTGGCAATGACAGTCAGTATGCCAAGGAAAATATGCGCAACTGGCTGGCAGCCATGCCGAAAGATCCTGGATTTGTGTCCATGTTCAATGGCAGGGATCTCACCGGATGGAAAGGGCTGGTTGAAAACCCGATTGCCCGTGCCAAGATGTCGAAGGAGGAGCTGGCCCAGAAGCAGGCTACTGTAGATCTCACGGTTCCGGAAAGCTGGGCCGTTAAAGACGGTATGATCGTTTTTAACGGCAAGGGCAATAACCTATGCTCCGTTAAGGATTACGGCGATTTCGAGATGTGGGTCGACTGGCGGATCACGAAGAATGGCGACAGCGGTATTTATCTCCGCGGAACGCCGCAGGTGCAGATATGGGACACCAGCCGTCTGGATGTAGGCGCCCAGGTGGGCTCAGGCGGACTCTATAACAACTCGAAAAATCAGAGTAAACCCAGCCGCCTGGCCGACAATGCGATCGGGGACTGGAATACGTTCTATATCAAGATGATCGGTGAAAGAGTAACGGTTGTTCTGAACGGCGTTACCGTGGTTGACAATGTGATCATGGAGAACTACTGGGATCGTGCTATTCCGATTTTCCCAACGGGTGCCATCGAGCTGCAGGCTCATGGTACCGATCTGGGGTTCAGGAATATTTATGTTCATGAGATCAAGTCCGAAAATATCGGGCTATCCGTTCAGGAGCAGGCCGACGGATTCGTATCGCTGTTCAACGGTAAGAACCTCGACGGATGGGTGGGCAACAAGGTTGACTACCGCGCCGACAACGGGGAACTGCTCGTTGAGCCCACGGGCAAAGGCGGTTCCGGCAACCTGTACACCGAAAAGGAATATGCTGATTTTGCCTTCCGCTTTGAGTTTCAGCTGACCCCCGGCGCCAACAACGGCATCGGGATCCGCGCTCCGCTGGAGGGTGATGCGGCCTATGCGGGCATGGAAATCCAGGTGCTCGACAATACTGCGGCGATGTATGCCAACCTGCAGAAATACCAGTATCACGGGTCGGTGTACGGGGTGATCCCGGCACGGCGCGAGTTTCTGAAACCCGTTGGTGAATGGAACGAAGAGGAGATCTGGATGCAGGGAACGCGGATCAAGGTGACCCTGAACGGAACCGTTATCGTAGATGGTGACATTGCCGAAGCCAGCAAGAACGGCACCATCGACCATAACGACCATCCCGGCCTGAAACGGACATCCGGACATATCGGGTTCCTGGGGCACGGATCGGTGCTGAGGTTCCGGAACATACGCGTGAAAACGCTTTAACGACTGACGACCGATGACTGACGACGGATGACTTACAACCGGCGTCGGTCATCCGTCATCGGTCATCCGTCATCGGTCATCCGTCTTTTTGTCCCCCGCAAATGCAACAACTTGATTATGAAACCAATCATCAGTTTATGCATCCTCGGGGGACTTTTTCTGTCCGGCTGTGAGGAGGATCCGGAGATCCAGGCGGGCAATTTCAAGAGTCTTCCGGTGCTCTTTTGCATGATCAACGTCAATGAGACGGAGCATGTGATCAGGGTTGAGCGGATGTATAGCGGCAACGCGGCTGCGGATGTATCTGGCAAAAATATCGATTCTCTCTATTTCAAAAACCCCGATATCAAGGTCCACCTGGCCGGGTTTGAGCAGGGAAGGGCAATCATTCCTGACCCGGTTAGGATTACCGATAAGGAACCGGGGTTTTTCCATTCTCCCGATTATCTGGTTTACAAATTCAGCCTCCCTTTGGTGAGAGACAAAAGGGTACTGTACCGCAGCATGACTGTATCTGTGGAGGTTCCCGGATTGCCGGCGGCAACGGCCACGACAATCCTGCAAACCCCGCCGGTTATCTGGTCACCCAACATATCCCAGCAGACCTATTACATCGTGCCCGACAGTCCGATCCGGATACAATGGTCGGGCAGCGACTGGAATGAAGTGGACATGTATTTCGAGATCATCGGGCAGTACGCCGGGGGCATAACCACCGATTATATCCATATCCAACGGGTCAATGATAACTTTATCAACGAGAAATATTATGAGGTGAGGTTCACCTTCGAACTGCTGGTAGAGCTGATTGCCAAACAGCTTAAGCCCGATAAGGATCTGGTCCGAAGGTATTTCGGTAATATTCGCACTGAAATCAGTACCGGCAACCGCGATTTCTCCCAGTACATGCAGTGGTACTATGGCATCAATGATTTCAGCGATGTAAGTTATAGCATTGTCGTCAACGGCAGGGGTATCCTGGCCAGCCGCTCCACCACGATCCGTGATTCCATGCGGCTCGATTATTGGTCGAGACAGAACCTCGCCATGGACCCGCGAATGCAGGCGCTGGGATTTCTAGAAAGATAGCGACGATGAAACCAATTTTGGGAAAGCGGTCTATACTGGAAATTTTGATTTTAATATCTTCAGGCAGTTAATTTTATTGAATACTGATATTTTACCATGGACGATAATGAATTAAAAAAGCATCTGGAACCATTCAAGTCGCGCTGCAACTGCGCCCAGACGGTCCTTCTGGCCTTTCAGAAGGAGATGGATCTTGACGAGCAGGTTCTCCTGGGTATGGGTCTCGGCTTTGGCGGGGGTATTGCCCGCACCGGACAGCTTTGCGGGGCGGTGAGCGGCGGGGTGATGGCTCTTGGCCGCGTCTGCTCGCTGGCCATGGAAGATCCGGGTGACGCCAAGGAATTGACAATTAAGGTAGTACAACAGTTTTTAGAAGATTTCCGCGAAGCGCAAGGAACCCTCTATTGCAGCGAGCTTCTCGACGGGCTTGATCTCAGGCCCGATGAAGGACGCGAGCAGTTCAAACAAACCGGCCTGCATGAGCGGGTATGCGAGCCCGCGGTGAGCACGGCGATAACGGCGGCGGGGAAATTGATCGGGATTATTCGTGAACCGTGACGCGTGAACCGTGACGCGTGAACGCGATTGTGCCCGTAGGGGCGCACCGCGTGCGCCCGTGTTGCCAATTCGTGACGCGTGACCCGTGACGCGATCGAATGAATGAAAATGAACGTTGAGATTCGAACCCAGAGTGTTGAATGTTGAAAATCAGATCCAATTTTCGCCGTACCATAACCGGCAACCGGCGTACGGGCCGGCCTAAGTGCCGGCCCAACCAGTAACCAGCAACCAGCAACATGTCCAAAAAAACCCGAATTCCCATTCTTTTTCTGCTTTCCGGAACATTCCTTCTGCTTCCCTCCTGCAAAAATGGTAGACCCTCCGGCGACCTCATCACCGTTGACCTGAACGAAGGCTTGAAAACCGAAAAGGAGTTCCGCCTGAGTGAAGTGGCAAAATCCGTAGAGTATATCCCCTTGGAAACCCTGCAGGAAAGCCTGTTTTCGAATGCAGGGTATGTGATCTAAAAAAATTATGTGCTGGTCTATCAATATAACCGGCCGTGCCGGCTGCTGCTGTTCGACCGGTCGGGTAAGTTCCTGCGAAAGATCGGCGGAGAAGGGAAGGGTCCCGGGGAGTACATATCCTTGAATTATGTCTATCCGGAGCCTGATGAAAAGTTTATCCTGATCTATGATTACCAGGCTCAACGGATCATCAGGTATGGCTTTGATGGTGCCCTGATCTCGGAAATGAGCGTAAAAGAGATGTTCAAGACGGGGATTAACCGGATGATTTTCCTTGACGGGGAGCGCATTGCGATTCTGTTTTCCCGGCCCACTTTTGATGCCGACCACTTTCCTCTGGTACGGATTGTGGATTACGATTTCAAGACCCTCGAGGAAAAGCATTTTGTATCCACCAAGGCTCTAAATGCTTCCGGATGGGCTACGGGCGGCCCCTCATTTTATCTGGCCGACAACCGGTTGCATCTCAGGGAGTTCTTTTATGACACACTCTATGTGGATAGCGGCGAGGATTTCAAGGCAAAGTATTATTTCAAGCTTGACGGGATCAAGCCTCCCGGCCACTATATCACCTTTGGCCCGCAGGGCGGGGGATACAGTCCGTTCATGTATGCCGGGGTAAGCGACTGCGTAACCCTTGGCGATCTGATCTACCTCACCATTGTGCCTAAGCCCCAGGAGGAGAATCCTGATTTTGAATTCCTGATTTACAACACCCGGAACCAGGAACTCTTTGCCATCAAGGATGTTCCCAGGTGCTTCGATGATCCCGAGGCCCGGTCAGGTCCCGCCATCACCAATGATCTGGATGGTTACCTGTACCTGCGGAGTTTTAAAAGAACAGGTAACCTGATTTACCGCCCGCTTGAGATGCTCGATCTTATTGACTGGAAAGAGAAAGGCTGTGCCGAACGCATCGAGGTAAAATTCCCCGAAAAGCGCGATGAACTCACGAAAATTATCGGGGGGCGGACGATGGATGATAATCCGGTTTTGCAGATCTTTACCTTGAAATGACAATCATCCACCTCACCCCCGGCCCCTCTCCCGCGCTCGCAAGCTCGCGGGAGAGGGGAGGGAGCACCTGCCAACCCAGATGCACTTGTCATCCCCGCGAAAGCGGGGACCCCAACCCATTATTACTATGACAACGCAAGAACTCCTCTCCTCCATCCGCACCTACTGCCTCGCTAACACCAGCGAAGCGAACGTCCTGAAATACAGCCGCTATTTCAAGGGCGGTGTGTTTAATGCCTATGGCCTGGCCAATGGCATGGTAGAAACCAAAGTAAATGAACTGCTTCAGGATAAAACCATTGATCTGGCTATGATTCTGGAGGCGGCACCCAAGCTGGTACGGTCGGAAAAATATGAGGAGACCGGCTTTGTCCTCCTGATGCTGAATAAGCGGGTTAAGCATTATACCCGAAAGGTTTTCGGGGCTATTGAGAGCTGGTTTTCCATCGGGATCCATAACTGGGCCCATGCAGACATGCTCGGGATGTGGATACTGCCGGACCTCGTTAAGCAGAAGGTGGTGGGCATGGAAGATTTCCGGCCGTGGCTCACATCGGAATATAAATTCCAGCGCAGGTGCGTGCCGGTAACCCTGATCAAATCGCTCAAAACAGAGCAGGATTTCAACATACTCTTTACCTTTATCGAGCCGCTTATGACCGATCCCGAGCGCGAGGTTCACCAGGGATGCGGCTGGTTCCTGCGCGAAGCCTGGAAAAAGAATCGTGAAGTCACCGAAGCCTTTCTGCTGATACACAAGAACACCGCCCCGCGGTTGATCATCCAGTATGCGACGGAGAAGATGACGAAGGAGGAGAAGTTGCGGTTCCGCAGGGAGAAGTAAATGATAATGTGCCAATTTGATAATGTGCCAATTTGATAATGTGCCAATTTGCCAATGTGCCAATGTGCCAATGAGAGTTCTGGCGCTAACCGGAAACCGGCAACAGCCCTTAAATAGCAACAATATGAAACAGTGGTACGAAGAATTATTCGAAAATTTCGCCGAAGGGTATGACCGCGAGATGTATACGCAGGGGACTCTCGGGGAGGTGGATTTTATTGAGTATGAGATCGGATTTGATCGGTCGAAGAAGATTCTGGATGTGGGCTGCGGAACCGGGCGCCATTCGGTGGAGCTTGCGGCCAGGGGGTATTCCGTTACCGGCCTTGACCTATCGGAAGCGCAACTGAAGAAGGCGCGGAAGGTTGCGGCGGATCGGGGAGTGGAGGTCCTTTTCCTCCGGTCTGATGCACGGGAGTTTGATTTCCATGGCGAATTTGATCTGGCGATCATGTTATGTGAAGGGGCATTTCCGCTGATGGAGACCGATGAAATGAATTTTCAGATTTTAAAGAATGCCTGCAACTCGCTCAATGATCATGGCAAACTGATTTTCACAACCCTCAACGGGCTGTTTCCGCTCTTCCATTCCGTCAAGGATTTCGTCAACGAAGGCTCAACCGGCGGCATCAGTTCCGGCAACAGTTTTGACCTGATGACCTTCCGCGACCATTCCACCTATGAAGCCACCGACGATTCTGGCAACAAAAAGGTTTTGAAATGTAACGAACGCTACTATGTGCCGTCTGAAATATCATGGATGCTCAAATCCCTCGGGTTCCGCGATATTTGTATTTGTGGCGCCAGGCTCGGGGCGTTCAGCAGGGAAGACGCGCTGACCACGGAGGATTTTGAGATGCTAGTGATCGCGAAAAAATGAAGTTTGAAGTATGAAGTGAGAGATTCGAATTTAGAGTTCCGAATTCCGAAGTATCAGATTCAAGTAGGGACGCATACATGCGTCTTTTAACCGGTAACCGGCAACCGGTAACCGGCAACCAGTTTAACCAGTAACCAGTAACCAGTAACCTTCTTTTATGCCCATCCCCACCTCCCGAACCATCGAAGCAGCCGAAATCCGGCTGAATTCAGAGCTCTGCACAGGCTGCGGACTCTGTGTTTCCGTGTGTAAAGATTACAGCCTGGAAGTTGTAAATGGCAAGGCTGCCATAGCGGTCAACCCGGTCTTTGGCTGCATCGGCTGCGGCCACTGCATGGCGGTTTGTCCGAACGGTGCCATCACCGTCGAGGGGCGGTTTCTATCGGCAACCGACCTGTTTCCATTGCCGCGGAGGGAAGAGGCTGCGTCATTTGAGCCGTATCTGAACTTGTTGAAGCGGCGCCGGAGCGTAAGGGAGTTTAAGAATAAAACAGTTGAACGTGAGGTGATTCAGAAGATTCTGGATGCTGCTTCACAGGCCCCGATGGGATTACCGCCGTCGGATGTAAATGTGCTGGTAATGGATACCCCCGAGAAAGTGCGCAAGTTCAGCTTTGCCTATTGCGATTATGTCAAGGGTCTCCGCTGGATGACCTCGAACTGGTTCCTGACCCTTGCCAGACCCTTCTGGGGCAAGGATAATGATCTGTTATTCAGGAATTTTGTAAAGCAGATGATGGACATCTTTATTACATCCAAGGAAAAGGGAAAGGATATGGTTACCTATGACGCACCGGCTGCGTTTTATTTTTATGGTTCACCCCTCAGCGATCCGGCTGATCCGATTATTGTGGCCACCTATGCCATGCTGGCGGCGGAGTCCCTGGGATTGGGCACTACGATGCTCGGCGGGGTTCACCCGTTCATCCAGAACGGCGGGGCAGCTAAGAAATTCAGGAAGAGTCAGGGGATCCGTTACAAAAGCAGGGAAGGCCTGATGCTGATTGTCGGCTATCCGGCGGTTAAATATAAAATGGGGATAAATCGTACCTTCGCGCACGTCGATTTTATGCCCGATGCCGGATTATAACATGACCAACCGATTCGATAACGATGCGAAAACCTGGGACGACAAATCGCACCGGGTTAAGCTTTCCGATGATATTGCAGCCACCGTCAGGGCTCAGATTAATTTGACCCCCGATATGGATCTTCTGGATTTCGGGTGCGGCACGGGTTTGTTATCCCTTCGCTTTGCCGGGGAGGTAGGATCGCTTACCGGGCTCGATAATTCCGCGGGCATGCTCGAAGTCTTTCGGCGAAAGGCTCAGGATGCAGGATTGGGTAATGTGGCCACGCTGCAGCTCGATCTTGACGGCGGCAATCATCTGAACCGAAAATTTGACCTGATAATCAGCGCAATGATCTTGCATCACGTTAAAAACATTGATCCGGTAATCTCTGAACTCGTTCGCGGACTCAATCCCGGCGGCAGGCTCTGCATTGCCGACCTCGATCCCGATCACGGCCTGTTTCATTCCGATAACACCGGTGTTGAGCACTACGGATTCGAACGTGAGTCCATGATGGAAACATTCAAAAAGGCCAGCCTGACAAATGTTTTTGCCACCACTGCAGCATCGATGACCCGGGAAGGGGCGGATGGGGTGGTGCGGAGTTTTACCATATTCCTGGTGACCGGCAGATCGTGATGCGTGACGCGTGACGCGTGACACGTAGGGGGGTGGGACAGAATGAGGTTTTAGCATTGAAACACTTACATGTTGCCCCGGTTTTTAAATCGGGGCAACATGTTATTATTTTCAGTTTCATGATTTCGGTTTTTCATCTGGAATCAGAAATCTTCCTTGAAGATATAATGAAAGACCACCGGGTTGCTCATCTCCGTCAGGTTTTTGCGCAGGAACTCCTGCCGTTCCCGAACCGCGGGTTTGGGTTCGTCTATCTGCGGATTCTTTAGCCAGTCGAGGAGGTCGAGAGCCTGGGGAACCATTATGAATTGTAGATTTTCGGGAGAATCGGTTGAGCGGGTTAAGATTGAATCAGGAATGATTCCGGTTAAATCATCGGTGAACTTTATATGCCTTCCTTTTCCGGTGGTTTTCTCAATCAGGATAAAGGATTGAGCTACGCTGTACATTCCTCCCCATCTGCCGGGTTGGTATTCATGAAGATCAGCCTTGGTTACCGTGATTTTATTCAGCAGGAAGTGGCGAGTTGTTTCTGTCAGGATCCGGATGCCATACCTGCCAGGCACCTTGCCAACATCCACCGGATCATTGTAGGTTTCACCTTTCGGACCCAGGTGGAATACAGCCAGGGGTATTAACCGATCGGGAGAGATCCGGAAGAGGGTGTCATTTCCCGGATTATAAAAATGCCATTCTGGTCCGGACATCAGAAAGGATGGTCCCCATCCGTGTGCGAAGTAACCGGAGAGGACTTTACGGGGGTAAAGCTGACGTGGAAACACTTTCAGAATTTCACCTTTCCGGTCATATAAAACCAGCATTAACGAGTCGCGCTGCATCTCCGGAATCCCCGTGATATTCCCGGGGGTCATCCAGGTTGAATCATTCAGCCTTTCGATCCGCTCCGTTAAATCAATAGGATTCTTAACATATCCCTGATACTGACCCTGTTTGCTGAAAATCTGGCTTTCATCCAAGCCATAGGCACCGTCAAACGGGATGAACAGGATGCTATCTGAGGCATAGAACCTCATCTTCTGAGCATAATAACCCTGGTGTTCACCCGGACCCTGTCCCCCACGGCCAATCTCCCGGATGAATTTCCCGTCGAGACCGAACTCCAAAACCCTGGCAGGCCCCAGGCCGTCGGTCTGGGTGGCAATGAGCCAGGAATGGCCGGTAAATGAAGACATCACATTTTTGATGTAGCACTCCTTCGAGGTTTCGAGGGGCACCAGGTCCACCGTACTGAATATCTCCGAAAGCGGAATCCGCTCAGCCGAATCGGGCAGGAGACTGAGGTCGAAAACCGGGATTTCGGTTCCGGCGACAGTTGCATGGGACATGATACTGAGGGAATCCGGTTGTTCAGATTTGCACGATTGGAGGCAGATTAACAAAGAAATTAGAAGAAAGGAAAAAGCAGAGTTGGGTTTCATGGTATCAGGATAGTCAGATGGAACCCGAAAATACGAAATTTCAACCGTCCCTACAGGGTTCCTGCCAGCATTTTACCGGTGACAACCTGTCCCTGTGTTTGAAGGCGGTAAAAATATATTCCGTCGGGACGATCCTTTATCGTTACGGTGGTTTCATGCCGTCCCGCCGGAAACTCCGCATCGCACAGCATCTCCACGCACCGACCGTTCAAATCGTAAACGGTCAGCTTGACCGGCCCGGCCTGCGGGAGATCGAACCAGAGGGTTGTCTGTTCGGTGAACGGGTTCGGATAGCAGCCGGATTGCAGGGTGGTGAGCTGCGGAGTGTCATCGATGCCCGTGGGATTGCAGGCTTTGAACTGGACCCCGTCGAGCCAGAGCGTGTAGCCGAAATCCCAGGTGTCGGCCCGGAATTCCACGTAATTGACATTATTCAGGCTCATGTTCCCAACAGTTGTCCGGATATAGGTGCTATTGCCTTTTATCGGGATACGGTAGCGTTTCCAGGTTTTGTTTGCGTTATTTAACAGCGTGGCTTGCGCGGTATATTCGTAATACCCCTGACTGGTATTCCCGATCCGGATATGAAATGCCTGAAATCCATAGGTCGGCTGTTTGATGGTCTTTAACCAAAATGAGAGCGTATCGTTTTCACTCAGATTCCACACGGCCATGGAATCCTCTGATGGCCGGTAATTCAAGCCAACCTCCCAGCCACGGGGCGTGTACATCTTTACCGAAGAAGCCCCTACCTTCTTATCGGTATAGTCAAATTCCAGCGTCTCAACCCGACGATAGCCATAACCCGGATCGGCATAGATTGTCCAGATACCGGGGCGCTCAGCCATGTCGCACGGAGGAGCCGACTGTATCTTGGCCGGCTCTGTCCGGGTGTAAGGCAACCAGCTGACTTTGTCGCTGTTCCGCATGCTTATCATGCTGTCAATCATAGGATAATACTTATTCCGGGTTGCCTCAATGATATCGGATGAGGTACTATAGATATGATACAGGGTGGGCGAGTGGAAGGTGTTACCGGTAATAGTGTCCGTATTGGACTGACCTTCAAGGTGTATGTCTTCCTTGTTGTACCTGAAGGTATTGTTCTTTGCTACCAGATGTTCGGTGTTTATGGCACTGATCCCCCATACGTTACCTTCTATCACATTGTCGGTGATTGTATAATCGTGCGAGAACTGGTTCTGATAGGGCTCAATGATTCCGCCTTCCCACAGCTCGAATCCGTAAGGGTTCTCCTTGATAAGGTTGCTCACAAACGTGTTCTTAAATCCACGGTCAACGGCTATTCCCGACTGGAAATTTCCGATGATCTCATTGTCCTTAACCAGTGAATTGAAGCTGTAACCGAGCCAGAAGCCGTAGTGACTGTAATTGCATCGGTTGCCGATGTACACATTTCCATCCCCGAAAGTGGCCTCGATGGCATTGTGCGGCGAGTAGGAACAGTCGTTGTTAAGGAACCGGTTGTTATTTGGAATGGTTGAATATTGATATTGCCCGAGAAATACCCCATCACCCGAATAGGTCAGATCATTGTTCTCCACCAGGTTCTCATTCGAAACAATCAGCAGAATGGCCGCGCAATCGCTGGGATCGGTCTCGCGGTTCACATGGGAACAGTCGTTGTGCCAGATATGGCTTTTATTGGTGAAGTTCATCCGGATACCAAAACCACAGTTCCAGTTCAGCACATTATCATGAATGTTCATTTTTTCACATTCATACATCGCGATTCCATCATTTTGCTGAACCATCCGGTTATCCCTTAATTCCGAACTGTCACACTGGTATAGCAGCACCCCGCCGCCAAGCGCCTGGTTATGATCGCTCCAGATCGATATCCACCCCAGGGTATCTTTGCGGTTATACGAGAAGTTGTTGTTCTCGATCAACAGGTCTGATGATTGATTGGCAGATACAACGTAAAAAAAGTCGGAAACCGATTCGAAGTTTTTAATTGTGATGTTCCTTGAATTCTCGATATAAATCAGATATCCGCCAAAGGCTGTCCCGACAACCGTGACGCTGTCTCCGTCGATCGTAACATTCTGTTTATTAACGATACGGATCACCCCGTCCCGGTGCAGATCATCGAATTTATACATTCCGGATTTTATCTTGATATTGGAATTTGATGCGATGGTCATGGTGTCGGTGAGGGGAACGACTGTTTGGCCAAACAAGGCGAAAGGCGAAAGGCGAAAGGCGAAAGAAAGAAGAAAGAGAAGAAAGATGGGTTTCATGGGGGTAGTAGTTTGTAGGTAAAGATAAAAAATGTTACCGGTTGCTGGTTACTGGTGGTTACTGGTTACTGGTTGCTGGTTGCTGGTTCGGCCAGAACTGTCATCCTGACGA
>CAYQFT010000061.1:0-18045 GCA_964416825.1 uncultured Porphyromonadaceae bacterium
TGAAATGGTTGAAATGGTTGAAATGGTTGAAATGGTTGAAATGGTTGAAATGGTTGAAATGGTTTGGGGTAAGGGGTTTAAGGTATCGGGGTTAAGGTACAAAGTTACGCAATTGCGTACCTTATGCCCGTGTGCCCTTGTGCCCGTATGCCCTTTTCTTTAAGGGGGTAAACTGGAACCAGCCTACCCCAATTGCATTAACATATCCATCATCCGGAGGGTGGAGGAAACAGAATATGTTTTTGCGATTGAGTTCATCATTTCGTTTTCAAGGGGCGAAAATATAAATTAGTTTTGATTGGGCAAATTATTATTTTGGTTTCCTGAAACAACCTAAGCTCATATTTGTACTACCACTTTAATTTTTTACGGTAATGATAGCAGGTATTCTGAAGGAGAATCCCGGGGAAAACCGGGTAATTATGCTGCCGGAAACGGTAGCTGAACTGATCAGGAAAAAGGTTGAGGTTTGGGTGGAGTCCGCTGCAGGAGCTGGCGCCTTCACGGCTGATGATCAGTATGAAAAAGCCGGGGCTAAAATTGTTTCTCGTGAAAAAATTCTCGAGGGGGCAACCATGATCCTGCAGATTTCTCCTCCTGATGAACAAACCCTGAAAAAGCTCAGAACCGATCAGGTTTGGATTGGTGTACTGAATCCCTTATCAGAAAAAACGCTGGTTGAAAGGTTACTGGCGCTTAAGCTGACCTCTTTCAGTCTGGATGTGATACCGAGGACATCAAGAGCCCAGGCCATGGACATTCTATCATCACAGGCTACAGCGGCCGGATACAGGGCCGTTCTTGATGCGGCAATGCACCTGCCCACCTTTTTCCCGATGTTCATGACGGCAGCGGGTACAATTACTCCTGCTAAAGTATTAATTCTTGGCGCTGGAGTGGCCGGATTGCAGGCGATCTCAACGGCTCGCAGGCTCGGAGGCAAGGTGGAAGCATTTGACGTGAGGGCGGCAGTCCGTGAGGAAGTTGAAAGCCTCGGGGCAAAATTCGTGGAGGTTGAGGGATCGCGTGATGAGGCATCTGCCGGAGGGTATGCAGTTGAACAATCAGAGGAGTACAAGAAAAGACAGCAACAAGCGGTTCATGACCATGCGGTAAAAAGCGATGTGGTTATCTGCACCGCTCAGATTCCGGGTAAACCCGCTCCGAAGCTGTTACTGAGAGCAACCGTGGAAGCCATGAAGCCGGGTTCCGTTGTGGTTGACCTTGCCGCTTCAAGCGGCGGGAACTGCGACCTGACCGTCAATGCTCAGATCATTGACCATAAGGGTGTCCTGATAATCGGACAATCGGCTTACCCCGCCACTCTGCCGAAAGATTCCAGCAAGATGCTTGGCAAAAATGTATTGAATTTTCTGAGCCTTCTGATTACACCCGAAGGCGAACTGAATCTTAATTTTTCCGACGACCTGGTATCGGGAACGTGCGTAACCCATCAGGGTGAGATATACAATCCAAGAGTTAAAAGTCTGTTTTAATAAGGATATAAGCTATGGAAGGAATACTTGCGTTTATTTTTGATCATAAGGAGGCGATATTTATCATCGCACTTTCGATCCTGCTGGGCATTGAGGTCATTTCCCATGTTCCGGCCATCCTGCATACCCCACTCATGTCTGGAGCAAATGCCATACACGGGGTGGTCATAATCGGAGCCATTATTGTGATGGGACATGCTGATACCGCGGTATCCCTGATACTGGGTTTTCTGGCTGTCGTGCTGGGTACTTTAAATGTGGTTGGTGGGTTTGTAGTGACTGACCGTATGCTGGACATGTTTAAGAAAAAGAAAAAATGAAAGAAATAATCCAATATACAGCAGGCGATTCCATTTTGGAAATCAGCTATCTGATCGCATCGGTGCTTTTTATTTTCGGCTTGAAAATGCTGAGTCACCCAGAATCGGCCCGGCGCGGCAATATTTTGGCTGCAGTTGGCATGTTCATGGCAATTGTGTGCACCATACTGTTTCACCGCCATGACGGGGAACCAATTGGCAACATTGGCCTGATTCTGGCCGCAATCCTGGTGGGAACCGTTATCGGCTGGACCATTGCAGTTAAGGTTAAGATGACCGCTATGCCACAGCTGGTCTCCTTCTTCAATGGTATGGGAGGGGCTGCCGCTGCATTGATTTCCCTGATGGAATTCCCGAAAATGGCCCCGGAACTGATTGAGAAACAGGGCATGTTTAATGGTCATAGCCTGGCAATCCTCCTGGGCCTGGTGATCGGGAGCGTCTCATTTGCGGGAAGTATGATCGCATTTGGGAAACTTGCCGAAAAAATCGGTGATCCTAAGCTCAAGTTTATGAGGTTTATCAACCTTGCCTTTTTGGCGGGCATACTGGTTTTTGTTGTCATCATTATGTCGCAGGGTCAGGTAAATCCAAAAGACATCGTCTGGATGGCCTACCTGTTGATGGGGTTATCCCTGATATACGGAATTACCTTCGTTATACCTATTGGAGGTGCCGATATGCCTGTGGTCATATCCCTCCTGAACTCATTTACCGGTGTTGCCGCTGCAATGGGCGGATTCCTCTATAACAACCAGGTAATGCTGACAGGTGGTATCCTGGTCGGATCCGCCGGAACCATTTTGACGGTCCTCATGTGCAAAGCCATGAACAGGTCTCTGCTCAATGTGATCATAGGCGCTTTTGGGGGAGGCGGTGCCGGAGAAGGCAAAGAAGCCGGTGCCTACAGGGAAATTAGCATCAGCGACTCGGCTGTATTAATGAGCTACAGCCAAAAAGTGGTTATTGTTCCCGGTTATGGCCTTGCTGTTGCTCAGGCGCAGCACATCTGCCATGAAATGGAAAAGCTGCTTGAAGAAAAAGGCGTCGATGTCCGGTATGCCATACATCCGGTTGCAGGCCGGATGCCCGGCCACATGAATGTCCTGTTGGCAGAGGCTGATGTTCCCTACGATAAACTTTATGAAAGCGATGATGTCAATCAGGATATGCCCAACGTGGATGTGGTCGTCGTCATCGGGGCCAATGATGTGGTTAACCCAGCCGCAGTAGATGACCCTTCAAGTCCGATATACGGAATGCCCGTGTGCCGGGTGTGGGAGGCAAAAAATGTTATCGTTATGAAACGGGGAATGGGCAAAGGCTATGCTGCCATTGAGAACTATCTGTTCTTCAATAACAATACCCGGATGCTTTTTGGGAATGCGAAGGATAGTATTCAGAAGCTGATTGGGGAGATTAAGAACCTTTAAGTCAAAAGCACAAGGCTCAAGGCGCAAGGCGTAAGTAACTTTCACCTTACTTGGGCCTTGTGCCTTGAGCCTTGTGCCTTGTGCCTTGTGCCTTGTGCCTTGTGCCTTAATCTATAAGTATCTGTAATTCCCGCGGCTCCTTCCACCTTCCTCCTGTAAAATCGGGGAACTTAACCGGAATCGATCCGAGTTCGACTGAAATCTCCGACAGTGGCGTAACCACGCAGGATGAGGCCAGGTCATATACATCCATGTCGAGCTGAACACCACGATTGAGGTTATCAATCAGACGATAGATCTCGACGAAATCCATTCCGCCGTGACCGCCGTACTTTTCAATCTCGGCCTTAAGCTTGGTCCAGATCGGGTGGTCATATTTCTGGCGATACTCCTTGTAAACATCATCCTTTAACCAGTCATGCCCCTTCTCGCCGATGCAGAGCTTGCTCGGATACCCCTCATGGTAGGCCTTGGTCCCTGCCAGTGAGTTTTTACGAGAATAGGGACGAGGTGTTACGATATCATGGTATACATGAATCATTTTCCCGCCAGCCGTCTTGATCAGGGTGGTATTCATGTCACCATGCTTGAAATCGGTGCGGTTATAGAATTCATTCGATGGATCAACTGTTTTTGAATATTCTGTCATCGAGGCCTGAGGTGAACTCATCGAAACGAGGCTTTCCATCCTGTCGCCGCGGTCAATATTCATATACTGGGTAACCGGGCAAAGCCCATGGGTGGGATACAGGTTGCCGTCACGTCCAGCATTATGCCTGATTCGCCACATATTATAATAGGATTTATCAAAGAGCATGCTCCGAAGGTTATGAATATAAGCACCTTCAGCATAGGTTATTTTCCCGAATACTCCTTGCCGTGACATATTCAGGAGCCACAGTTCTTCATTTCCGTAACAGCAGTTCTCAAGCTGCATGCAATTCTTCTGGGTCTCTTCGGCGGTACGAACCAATTCCCAGCATTCCTCCAGTGTAATCGCAGAAGGCACCTCAATGGCCACATGCTTGCCATTGCGCATGGCTTCGAGTGCCATCGGTGCATGGTCTTCCCAGGGAGTGAAGATCAGGACCAGATCAATATCGTCCCTTTTAACCAGCTCTTTCCATGCGGTGAGGCTTCCTTTGTAAACTGTAGGATTCTGTCCCCGCTTTTTAAGGCGCTGCTCCGCAGCATCCGCATACCGGTCCTGCACATCGCAGATCGCAACAATCTTCGCCTTATCGGGGCAGACGGCATCGACCAGAGTCGTCATGCCGGACCCACGGTTTCCTAACCCGATAACCCCAACCCGCACTTGTTTGATCGGGGCTGCCTTTAATCCGATAACTGATTTACCCGAGTTTGCCGGTGTCTGTAAAATCCGATCCATTATCTCCTCAACCTCCGGAAGCTGTCCGCTTCTTCCCAGTGAGGGAATGCCCATAAAAGCACCCGTTAGCGCCGATATCCTCAAAAATGACCTGCGATCAAAAGAACCTTTCATAGTGTAAGTGTTTTGTTTCGGCCTAAAGGTAATCTCCTGCCCTAAAAGTACCAAACAAACTTTTTTTTGTAATTTATCGGATTGTTATCTAAAAGTGTATTTTTAACATTTATTAATCCCGAACTATCGGGCAAACCTAAATAAAACACTTCTATGGTAGGTTTTCATTGGTTAGACTGGGCTGTTCTGGGCTTGTTCTGCCTGGCGCTCATCGGTATCGTCGTCTGGGTGAGCCGGATGAAAGAAGAGACCACTTCAGACTACTTCCTGGCTGGCAGGGATGCAACCTGGATTGCGATCGGGTCCTCGATTTTCGCATCGAATATTGGTTCTGAACATCTTGTCGGGCTGGCCGGAGCCGGAGCTTCAACAGGGATGGCTATGGCCCATTGGGAGATGCACGGCTGGCTGATACTGGTTCTCGGATGGGTCTTTGTCCCCTTTTATGCCCGAAGCGGTGTGTTTACCATGCCGGAATTTCTCGAAAAGAGATATAACAGAGGCGCCCGTTCGTTCTTATCCATTATTTCACTGGTTAGTTATGTTCTTACCAAGGTGGCAGTGACGGTATATGCCGGCGGCATTGTTTTCAAGCAGGTTCTGGGTATCGAAACCTTTATGGGCATTGACTTCTTCTGGATCAGTGCCATTGGCCTGGTTGTGATCACAGGATTATACACGGTGATCGGGGGGATGAAATCCGTATTGTACACTTCGATTCTTCAAACGCCGGTACTTCTGATCGGATCCATTGTTATTGTGGTGGCCGGACTGCATAAACTCGGCGGCTGGAATGAGCTGATGGAGATTTGCCGGGCGCAAACCACACCCCTCGGGGATTCGATGACCAGCCTGATCCGTTCAAAGAATGATCCCGAATTCCCGTGGACCGGAGTCCTCCTGGGTTCCGCAATCATAGGATTCTGGTATTGGTGCACCGATCAGTATATTGTCCAGAGGGTGCTCTCGGGCCGGGATCAAAAGCAAGCACGCAGGGGTGCAATCTTTGGCGGGTACCTTAAGCTCACCCCGGTATTTATTTTCCTGATTCCGGGCATGATTGCCTTTGCCCTGAATAAAAAAGGTTTAATGGAACTTCCAAGCTCCGATGCAGCCTTCCCAACGATGGTTACCAATTTATTGCCCATCGGATTGAAAGGAGTGGTTGTGGGCGGATTGCTTGCCGCGCTGATGAGTTCCCTGGCTTCCCTGTTCAATTCATCCGCAACGCTTTTTACGGTTGACTTCTATATGAAATACAAGCCCGAATCTACGGAAAAACACCTGGTTAAGGTTGGTAGAATAGCCACGATTGTGGTAACCATCCTCGGAGTGCTTTGGATTCCGGTTATGAAAAGCCTGGGGCAGGTCCTCTATCAATACCTGCAGGACGTTCAGTCGCTGCTTGCACCGGGAATTGCTGCGGTCTTCCTGCTCGGGGTTTTCTGGAAGCGCACCTCTGCCCAGGGAGGTTTATGGGGCCTGATTATTGGTTTTGTTCTCGGGATGACCCGGCTGGGTCTTAAAATTTTCCAGGATTCTATTAACCCCGATGGATTCCTTTTCAAAACTTTCCTCGCCCCCAACTGGCTCCATTACTGCATATACCTGTTCTTTATCTGCATCGCATTTATCATCATCATATCCCTTCTGACCCCAAGGGTTTCAGAAGAGCGGCTGGTTGGCCTTACCTACTTCTCATCAACACCGGAGCAGAGAGCCATTACCAGGGCCAGTTATGATAAGTGGGATATTATTAACTCCCTGATCATTCTTGGAGTTGTTATCGGATTCTATGCTTATTTCTGGAAATAAAAAATATGTCAGAAAACCTGGTTATCGGTCTTGACTTTGGAACCGACTCGGTACGAGCGGTTATCATTGATGCACGTTCTGGCTCCGAGGTTTCGTCGGCAGTTTCCTGGTATCCTCGGTGGAAAGCAGGATTGTATTGCAATCCTCCAAAAAACCAATATCGCCAGCATCCGCAGGATTATTTGGATTCCATGATCCAGGTGATCCGTGATGCAATCGGATCTTCACCGGCCGGAACCTCTGCCAGCATCGCCGGAATTTCTTTCGACACAACCGGTTCAACTCCGGTGCTTGTTGATCAGGATGGCACTCCCCTGGCTCTCAGGGATTCTTTCAGGGAGAACCCGAATGCAATGTTCATCTTGTGGAAAGACCATACTGCTATCCGGGAAGCAGAGGAGATAAACAAGTTATGTTCTGCCTGGAAGGTTGACTATTCCAAATTTGAAGGGGGGATCTACTCTTCTGAATGGGTTTGGGCAAAAGTCCTTCATGTTCTTCGGGAGGATAAGGAGGTAAAAGAAGCAGCCTATTCATGGGTGGAGCACTGCGACTGGATTCCGGCAATTTTATCAGGAGTTACAAAACCTGAGGAGATGATCCGGAGCCGGTGCGCTGCTGGTCATAAAGCCATGTGGCATGAGGAATTCGGCGGCCTGCCTTCGGAGGAGTTTCTCGGAACATTGGATCCGGTGCTGGCTCCCTTCAGAAAAAGGCTCTATACGGAAACGTACCCTGCCAGCCATAAGGTAGGTTACCTGACAGCGGAATGGGCAGAAAAACTCGGAATCCAGGGTCGGGTTGCCATTGGCGCCGGCGCCTTTGATGCACATATGGGTGCGGTGGGAGGCGGGATTCGGCCCTACTCGCTTGTAAGGGTAATGGGTACCTCCACCTGCGATATGCTGGTCGCGCCGGAATCGGAAATGAAAGGCAAGCTGATCCGAGGCATTTGCGGACAGGTAGATGGCTCTATTGTGCCGGGCATGATCGGCCTGGAAGCCGGTCAATCTGCTTTCGGTGATGTATACGCCTGGTTTAAGAAACTGCTTGGCTGGCCGCTTCAATTTGTTTCTGATCCCGCCGAGCGCGATAAGATCAGCGATATGATTCTGGCTAAACTGACCGAGCAGGCGATGCTGCTGCCCGACGATGAAACAATCCCGCTGGCCTCCGACTGGTTTAACGGAAGGCGCACTCCGGATGCCGATCAAACAATCACTGCAACCCTCGCCGGATTAACCCTCGGCACAGATGCTCCGATGCTCTTTAAGTCTCTGGTTGAAGCGACCGCATTCGGCAGTCTTGCGATTGCTGAAAGATTCCGGGAAGAGGGAGTTCCGATCCGGGAGGTTATTGCCATTGGCGGAGTAGCTAAAAAGTCACCCTTTGTGATGCAAACCCTTGCTGATGTTATGAATACTGAAATCAGGGTTGCCACAGCCGACCAGGCCTGCGCCCTTGGCGCAGCGATGTTTGCTGCAACAGCCTCCGGTATTTATCAATCCCTCGAAGATGCCACGGAGGCAATGAGCCAGGGTTTTGATGAAACCTATACCCCGAATCCTGCCAGGTTTGAGTATCTCAGGAAAAAATACCTCCAATACCTTGCCCTTTCCTGATCGGATTACCTGATCGGAAGATATATAAACCGGGTTGTGTAAACCCGGTTTTTTTGTTTGGCCATGAGGTAAAATAATCCTGGCTCCAGATTTAACGAAGAGAGATCGAGTCCCGTTAACAGTCCGGAGAAATTCCGTTTGTCGACGCTTCTGACAGCCCCGCATTGATCAGTTATCTGAAATTCGACATCCCAGGATTTGTCAAATGGCATAGTAATATACAGTAAATCACTGGCCGGGTTGGGATAAACAGTAAAGGATTCACCCGGGTCAACCACGAGATTCGTTCCTGTGGCAGTGGCCGCCACTCTTTCGAGCGTGTTACTGCCATTCATGGCAACAACCAGCTCATGAGTGACACCGTCGAAAATCATTCCCCACGGAGCCTTAAGGTCCCTGTGGTAGGGAACCGATTCGGAGCTCCAATGCGTTGTATTGACGTATATCGAATTTTGCAAGGGCGATGAAATGTAAAAGTTGCCGTTTCCATCCGGTTCGATGTCTCCACCAGACCTGATCGCGGTGACCTCTTTAATCAGAGCGGCACCATCAGCGGGATCAATCTCTTTAACCGTGATGAATTCCTCACCATCCAGCACGAACAGCCTCGCAGAAAAACGGTCCCATGCTATGGCTCTTGGGTAGCTTAATCCAGTTGCCAGGTCAGAAAATACCCGTGTAAGCCGGTTAAAAGCCAATATCTTCCCATCCATGGGTGCAGACAGATATAGGATTCCTCCCTGGCCTTCTGCCATTCCCTCCAGAAATTGAACATCCGGCCGGTAATTTTCAATCCTGATACCTGTATTAGACTGATATACATTCAGGTATGCACCTGCGTTAACATAGAGCAGATTGTCGGTCAAGGCCAGCCCCTGACAATAGCCGGGGTTCGCTATTCCGCATAACGGAATTAAACCCCGCGTGGCAATAATGTTTCCTTTATCATTATTGGCAACCAGAAAATCTCCGGCATTGGAGCCGGGAATTACCCACGACGGAGATTGAATCAGTCCGGTTGTCACGGTAGTATTCTCCCACCAACCCAGAAAATTGGACGAGTACCCGATGGCTACAACATCCAGATCCCCATCATTATCCATATCGTTGATATTCAAGGCAAATCCGGATGTTAACCCTCCTTCCACCCAGGTTTTCGCAAACCGCTGCTGTCCGTTGTTGGTATAAAGTGCAAGCTGGGCAGCACCCATGCCCGTCCCGATCATATCCTGATCTCCATCCCGGTCGAAATCACCCATATCCAGCCAAATGGCACCATTCAGGTTTTCCATCGCATGCTTCTCGAAAGCACCGTTGCCCTTGTTCTCATACCATGCTTGAAGACTGGAAGTGCAAGCCGATGCAAGAATATCAGGGTCACCATCCTTGTCAATATCCCGTGCAAGGACGGTATGGGCCAAATTGAACTGCCCATCAATTAGGTGCTCGGTGAAGCCCTGGTTGCCATTATTCTTCCACCAGTAAACTTCCCCGGTTGTCTCATCAGACCCGATCAGATCAAAATCTCCGTCGAGGTCCATGTCAGCAGCCTCTACAAATGGCGCCTGGTCTAAGAACGAAGAAATTACTCTTTTCGTAAAAATCTGGCTTCCATTATTCTCCCACCAGGCAATCTCGCTAAGAGCAGCGCTATTATCCCATCCTGAGCAAAGAATATCCATATCGCCATCACGGTCAAGGTCAAAAATCTCAACGGTATGGGCTCCGCGGAATGCATTGTCCAGAATTCGTGTGGTGAACTTCTGATTACCGTCATTTTCATACCACTCAATCCGGTTAAGCGAAACGGAGGCAGCGATCATATCGGTATCACCATCAAGATCAATATCACCTGCCCGGATTGATCTCCCCCCTGCAAACCCAGATTTTAAAGTTCTTTTTACAAAGGTCATGTTCCCGCTATTCTCCCACCAGGCAACCTCTCCGTCAGTAGTCGAAACGGTGGCCAGATCTTTCTTTCCATCCCCGTTGATATCACTGACGTAAACGTCCATTGGCTGTCCAACAGGAGATATTGTGTGTTTAGCAAACGTAGCCTGAGCCATCAAATTCCAAAATGGTAAAACCAGCAGTGTAAGGATGATCAGATCGGCTTTTACATGTGTTTTCATGGATCGGTATTATCAATTTCCCGGCAAGGTTGGTAATCATCCCTAT
Source organism: uncultured Porphyromonadaceae bacterium (assembly GCA_964416825.1). Classification (GTDB taxonomy): domain Bacteria; phylum Bacteroidota; class Bacteroidia; order Bacteroidales; family UBA12481; genus UBA12481. The sequence goes on from CAYQFT010000061.1 coordinate 10,369, forward strand.
ATGTAAAAAAAAGATCGTCGAAAACGATGTTACGACTTCCCAACAACCCGGTCAACCCCATGACAACCGCATATTGGTCTGATTCTGTTGTTTGACTCCTTAACACTGCTATTCGACGAAAAAACAATCAAGGTTATGGTTAGTAGTATACCTTTGTGAGAACTTGCGTTAAATGTCTTTGGATTACATATAGTATGTGGATCAGCCAACCCTATAAAAACCCCTGGATCAGAATCCTGGCTCATGCCGGATTCTGGATCGGTTACCTTCTGCTCAATTTTTTGACTGCATTTAAGTTTTATCCGGAATCGGAAGGGCTTAAACTGCTTCTTCAGTTTACCATTACTCTGCCGGTTGATATACTTGCTACCTATTTTACCGTCTACTTTCTTTATCCCTGGATTTTATATAAGCGTCGGTATGTCCTCTTTGCCATAGCGATACTGGTATCGGCTTTCCTCTTCATCATTCTGCAGCGCACCCTTATCTATTATATAACCTACCCTAATTTCTATGTTGGCCTTAAACCCAAATACGGATTCTGGGAAATCAATTGGTTCTATAATTTTACCAACATCTACCTCGTTGTTGGAGTTGTTTCTGTCATAAAGCTCATGAAAATCAGCCTGGAACAGCAAAAAAATGCCAGGGAACTTGATCACGAAAAGAATGAAGCGGAACTTAAGTTTCTAAAGGCACAGGTTCACCCGCATTTTCTTTTTAACACCCTTAACAACCTGTATGCCTTGGCTCTTGACAAATCGGATAGAACACCTGAGGTAGTGCTCAAATTGTCCGATCTGCTGAATTATATGCTATACGAATGCAATGAGCCTTATATGCTGGTTACTAAAGAGATCCAGCTGCTCGAAAACTACTTGTCCCTGGAACAGATCCGCTATGGAGATAACCTTGCTCTGGAGTTCCAGGTTACCGGAGAAATCACGGGCAAGAGGCTGGCACCCATGTTGCTGCTTCCTTTTGTTGAAAATGCATTCAAACATGGCGTCAGCAAGGTCAGGAAAAATCCCTCGGTTCACATAAACCTTGATATTACAGGAAACACCCTCCATTTCGCGGTTCGGAATTCCAGGTCAATGTTGCCAGAGACGGATCTGACGGGTTATACAGAAGGGATCGGATTAAAGAACGTCAAGCGGCGGCTGGAATTGCTTTATCCCGGCCGGCATCATTTATTGATGGAACAAAATGAAGGTGAATATTGCATTCATTTAAAGGTTAATCTCTCCTCATACTATGAACGTTAAATGTTTGTTGGTTGATGACGAGCCACTTGCGCTACGCGTCCTTGAAAACCACATTGAAAAGATTCATTGGCTTGAGATTGTTAGTACCTGCCAGAATCCGGTCGATGCCTTTGAGATCCTTAAGACCAGGAAAATAGATCTTCTTTTTCTTGATATTCAGATGCCTGAGTTATCCGGTCTGGATTTTATGAGGACACTGGTTCATCCTCCTCAGGTTATTTTTACCACAGCCTATCGCCAATTTGCTGCCGACGCCTTTGATCTGGACGGGTTGGATTACCTGATCAAACCGATCTCCTTTCCGCGCTTCGTAAGAGCTGCCAATAAATACCTTGAAAAATTGGGCAACAGCAAGGGTATACCCTTCTCACCAGGTGGCCTGTCTGAAAGGCGCTCTTTCTTCATTCGCAAAGGCAAAGAAATGATACGCCTTTACATTGATGAGATCTTATATATTGAATCCCTAAAGGATTATGTACAGATCTTCCTCAAGGACCAGAAATTCATTTACAAAGCCCGGATCTCCGATATGGAAGAGGAACTTCAGGATGATCATTTCCTTAGAATCCATAAGTCATTTTTGGTTAACACCTCCAAAATACGGTCCGTATCACCAACCGAAATCACCATAGAGGGTGCTCATCTGCCCGTCGGCAGAAGCTACAAGACACTTGTTCAAAAAAAGCTGGGATTATCTTAAATAGTCAGCAAAAAGGGCGAGCAGGAAAGACTTCATTTAGTCATAGTTAGACTTTGCCTTAGTGTTTTTCTATCGATTGAAATCAATGATTTCCTTAAGTTTTCTTGCATGTAGTCATTTTCATGTTAATTTTGTTAGTCTGTGAAGAAAACCTTTTGCTAAGTACTTCATTGATTTTATAAACTCTTGCTCTGACTATTAATCCACTTAATTAATAGTTTTTCATTTTTGTTTAACCAAATACTATTTTCCTATGAGAAGCAAACTATGCTTGAAGAGGTGCTTCACCTTCATGGTGACGGCATTCTTTGTGTTCGCAAGCGTTTACGCACAGCAACTCAGGGTAAGCGGAAAGGTCACCGATTCGGGGACCAATGAAACGCTTCCCGGGGTTAACGTTGCAGTAAAAGGCACAACGACGGGGGTCGCTACCGATGCAAACGGGAATTACTCGATTTCCGTAAACAGAGGCAGTGTCCTGCTTTTTTCTTTCCTGGGCTACAAGCCGCAGGAGGTAACAGTGGGTAACACTACTACGATTAACGTTGCCCTTGTTTCTGAGGCAACCGAACTGGGCGAAGTTGTCGTTACTGCACTGGGGATTCGCAAGGAGACCCGGACGATAGGCTATTCAGTGCAGAAAATCAACTCGCCCGAACTCACAAAAGCCTCGCCTCCGAACATCGCTCATGGCTTGATGGGCAAAGCAGCCGGTGTTAACGTAACCCAACCGAACGGAGTGGAAGGCAGCTCGCAGCGCATTATTATCCGTGGTAACAGCAGCCTCCTTGGTAACAACCAGCCACTCATTATTGTCGACGGTATCCAAATGTCGGACGGCCAAATGGGTCTCAACCAGTCGAACGGCAGCGGCTACAATATACGTACCGGCTCGTTCTCAACTCCCGACCTCGGTGGCGCTCAGACCGATTGGGGTAATCCGCTCAACTTTCTTAACAATCAAGACATTGAAGAAGTCAACATCCTCAAGGGACCTACTGCCGCCGCTTTATACGGTGCCAGAGGTGCAAACGGGGTTATACTCATTTCCACAAAAAAAGGTGCCCAAAAAGAAGGTTTCGGATTGGAGTACAACTTTTCGACCCGGTACAATACAGCCTATCTTTTCCAGGACAATCAGAAGGAGTATGGATTCGGGGGATCTAATGGAATGTGGTCTGCCACCGACAGATTGCCGAAAACAGCAGACGGGCAGCTTCGCTATCCCGGGAACGCTCCATGGTCGGGTTCGGGTGTAGGCGACAAATACGTAGCCTATGGTCCCATTCCAGGCGGATATAACTGGTGGGACCAGTTCAGCTGGCCCGGACCGGGCTTATCCTGGGGAGCCAAAATGGAAGGACAGCCGATTGTCTGGTGGGACGGTGTAACCCGCCCGTACTCTCCAACTCTGGATGCCAACAAGTCATTTTTCCGTACCGGAAACACAACCTCTCACAACATCGCATTCTCCTCGGCAGGTGATTTCGGCGGCGTAAGACTATCCCTCAACCGTCAGGACAACACAGCTATTGTTCCAAACAGCGGCTTCGACCAAACCTCCGCCAATATTGGCGCGAACCTCAACCTCAGCAAGCGCATGAAGGTTGAAACAGTTGCGGGCTACACACGGTACAACCGTCTGAACACCCCGAGCATAGGGGACAACAACAGCATAAGCAAATTCCTCTCCTATGCCTACCCTGGTGACTACATGAACATTGAAAAAGATGTTTACAAGAACCCAGACGGCTCCAGGAACCTGTTTAATACTGCAACTTATCCATTGGCATATCCTTATGAAGGTTATGGGAACTCAATGTACTGGCATATGATGGAGCAGAATACCACCCTGCAGAGGGATCAGCTCATCGGATCTGTCAAACTAACTGCAGAACTGACCCCATGGCTGAACCTGATGGCGCGTACCGGTACCGAATATGCTACCAACGAATTTGAAACCAAAAACACACCGGTTGATGCTGCCGGTTACCAGGGCCAGTATGGCTATGAGCTGAACAGGGATTTCACGATGACAGCTGAAGCCCTTGCAACCGCTCACAAGAAGGATATTTTCAGCGGCTTCGATGCAAGCCTGAGTTTAGGTACCAGCACCTGGTACAACCGTTTTGTCGGAACCAATGCATTCAATAACGGTCCTTTCGCCAACCCTAACCTCTACTATCTTTCGAACACAACTGCAACCGTAACCACCAGCTGGCTGCCGACTTACTACAGGCTCGAGAGCCAGATTAATTCGGTATACAGCTTGTTGGATCTGAGCTACCAGAACTACCTGTTCCTGCAGCTAACCGGAAGGAATGACTGGTCATCCACTTTGCCGATCGATAACTGCTCCTACTTTTATCCTTCAGCAAGTTTGAGTTTTGTCTTCACTGAAGCCATGGATATGGGTTCGGTTGAAGATTGGCTAAGCTTCGGTAAGATCCGGCTGGCCTATGCTCAGAGCGCAAACGGCACTGATCCTTACAAAACACAGAACATAATGAGTTCAGGCGTTTTCGGCGGTGTCGTTACACGTTACCTGCCATCAACACTGCAGCCGACCTTCCTCAAACCGCAGCGTTCCGAATCATTCGAAGCCGGTACACAACTGGCTTTCCTGAACAACAGGTTGTCTCTTGACCTGACCTACTATTCTATCAAGTCGACCGACCAGATTCTCTCCGGACCGCTTGCATGGTCTACGGGTGTCTCCTCGGCTGTTTTCAATACAGGTGAACTTCAGAACCGTGGTATCGAATTCATTATCCGTGGCACACCAGTCAAAGGCAATAATTTCGAATGGAACATTGCTTTGAACGGTGCTCACAACCAGAACAAGGTCATCGCCCTTGGCGAAGGCATCGACAAGTTCTACCTTGGAACTGTATTCGGACTGAGAACAGGGGTCTCCATGTATGTTGAAGAAGGTCAGAATTACGGTACGATCTATGGTCTGGACTACACCTACCTCGATGGTAAGAAAGTAGTTACCAAAATCTGGAACACCGACAAAACGCAGGTTGTTGGGACACGTTACGTCACAACAAAGGACCCAGTGCCTATTGGCAATGCAACTCCATTCCTGACTGGTGGTCTTTCCAACACCCTTCGCTTCAAGAATTTCAGTCTTTATATCCTGACCGACTTCAAACTCGGAGGAGACATCTACTCAATGGACTATGCGAGTGCAATGGGAACGGGCAAATCACCATCAACCCTGCTGGAAAGAAATGGTGGAGGTCTGCCATACACTTATCCTGACGGCACAACAGCAAACCACGGCGTTATCCTTGACGGAGTTTTTGCAGATGGAACTCCTAATACGGATGTAGTTCATTACATGTACAAATATGCCGGTCAGTATTGCGCGTGGAGCAATGTTGACATGCCGCGCAGCAATGCCGTCTTCGAAAACACCTGGGTAAAACTCAGAGAACTGACGCTGACCTACGACATTCCGGCGAAACTGGTGCAGAAAACCAAAGCATTTCAGGGCCTGAGCATATCGTTTGTCGGCCGGGATCTCTTCTACTTTTTCAAGACGCTGCCTGACAACCTCAATCCTGAGGGACTCAGCGGTATTGGCAACATGCAAGGTTTGCAGTGGGCTGCGTTCCCCGGAACCCGTTCGCTTGGTTTCTCCATCAAAGCCAAGTTCTAATCAATTCTTTAACTACAAATTAGCATGACCATGAAAATTAAGAAATATCTCAACCTGCTCACGGGGATGTCGCTTGTGATACTGAGCCTGGCCTCTTGCACAAAAGGGTTTGAAGACATGAACCGACCCTACAACAGCCCCAGTTCAGCATCCATCTCCGATCTGTTCAACAGTGTCGTTAGTTCTACACAGCCAAGTTGGCAGCAAAAAGCCACCTACCACTCATTTGTTTATCAAATCACCCAGCAGACTTCGCAGTATGCCAGTTCTGGCTACCGCATGGAGAATGCTTCAAATGAGATTTGGCAATCCTACTACTCTATGCTTGCCAACTCGAAACTGATCGACACCTTGGTTTCAAAGGACGAGAAGAAGGATAATATGGACAATATTCTCGCGATGAACATGACACTGCGCGCCTATAAAACGCTGGATGTTTCAGAAAGCTTTGGAGACATGCCGTATTCTGAAGCCGGCTTTGCGATTTACGGAACCAGCCATTACAAGCCGGCATACGACAAACAGGAGGACATCTATAAGTCTTGTATCAACGACCTGAAATGGGCTGTCGACAACTTGACTATGGACGCCACTCAGGTATCATTGGGCGGCGCTGAAACCTTCCTGAAAAACAACATCCCAATGTGGGTGAAATTTGCGAATTCATTGCGCCTTCGTGCTGCAATCAACATGTATGACAAGGATCCGGCATTTGCTGGACCGCAGATTACTGAAGCATTAACAAAACCTCTTCTGGAAGATGGGGACAATATCGGACTGTGGCCCGCAAATATCCCTGGATTAGTCTTCGGCATCCACGAGTGGTCTTTATCTGCAAATCAGTACATCCGCATGGGTACCACGATGTGGAATTATATGTCGAACAGCGACGCTAAGGATGGCAGCGGCATTTTTGACCCGCGATGCAAAATATTCTACGAACCCAACAATGCCGGCGAATGGGTGCCTTATCCTCAGAACCCGACTACCTCCACTCCTTCCGAAGGTGGCGACCCTTATAACCCAAGAAGGAAGACCGATTGGTCCAACAAGGGCCCCTGCCTCTTCTCACCAATCAACTTCTATTTTGAAGACCAGAATTTCATTCCTGAGCTATGGATCACGGCCGCACAGGTTCACCTGCTGGTGGCCGAAGTCTATAACAGGGGCATCGGTGCAGCCAAGGATGTTGCAAAGGCAAAAATGCATTATGAAGCCGGGGTGAAAGCATCGATCAACTTCTGGACCAAGCTCGCCATGGACTGCCCGATGTGGGTAATCGGCAAGCCTCTTGCCCTGCCGACAGATGCTGAACTGGAAGTGGTGCTCACGGATCCCAAGGTTGCCTACGGTTCAGGTGATGAGGCCGCTTCGCTAAAGAAGATCTATGCGCAGTATTGGATCGACGGATTTCGTCAAGCCGGTGATGTTTGGACACTATACCGCCGCACCGGTGGAATGCTTCCAAAAGATCCCAATAACGCCTCGTATAACGAAACCCAATACGGAATCTATCATCGTTATACCTATCCGTCAACCGAGCAGGATTACAATAGTGATAACTGGAGAGCCGCAATGGGTGGCAGCGACACTTTCGGCACAAAAATCTGGCTGGAAAAATAGGCTGACTCTTACCGGCGGGTAATCCGTTACGGTTTATGAGCCCCCTGTCCGAGATCCTGGACAGGGGGCTTTTCTTTTAATAGACAATCACAATACTATTAACAATTCTCCTTTGGGGTTTTATGATAATGCCGAAAAGCAGTGGCGTGGCTTGCAAGGCAATTCCAATTTTCAATTTCTGGTTTCCATTATTTGGAATTTCTCCGGTTTTTGCAACATTTTTAAATGTTTGTTTTTCAATGCGTTAGGCTTGTCATGCCGAAATGGAACAGCATTTGCCTGTCTGGCAGTGTAAACAGTATTGAAAAAATTAAAAAAACAATAAAAAACAAAAGCCATGAAAACTTCAAAGAAACTTTTCGCACTCGCAGTAATCCTCACCGGATTCGCACTTTCCGCTAACGCTCAGACTGGTGTTT
>CAYQFT010000062.1:0-18039 GCA_964416825.1 uncultured Porphyromonadaceae bacterium
GGCCGGTGGCCAGGGCTACCATGGGCTGTACGTCGCCGCGGGTGCCGAGGATGATTGAGGCGATATTCATGTTGCTGGTTGCTGGTTGCTGGTTGCTGGTTGCCGGTTACCGGTTACCGGTTGCCGGTTTTGGCTCTGAGGTTGCCTCGGAGCTGAGCCCCTCCCTGGTCGAGGGAGGGGTTGGGGTGGGTAATTTTCAGAGGCGGACCATGGGTCCGCCCGTACGGTGTTTCGCTTCACGCTTCACGGTTCACGGTTCAGGGTTCACGCGTCACGGATTGCAGCATGCTGATGAAGAGATCCCAGGTTGGAGCCCAGGAAGAGGCGTCTCGGGGTTCCGGGTTGTCGATGAGCCAGCTTTCGTCGGCTTCGGGATGGGGGCCGCAGAGGGCGATCTTTCCGGAACCCAGGGAAGAAATAAAGGCCGCCACGCGGGTGTCGGAATATCGGGCTAAAATCTCTGCTCCGGGGAGGTCGGCAGCCTGGAAAGCCGGACCGTTGAGGTAGTAGATGGGCCGCTGGGTTCCCTGCCAGGTTACGGTGATGATTTGCGGATCGTCATAGTTCGGGTCGTATGTAAAGGATTCCGCGTCGACCAGGGCCAGACCTTCTTCATAGCCATCGTCCCACTGGCTGCCGCGACTGGCGATGTAAGCTCCGCCGCAGATTCCGAGATAGCGGCCGCCGCCACGGATCCAGGCTTTCAGGTCATCGGATACATCATAGAGGGGATCGAGGATTTTTGCCGTGTTTCCACTGGTGCCGCCGATCACAAAAAGGGACGCTCCCTCAAGCTGATCGGGAAGATTGGCGAGCCTGGAGATAAAGCGGGCCTCAAAGCCCAGCTCTTCCGCGGCTTTCTCCATCTGCAAAACCCCGTCGGCATCGGCGGAGGTACCGTTGTATATCAGGATAAAATCCTTGCCCGGATCGACTTCGTGTGCACAGGAGAAAAGAAAAATCAAAATCAAAAAAAGGACGAAGGTGCGAATGGGCATGGGGATTACATTCCGGTTTTAATACGTTGATAAATAGCCAGGAAGGCCATAATGAAAAACAAAATGACAGCAATGAGGGTATACAGTTTACCGGAGAGTGAGGCAAGTCCGACCATTCCTCCGGTAGCTGCAAAGAAGAGGGTCACATAGGTTATGGTCATCCAACGGATGTGCCTGAAATCGACCTTAAGGATATAATCCAGTAGCAATTCAACCAGAATAAAGGCCAGCATGATCGCGATCTGGATGAAAAAGAGGGGCGGCCGCCGGTGAGATCCGGCTGAGATCAGCAGCACAATCAGGGGAACGGCCAGGAGCATGAACAGGATTCCAAGCCAGAATTCAACTTTTGAAGCTCCGGATAACCGAAAAGCGAAAATTAAAATGCAAAGGAATAAGGCGGCAATTGCGATAACTGTGCCCAGGGTATTTGCTTTTAACAGGTCCATATTGGGTTTAATTAATCCACTTCCTCTGCTCTTACCAGTTTATTGTACTGCCCTCTGGTGATGTAAATCCTGACCTGATCGGGATTAGTCATTTTCTGAGTGATCAGGATCGCGCGATGGTCATAATCCCATTTCAGGATTTTCATCGATTTCAGATCCAGATCGATGAAGTAGCGGGTCTCTTTGTCTTCGGGTTTCATGTTACTGGTTGCTGGTTCTAAGGACGGATGATGGATGACGGATGACTGACGAAAGAGGGACCTGAATCTGTGATTTCGGAATTCGGAATTCTGCATTCGAATCTCTCAATTCCAACTTCGATTCACGGGTCACGGTTCACTAAAACAAGGTCCAAATTTTCGCCCTGGTGGACAAATTTACCGAGAATTTCGAAGCCATTTTTCTGATAAAAGCCTATTGCCTGATGATTATCGGCCTGAACGCCGCCCCAGAGAATGATGCGTTTGATTCCGGCCTGTTTCAGGTCCGATAAGATGAACTTTAGCATCTCGGTTCCGAGGCCTTTGCCCTGCCAGGCATCGGATACGGATGGGGCAAAGGTGCAATCGGCAGCATCGTCAAGAATCAGTCCGTAGGATTCCAGCCGGGGACGGTCGTACTCCAGAATTCCCATCTTAACCACGGCATAGGCCTCGATAAAGGTGGTATCGGGATCTATTGCCAGGTATCCTCTCAGGTCAGAAGAGCCTTGGTACAAATCAGCGATTGCCTGTTCATCAAATGAATGCGGGCCGAATCTCTTCTTTGAACCGGGACTCAGATGATTCAGGTATCCGGCCAGGTTACTGGCATCGGAGAGATCGAATCGCCTGAAGAGAATGTTTGACACTGGTATCTGTTCAATCGAACCGCAGAAGGGCAAATTGCTCCATCATCGAGTTTGTGACTACCTGAGGAACCGGCATGTTTGGATTGGATAACTCGCCGATCTTGGTATATTTCTTTAGGACAAAAGGCAAACCTTTTGCAAAGAACAGGTCGGGCTTGTCGCAGACCTGGAAATGCAGGTGCGGCTCAGTTGAATTCCCTGAATTACCCAGCAAAGCCAGTGGCTGGCCCTCGGTAACCACATCACCCTTTTTTACCAGGAATGAACCCGGAATGCAGTGGCAGTAAACGGCAAAACGGTTTCCGCCCATATTGAGGATCAGGTAATTTCCGCCAAATTCATCCAATGAATTGAAGGTAATGTTTTTTGCGTTGCCATTATTTTCAGGCCTGCCGTCGACCATTGTCTGCACGGAACCACCCGCGACAGCATAAAGGGTATCGCCATAGTTGAAATAGGATTCACTCTTTGCCGGATCACCGGTATAACTCTGAAGGCTTTCGTTAAGCTGAACATTATCAAATGCATATAGTTCGGCCGTATGAATCTTCCCATCCGTGAAGAAGGTGGCATTGTAATGGTAGGCCATGGTTGACTGGTTCATAAACAGCCATCCCGTTCCCTTTACCGGGGATGATATGGCCATGGGGGATTCCGATGTGCGGGGTGAAAACAATCCGCCTTCCACGTCGATCACGGTGTTGTTAACGGTATCCCTTAGGTTAAAACGGTGCGAGATATGGGTTGGGACCGCCTGGCCCAGCGGGATGGGGAGCTGAACCGCCAGATAGTAGCTGGTTATCTGGTCCTGAGTCAGAAAAGAACTCTGCGGCAGCGGAGCAATCTTAAAATTATCAAAGGACTCCTGCCCGATGGTCATCAATTCGGCTTTCGTGTCGTCATCAATCACGACAATTTCATTCAACAGCAGGCCTTCTTTCATGAATTCCCACATTTTCAGCATGTACCCGATTCGGAGATATTTTTCTGTGGGGTAGGGAACATCGTTAATGATTACCTCGATGGTTCGCAGGGAATTTTCAGGATCCTCCTTTTTGCATCCCGGAGTCAGGAAGGCGATGATCACGCCGGCGATCAAAAGAAATACGGGTTTCATAGGGTTTTTGGTTTTTGGGAAAGTTTGATAATCATAAAGTTAAGCAATCCCGATGACTTTATCACTTCACGCGTCACGCGTCCCGCGTCACGATTTGCGGATCAAAGCAAAAAAGTAACTTTAAGCAAACAATTACCCGATGAAAAAGTATCTCCCCCACCTTCTCACCGCCCTGCGCATCCTGGTTGGTTGGCATTTCCTTTACGAAGGCCTTGTTAAACTGATGAACCCGGCGTGGAGCGCGAAGATCTACCTGATGGGCTCAAACTGGGTGTTTTCGGATCTCTTCCACAAGATGGCGGATTCAACGGGGGCCATCGGAGTTGTGGATTTTCTGAATACCTGGGGGCTGATCCTCATCGGGCTTTCCCTTTTTCTCGGGCTTTTAATCCGATGGTCGTCGCTGGCCGGGGCTTTGCTGATGCTTTTCTATTTTGCTGCTTATCCGCCGATACCGGGACACACTTTCGGTGCCCTCAACGAGGGAAACTATATCTGGGTAAACAAAACCCTGATTGAACTGGTTCTTCTGCTGGTGTTTGCGTTTCTACCGGGAGAGCATTTCTTCGGCCTCGACCGGCTGATCCGGCGGTGGCGCGAGGAGAAGCCGAGCGCCCCGATTCCACAGGATAAGTCGGAGGAGGGACCGAACCGGCGGCGGGAGGTCTTGCGCGACCTGGTTTCGGTGCCCTTGCTGGGGGCCTTTGCCTACGCGGTGTACAAGAAGAAGCGCTGGGACAGCTTCGAGAAGAAATACCTGCTGGACCAGATGGACGCCACCTCGGGGGCTACGATCAAGACTTTCGCGCTATCCTCGCTTGATGATCTCAAAGGCCAGATTCCGAAAGGCAAAATCGGAAACCTTGAGATCAGCCGGATGATCATGGGCGGGAACCTGATCGGGGGCTGGTCGCACGCCCGCGACCTGATTTATGCCGACAAGCTGGTGAAGATGTACCATACCGATGAGCGGATCATGATGACCATGCAGCTGGCCGAAAAGTGCGGGATCAATGCGCTGATTACCAACCCGGCGCTGTGCCGGATCATCAATAAATACTGGCACGAGACCGGCGGAAAGATGCAGTTCATTTCCGACGGCGGCAATTCAAAGGAGTCGATCGAGAAATCGCTCGAAGGAGGCGCCAGCGCCATCTATTTTCATGGGGGCGTGGCCGACCGGGCGACGAACGAAGGGAACTATGACCTGATCGCCAAAAACCTTGAGCTGATCCGCTCCTATGGGAAGCCGGCCGGCATCGGGGCGCATCGCCTGGAAACCGTGAAGGGGTGCGTGGAGCATGGCATCAGGCCCGATTACTGGGTGAAGACCATGCATCATCATAACTACTGGTCGGCCCGCGTGGATCCGGAGAAACAGTCCACCGTGGACCCGTCCTTCAAGGATAATATTTTCGACTTTTCACCCCAGGAGACCATTGATTTTATGAACGGCCTCGAGGAGCCCTGGATCGGATTCAAAATTCTCGCTGCCGGCGCCATCCACCCGAACTTAGGCATCCACTACGCCTTTAACAACGGAGCTGATTTCATCTGCGTGTGCATGTATGACTTCCAGGTGGTGGAGGATTGTAACATTGTGCTGGACTCACTGAGTAAGGTGCAGAGGGTGAGGCCCTGGAGAGGATAGTTGCTGGTTGCTGGTTACTGGTTACTGGTTAGGCCGGCCCTATGGCCGGCCGGTACCCTGGATCTGCCATTGGCACATTGGCATATTATCAAATTGGCATATTATCAAGTCGTAAATCTTCCATCCCCTCATTTCCCGACCCTTATAATCCGGACCCTGGAGTTGACCATGTTGATGGAGTGGGGTAAATACATGGTATGATCGATATAGATGTAATCCAGCTTATCGCAATACTGGATGGTTTCGGGTATCCTGACCATGGGGCCGCAGTAGGCGGCATTCAGTTCCACAAGGTTGGCGAGGTTGCCGATTTCGTCCGGAATTTCAACCAGGCTGTTTTTGCCGATCCGGAGGAATCTCAGGCTCTTTAATTCTCCGATCGAAGGGGGTAAGTGAACCAGATTGTTATAGGCCAGATGCAGGTTCTCAAGGTTGGTCAGGTTTCCGATCGTGGCTGGGATGGAGTATAACTCATTGTTTTCCAGATACAACTCCTTGAGCTGGGACAGGTCTCCAATCTCCGGCGGAAGCTCAGTTAGTTTATTGTTTTTCAGTGAGATGAGCTTCAGCTTGGTGCATTTCCCGATTGACGCAGGAAGTTCCTTCAGCTGGTTGCTGCTGATGATCAGGGTCTCCAGGTTTTTCAGGTTTCCGATTTCATCAGGTATCTTCTCCAGTTTGTTCCTGAAAAGATAGAGTGTTTTCAGATTCGTCAGGGTGCCGATCTCTTTCGGCAGGCTGTCGAGCCGCACATTCATTATTTTCAGGGTGGTGACCCCGCGGGGGTTGGCCAGCGCATCGGCCAGGGGGTTGTAGGTGGCGCAGGCGGAAAGGGCCAGAAAGAAAGGGAATGCGAGGAGGAGGGTGGTGGGTTTCATTCAAGTTACTGGTTACTGGTTGCTGGTTGCTGGTTACTGGTTGCTGGTTACTGGTTGCTGGTTGCTGGTTGCCGGTTGCCGGTTACCGGTTACCGGTTGTGCCAGAACTGTCATTCCGGCGGAGGCCGGAATCCCCTGCTGAAGAACTATTTAAGTGGGTATTCAATCATGTGCGCCGGGTAAATGATCCGGGCACTTTTGGAGCGCAGCAGCTGCCAGCTGGCAGCCGTATTCAGGTCCTCCGCATCTGCCATGTCTTCCGGAGCCAGGTCGCCGATGAGGGCCTCGCCGGTGTCGAGAATGAGCGATAGGCTCTGTTCATCATGGCCATTGGTGTGAAGGATCTCGCCTTTTATTCCGATAGAATTGAGCCAGTTGCGGGAATCGGAAAATACCATCCGGACCATTTTTGACCGGTTGACCGGGGTGAATGGTATTCTTTTCCGGCTGAGGAGAGTCTCCATTTCATCAAGACCATACAGTTGGTTGCTGAAAACCCTGAATTCCGCCCCTTTTTCCTGAAAGAGACCGGCTAATCCGGCATGGTCCATGTGGAAATGGCTCACCACAAACCAGCGGATATCCCGGATCTGGTAGCCTTTTTCACGAAGGCAATCGCGGTATTCTCGATAGGTATCAGGCCAGCCGGCATCAAATGCAAACAGACCGTTGCCGGTGTCGATGAGGTAGCAGTTGGTGGATTTGAAGCGGAGGGTGAGCAAGGGGGATGACAAGAGCTATTTTATTTTTTTATAGACGACTGACTTGCCGTCGAAGGTCAGTTTCGCGCCGGTGGGTTTGTTGGAGCCGTCAAGAATGAATTCAACGGTCTGATCGGAGAATTCACGGATACGGAAGGTCATGCCTTTGTAGGGATCGAGGTGCTGGGGCGGTGCATTGGCGATAATTAGCTGATTATTGCTGATTATCAGGTTAATACTATTTCCATCGAGTTTGTATTCGCCTACAAGGGTTTTCAGAAATGCCGGATCTGAGAGGCGTGCATCGGCTTTGCGATTAAAGACCACCTCTTTTTCATCCATGCTGATCCTGATATTTTGTACGGTTCCCTGGGCATCGGTGGTGAACAGGAGCGACCATTTGCCGTCGAGCTCATCATCTTCGGATACAAAGCGGTCGTAATGATAATGATGGAGCGGAAGCATCATGGTGTTGTAATTAAACCAGAGCTGACCTCCCTTTTCTTCAATTTTTACAGCCCCATAGGCCGGATCCTCAAAAGAACCGGCATAGTCTTTCAGCGGATGTGAAGGTTTTGTGTCAGGAATGCGGTCAACATCAGGCTTTTTTCTTGCTTCCCGGTCGGTGATCTTGTTTTTCTGATAATCCTTCAGGGCTCTCTCGCTCCAGGGCGTGACTTCGAGACCTAACAGTTTATCATACAAGGTATTGGCAATAATCCCCGGAAGAGATCCGGCATGGGCTCCATTGGTAAAAACTACAATCCCGATACTATCCGCCGGCATTATGGTGACAATGGAATAGATTCCCCCTATGGCCCCGGTATGCTGAGCCCGGTAATGGCCCTTGTAACTTGAGGTGCTCCTGCCCATTCCGTACATCTGGTTAATAGTTTCAAAGAATTTTTCAGGAACGGAGGCCGAGAGCGAAGCCGGCTGCATGGTCTCCTTTATGACGGCCGCCGGGATTACTTGCCGACCGGCAAAAACGCCGCTGTGAAGCTGTGCGATCACCCAGTTCGACAGGTCGTTGATGCTGGAAATGATGGATCCGCAGGGCCCAACTCCCTGGAATTTGGTGTAAAACGGAAATGGCAGCAGGAGTGAGGTATCCCTTTTTTCATAGTAGGGAGTCATGAAATCAGGTTGTTTGATCATCTCCTCCGTGACAAACATGGAGTGGCTCATTTCCAGGGGGTTGAACAATTTTTCCGTAACAAAGGCTTCCCAGGTCTTGCCCGACAGGTACTCCACTACCGAACCTGCTGCGCCGTACATCAGGTTATTATACAGATATCCCTGACGAAACGGAATGCTGGGCTCGAGATATTTCAACCGGTCGAACAATTCCTGGCGCGTGAAGTCGGACCGGTACCAGATGTTATCGTGTCGTGAAATGCCCGTACGGTGCGACAACATATCCCGGATGGTCACGTTTTTGGTCAGTTCATCCGAATAGAACTCAATACCGGGAATATATTTTTTTATCGGCTGATCCCAGTCGAGCTTGCCTTCCGTTACCAGCAGGCCTATGGCAGTAGCGGTGAACAGCTTGGTGTTGGAGGCGATCTGGAACAGGGTATTGGGCGTTACCGGGGATTTGCTCTCCAGATTCCGGTATCCGTATCCTTTGGCAAACACCAGTTTATCCTTTACTACTATGCCCACGCCGCAGCCGGGGACATTCCAGTCTTTAAGGATCTGGTTTATGGTTGCATCAATGCCTTTGAGCTTTTGCTCCACATTGATGTTCTGCGCTTGGGAAGAGAGGCTGGTCAGAACGGCCAGGCAGAGGGGGAGGAGTAGGCGGGTTGGTTTCATGGGGGTTGCTGGTTACTGGTTGCTGGTTACTGGTAGCTGGTTACTGGTTGCTGGTTAGGCCAGAGCTGTCATTCCTGCGGAAGCAGGAATCCCCAGCCTCGGAGCACTTGTCAGGAGATCCCGGCCTCCGCCGGGATGACAGTTCTGGCGCCCGATACCTGATACCTGATACCCGATACCTGATACCCAACCATCGCTAATCATAATTCTTCAAATGACTGCTTTCAGATGTTTCCCGGTCCAGGATCGTTCGCAGTGGATGAGCTCTTCGGGAAGGCCCTGGAAGAGGAGTTCGCCGCCGTTTTTGCCGCCTTCGGGACCCATGTCGATGATCCAGTCGGCATACCGGATAATATCGAGGTTGTGTTCAATGATGATGACGGTATTGTTGCGGGCGACGAGAGACTTTATGATCCGGTAGAAATTGTCGATATCCGACATGTGGAGCCCGGTTGTAGGCTCGTCCATGATGTAGATATTGCTTTCGTTCTTAAGCTCGGTGGCGATTTTGAGCCGCTGTGATTCGCCACCTGAAAGGGTGCTGAGTGATTGTCCGAGCTTCAGGTAGCCCAGCCCCACTTCCTGCAGGATATCGAGGTGTTTCCTGATTTTCGGCACGGAAAAGAAGTCGCGGGCCTGGCTGATGGTAAGATCCAGCACCTCGGCAATGTTTTTTGAATGGTATTTCAGTTCCAGAACTTCGGCATGGTATCGCTTGCCCTCGCATTCGTCGCAAACGGTTTTGACAGAATCAAGAAAATGCAATTCGAAGGTGAGAGCACCCTGACCGTTGCATTTGGGGCAGGCGCCTTTGGAGTTGAAGCTGAAGAGGGAGGCATCGGCGTGGGTAGCCGCGGCAAACTCTTTTCGGATCAGGTCAAATACCCCGATAAAGGTGGCGGCATTGGCCCGGGATGTTTTCCCGATGGCTGCCTGGTCGATGACTATGGCCTCGGGATGCTCTTTGGCAAAGCATTGGTGGATGAGGCTGCTTTTCCCGCTTCCGGCTACCCCGGTAACGCACGTCAGGACTCCTTTGGGAATCGCTACCGAAACGTTTTTCAGGTTATTGGCGGTTGCGTTTTCTATCCGGTAAAATTCGCTCGCCGTTTTCCGTATGAAATTCGGTTTCTCCTTTATATTCAGATATTTGCCTGTGATACTGGCCGTGTTCACCAGTCCGGCAGGTTCGCCGTTGTATACCACGTTACCTCCTGCCTGTCCGGCTTTGGGCCCGATATCCACGATCCATTCCGCAGCCCGGATAATATCAGGATCATGTTCGACCACGAAAACGCTGTTTCCCTTGTCTTTCAGACGTGCTAAAATGTTCAGCAGATTTTCTGTATCCCGGGGGTGGAGTCCGATGGAGGGTTCATCAAGCACATAGAGCATATCCACCAGGTTGCAGTCCATCTGTTTCGACATCTTCACCCGCTGCGATTCACCGCCCGAGAGGGTTCCCACCGCGCGGTCGAGTGAGAGGTAGCCCACACCGATCTCCACCAGTTGCTGGAGCAGGAACTGTGCCTTGCGCAGGATGGGGCGTGAAATGTCATCGTCAATATCCGACAGGAAAGGAAGAACATCGGCCAGTTCGAGGTTGCAGACCTGATCGATGGAGAGCCCTTTGATGACAGGGCCACGGGCCCGTTCGTTGAGCCGGGTTCCGCCGCAGGTTTCGCATGCCTGGTAGTTGAAAAACCGGGAGTAGGCATTCTTTTCGTCTTCTGCCACTTCATCATCGGCTCGGCAGGCCACCGCTTTTTCCAGCTTGCGGGCGATCCCTTCGAACGTGCGGTTGTAAGTGAGCTTTTCCGATGAACTTTTAATGGCAAAGGGTTCCGAATAGAGAAGCTTGTCGAGCTCTTCATCAGAATAATCCTTGATCGGAATATCAGGATTAATTACCCCGAGCGTGATCATCTCTTTCCACAGAAAACTGCCGGGTTTATAGTGGGGGTGGAGGATTGCGCCATCCCTGACCGACAAGCTTTTATCAAGAAAAATGCTGAGATCGATTTTGATTTGTTTTCCGAGGCCATGGCAATCGGTGCACATTCCTTCGGGATGATTGAAAGAAAAATAGAATGAGGGCCCGATGAAAGGTTTTGCGATGCGGGAGTAGAGGAGGCGCAGGTAGGTGTTGATTTCCGTTGCAGTGCCCACCGTGCTCCTGAGGTTGTTGCCCATCCGCTTCTGGTCGATGACGATGGCGGTGGAGAGGTTGAGGATGTCGTCGACATCGGGGCGCGAGAGCTTCGGCATGCGGGTGCGGGCGAAGGTGCTGAAGGTCTCGATCAGCTGCCGCTGGGCCTCGGTGTAGAGGGTGTCGAACAGAAGGGATGACTTGCCCGATCCTGAAACCCCGGTGAAAACCACGAGCTTATGCTTGGGGATCTCCAGGTCAATGTTTTTCAGGTTGTTGGTGTGGGCGTTGCGGATGATGATGTTGGAGCGGGGCATGGCGGTTGTTGCTGGTTGCTGGTTGCTGGTTACTGGTTGCTGGTTTGCCGGTTGCCGGTTGCCGGTTACCGGTTGCCGGTTGGGGAGCCAGAATGATCCTTATTTCTTGACTCTTTTCCCTTAACCCGATACCCGATACCCGACACCCAGCAATCGTAAATCGTCACTTGACTCTGACCACGATGGTTTGCGATTTTACCGTGGAGTTGGGTTCCCAGGAGCGGTTGTATTCAAATTTCAGGGTATCGGTACCCTTTTTGATTCCCCTGAATTTCCAGATCTCTTTGCCGCCGCTTCCAGTGAGCTCAGGTTTATCGGTGATGTACACGAATCCAACTGAATCTACCACGGTGACCGATTGTTTGTTGGTCCATTTCCAGGAGTATCCGGTTGTGGGATTGGAGGCCAATTCAATCGTAAACTGATTGTTGAGGGTGAGTTCATATCCGGTTTCGGGGTTGCCGTAATTGTTACTGTCATCTTTTCCGCATCGGTTGGAAAGGGTAAGCACAAAAATAAGAATAAGAGGCAGCGTTTTCATTTGTATTCTGTTTTACAGTGACTTGCATTTACCCGACCATTTTTCAATATCGAGTTTGACAATTTCAGTTTTATCTAATGCGGCACCTGCATATTTCATGCCGGCTTCCATATATTCTCCGGAATATTTAACCAGAAGTATCTCAAGGGCCTTCATCCGTTCCCCCGAAGGAAGATTTACTAAGGCTTTGCCTTCCAGAATGATGCTCTCGTATTCCGTGGTGAATTTTTCGGGAATCACTGTTGTCCGGCCGGTGATGCAGAAGGAAACCTGATTGCATAAATCAATACACCGAAGTTTTCTTCCTTCCCTGGCGCAGTGAAAATAGACCGACCGATCTCCATCCCAGGCAAAACTCATGGGGACGGCATAGGCTCCTCCGTTTTCGGCCTGCATGGAAAGCACCCCGAATTCACCTTGTGCCAGCAACCTGCGGGCCGATTCTTCGTTGAGCAGACGGTCTTGCCGCCGGACATTCGCATAGGAATAAATCATTATAAATGGTTGGGTTTATTTTTTCCCGGGTTGTGATAAAACAGTCAACGCATTGATCAGGATATCAACCTCTTGTATAGTATTTACGAGACCGAAGCTGATGCGTGCCACGCCGGGAAGCCTCAGTTTGGGAAAGACGGTGAGCATCAAGCGCTGGAACTTTTCAAGTCCGGGCGATACTCCGAGGATGTGCTTAATCAGGATATGGGCGCAATGGCAGCCATATCGGGTCCCGATCGCGGAGCGGGCTGAGAGCTCTTTTGAAATTTGGCTGGCCACCTTGCCTTTCACATTGAACACGATGGCTCCCGTTTTCCGGGCGAACCGGGGGGAGTCGGGGTCAGAGAGTCCGTAAGTCTGGAGACCGGAGATCGTTGCCATGCCGGTCAGCGTTCTACGGATGAGGGAGGATTCTTCTTCAGCAATGATATCGATTCCTATTCTTTGAACAAGTAGGAGAGCCTTACCCAGGGCGGCGATGCCAGCTGCGTTTTCTTCTCCGGATGCTTGGATCTGTTCCATTTCCGAGGAGCTGAAGGTGAGCAGGCCTTTCCTGACTACCAGTGCCCCGGTGCCGAAGGGTGCGTAAATTTTATGGGCGGATAAAGCGAGGTAATCGATTCCGTCCTGTTCCATTTTCACTTCCCGGTGCGCCGCAAGCTGTGCGCCATCCACCAGCAGCCGCGCATCGTACCGGTGAACGATCCGGCTGATTTCCGCCAGGTCGTTGCAGATGCCGAGAACGTTGGAGGCGCCGCTGACGGCCACCAGGCGGACCCGTTTTTTTCCGAACTGTTCATCGCGGTTATGTGCCTTGAGCAGGTTTTCCAATTCGGTCAGGTCTATGAATCCGTCATTATCAATGGAAAGCCGGATGAGCGTGCCGCCCGGCAGCATCCGCCAGGGCAGGTCGTTCGAGGAGTGTTCCAGAAGGCTGTTGATGACCACCGGCTCTGTATCGGGACCGAATTCACGGCCGAGGCTGTCAGCCGCAAGGTTGATGGCTTCTGTTGTATTGGAGGTGAAAATTACTTCATAATCTTTCTGTGGTGCACCCAGGAAATCTGCGCAAATGGATTTAACCTCAGTAAGGATCTCTTTCCTGATAGGCTCCGGTTGGAGGAGGGTTTTGCGGAAAGCATTCCATACCGGTATGAAGGTTTGGGTGCTTGCGCTGTTGTCGAGGTTGATGAAGGGCTTTTCGCCCCCTTTGATTGCAACCCGGATCTCACGGCCGATGAGGGTTCCTCTCAGCCGGTCAAGCAGTTCCCTGCCTGAATAGTTCTCCAGGTCATCATGATTCAGAATTTCTGCAACCCCTGATTGACTTGCGGCAGGATTCCGAAAAATGTCAGGTCCCGATTTTTTTACCAGGCTTAAAGCTTTAGCCAGGGCTATGCTGTTGATAATGGACGGGGTACCGGCTTCAAACTTGTCGGGACCTTTGTCCCAAAGTACCCAATCCCGTGACATCAGCAGGGCGGTACCTCCCCCGGTTTCAAAGGGAGCTCCGGATGGCAGTGCTTTTTTTCGGACGGCGACTGCACAAATTCCGATCGGTAGTCCGATTTCCTCACTGGAAATAAGGGCATAATGGCCCGGCTTCAGACATTCCTGCAGGGCTGCCGCTCTGCGGGGAGAGCAAAAGATCACGCAATAGCGGCTGCTGCTGAGTCCCAGGTAGTCCAGGACCAGCACCCGCGCCTCCTCATAAAGCCTTGTGGTAACGGTTGAATTGTGCCCGCTGCCCCGGTGTACGTTGGAATAGGTCTCCAATGCAGCGTAAAGGCACTGCTCAAGTTCGGCAAAAGGGGCTGGGGTCCCCGCTTTCGCGGGGATGACAAGTGCCTTTGGATTATTCATCTGGGTTTGAGTTATAGGTGAATACTTCCTCGAGCGGAGTCTTGAACGTGTGGGCAATGCGGAACGCCAGTTCCAGCGAAGGGGAATAGTTACCCTTTTCGATGGCGACAATGGTTTGCCGGGATACTCCTACCGCATCGGCAAGCTGCTGCTGGGTCATCTCGCCTGTATTAAAGCGAAGGACCCGGATATGGTTTTGAATCAGGCTTTTAACCATCTCAGACCCCCTTCCGGTAATAGTAGATTTGGGAAATATTCTCAACTATTTCCGATATCAGGGCAGATCCTGCAAAGGCAATAAAAATCCAATAGACGGGCATGCCAAAAGCAAGCCCCAGAAAGCAGGGTGCGAAACCGATAAAGAATGCGTAATGTGAATTCCTTACGGCTTTGAGGTTGATCAGTTTATCCCGCTCATCGGTAACCGGAACATCCTGTTCCCGGGTAGCAATTGCGTTGATAATGTGGAAGATGATGTAAATGATAATTCTGGCAATGATGGAGACCCCGATAAAAATCAGGTAGAGGGTTCCCCATTGCCGGTAGTCGGTGGTCAGATCAATGAGGCCGCTGGCCTGTCGTTGGTAAATGATCCAGGCGAAGATTGCAGTTATGAGCAATCCGCTGAAAATGTTTACGATGCTTTGTTTTTCCTGGTAGGGCATGATGATAGTTTTTGTATGTTCAACTTAACATTGTGTAAAGAATAACGCACACAAAGTAAAATAAAGTTTACATCATGTCCAAATAAATTTACAAAAAAATTACTGGTTGCTGGTTGCTGGTTGCTGGTTGCTGGGTGGGCCGGCACTAAGGCCGGCCGGTACATGTTGCCGGTTAGGCCTGGGGGTTGCTTCGGAGCGGAGGGGGTTGGGACAAAGCTTGATGTTGGAATTGAAACACTTATATGTTGCCCCGGTTTTTAAACCGGGGTGGATGTGAAGGAATACCCCTTTATACTTGTCCAGGCCTTTAAAGGCCTGGACAAGTGAGGTTTGTGGCCATTGTACTAACCCCCCGAATAAATTCGGGGCAAAATATCGGAACCCCATTAACTGGGATTCGTCCAACGGAATCTCACACTGTCCAAATCCCACGGACTTGTTATGCTGCTGTTTTAATGCCTTACAGCGAAGCCAATGATAAGTTTAAATGAAAATAGTGTGAGCAGGATTGTGGGGATGGAGTCTGTTTTCAGCAAAAGGAGCGTTGCAAGGAAGATCACCATGAACAGGGCGCCGTAGGTGCGCTGACTGGCGGGTTCTCTAATTGAATTAACGATGGCAGTGAAAACCAGGGTGGCTGCACCAACCACCGGGATTGCCACCTGGCCGGGAAAGACGAGCCAGATCAGGGCCGGATGGATGACGTGCATCAGGATAAATATCCATCTTAGTTTCGGTCGTTTGGCATAATAGTCAGAGGTTCCCGGGGTCATGTTGGCCACCACGCCGCCGCCTATATCCAGGGCCAGAACGGTCAGGAGCCAGCGGTGCCAGGCGGGTTGCAGATCCGGAGTAAGGAGGAAAATGGTGATCCCAAGCAGCAGTCCGGCGGAATAAACCAGTATCAGAGAGAGAGCTGAGGCTTCCTCACCATGGAGCTCGTGGAGAAATTTCGGGATTCTGACTTTAGCGCGCATAGGCCTGAATTTCATCTATTAATCCCTTGTTATAAGCTTCTTTTACCAATTCCCACTCGCCCAGACGATTAAAATAGAGGCTTGCATAATTCCTCTGCATTTGAGTCCCATTAAACAGGTAGTATCTGATCCGCTCAAAACCCTCCGGATTGGTGACCAGGCCCAAAGCAAAGTCAATATACTTGGTCATGGCAAGGGTTGTTCCCCCCGAAATGCGGGTCATCAGGTAATCAACATCCGCAGGTGTTCCCACCTGGGCTTTGTCGATCATGACCTTTAGGTCGCCGGTAAAGGTGTAGTGAATCAATGTTGGTTACTGGTTGTTGGGTGGGCCGGCTCAAAGGCCGGCCCGCACACGTTCTGCGGTCTGCGGTCTGCGGTCGTCCGTCTGCGGTCATCGATCATCTGTCCTTCAGCGCCGCTCCGATCGCCGTGGCATAAGCGGCATGATCGGGGTAGATGAAGGTGATTTCGTACATTTCGGCGATCGCATCGAGGATGCGACGGCCGATCGAGGTGTTGCTGGCGGTGCCGGTTACCACGATGGTGCTGATGTTGCGGCTTTTGGCGGCGAAGGCTGAAACGGTGCCGATCACCTGGTAGACCATCGTGAAAATGCCAAGGGCGATATCTTCGGGTTTGGCGTTGTCGGCCAGCTTGCCGAAGTTGGAAGCGGTCATGTCTTGCTTCAGAAATCCGATATCGGAGCCTGCTATGTCGCCGATGAGGAGGTCGACCTGACCGTGATTGCCGCGGGAGGCCATCTCAAAAAGAATATCCAGGTCCGATATTTTGAGCATCGCCTTGGCGAGTCCGAGGATGGTTCCGCCTCCGACTGCTGTTCCGCCAATATGTTGAATCCGGCCTTTATGGGCCTCCACCAGCGCAGTGCCGGTTCCCAGGTTTGCGATGACCACATCGGTCTTGCCGGAAAGGTACATGCCGCCCAGTCCGAGCGCCTGGATCTCTTCGATCTTTGAGGTGGGGATGCCGAATAGGTTTCCATCAATGCCTGAGGCTCCGACGCCGGTGAGAACGATATTCTTCACCGAGGCGATCTCCAGGCTGTTTTCCATAAGCATCTTTCCCAATGCACCGGTAGCGGAGGTGATGGGGTCAAATGCCTTGGTTATCAATGTCCTGAAACTATTATCAGGATAAATTGCAACACTTTTTGTGGTTGTGCTGCCGATGTCGATTCCGATGACCATACTGGTTACTGGTTACTGGTTGCTGGATAGGCCGGCCGGTAAATGTTCCCGGTTGCCGGTTAGGAAGAAGTTGCCGGTTGCCGGTTGCCGGTTGCCGGTTTTGGCTCTGAGGCTGCCTCAGAGAAGGTTTTTCGCTTCACGTTTCACGCTTCACGCTTCACGCATCACGTTTTTCGCTTCACGCCTCACGCATCACTGCCCATCTGCCTTCAGGATCGCTTCGAAAATTTTTTCGGGCGTGATTTCGCCGGCTTCGTGGTAGATGGAGGAGCCGGGGTCGCAGGTTTTTCGGGCGACTTTCATGAGGTTGTCGTGATCGTTATGATCAATTCCGATATCGGAAAGTTTGGTGGGCAGGCCCACGGAAAGGCAGAAGGATCGGACGACTTCTATCTCTGTGCCCGGAGCGCCGGTAAGGTGGAGCCCGGCGAGGAGTCCGAAGGCGACCTTTTCGCCATGATAATACTGATGGGTTTCTTCCAGGGCGGTGAGTCCGTTGTGGATCGCATGAGCCGCGGCGAGGCCGCTGCTTTCGAACCCGAGGCCGCTGAGGAGGATATTCGCTTCGGCGATGTAATTGAGAGCCGGGGAAACGATATGCCGTTCACAGTCGGCTTTTGCCTGAACTCCGTATTTCAGCAGGGTATCGTAGCAGAGCCGGGCGATATGGAGTCCGGCGAGAGTGCTCAATCCGCCGCATTCGTTTGGGGATTGGGTTTCCACGCACGATCGCGCCTCGAACCAGGTGGCCAGGGCATCGCCCATCCCGGCAACGAGAAATCGTGCGGGGGCGTTGGCGATAATGGATGTGTCGACCACCACCACAGTAGGGTTCTGTTTCTGATAGTATACTTTTTCAAACTCGCCTTCAGGGGAATAGACCACTGCGCACCCGCTGCACGGGGCGTCGGTGGAGGCTATGGTGGGCACGATGATCACCGGAATGCCTGCCCGGTCGGCAGCGATTTTAGCGGTGTCGATCACCTTTCCGCCACCCATTCCGATGAGGATATCGGCCTGATGGTTCCGGATCAGGCCCGCTACCCTGTTTAGTTCGGGCTCACTGCATTCCCCGCCGAAGAGTTCAAACGGGACCCTCTCCGTGAGTCCGGAAGGGCCAAACATCGGAATAATGGATTCCTTAACGGATTTTGAACCCAGAATCAACCCTTTGCTGCCAAAGGAACTGACCAGACCGGGTAGTTCGTTCAATACGCCGGGACCCTGGAGGTACTGGCCGGGGAAGACTGCTTTGATATGCATGTTACTGGTTACTGGTTGCTGGTTGCTGGTTAGGCCGGCCGGTACGATGGTTGCCGGTTGCCGGTTGCCGGTTGCCGGTTAAGGCTCTGAGGT
>CAYQFT010000063.1:0-11064 GCA_964416825.1 uncultured Porphyromonadaceae bacterium
CAAAACTCAGCGTCAGCATAATTGCCAACATGCCGAGAAGCTTGCCGAAACGTAGATGTTTACTCATAATGTTAAATAAAAGATTAAAGTTAAAGTTTACTATTTCCGTTAATCTGAGGGGAAAAAGAGATTTCCCTTAATCTGCAAAAGTACTGACTTTTTCAACACCAGCAACAGATTGGGAGTTTTATTTTAGTATTTCGCGACCAGCGGGAACCGGCGTCCAAGCCCGAAAGCTTTCGAGCTAACCCGCAAAATAGGAGGAGATTGGAATCGCTTGAATTCACTGCGGTTGACCAGGGAGATCACGCGCACCACCAAAGACTCTTCAAAACCAGCAGCCACAATGGTTCTCAGGGGTTCCTTCATCTCAATGTACCGGTACAGGATGGCATCCAGAACATCGTACTCAGGCAGTGAATCACTGTCCTTTTGGTCGGGACGCAATTCGGCCGAAGGGGGTTTTATCAGGATATTATTGGGGATAACTTCATGGTCCCTGTTGATAAATCGGGCCAGTTGGTAGACATCGGTTTTATATACATCGCCTAAGACCGATAGTCCGCCGTTCATATCGCCGTACAAAGTGGCGTAACCAACAGCCGCTTCGCTTTTGTTGGAGGTATTGAGGAGAATCAGGCCGTGCTTGTTGGCCAGGGCCATCAGAACAACACCCCGGATGCGTGCCTGAAGGTTCTCTTCGGTCAGGTCGGAGGGCTTGTTCAGGAATTCGGGCTCCAGCTGTTCGATGAACGTATCAAACATCGGGTCGATCGGTATCTGCTTCCAGTCCACTCCCAGGTTCTCCGCAAGAAGCACGGAATCAGTGACAGAGTGGCCGGATGAATAGCGAGAGGGCAGCAATACAGGAGTAACATTCTTATTCCCAAGGGCTTCAGCGGCCAGGACAAGTGTAAGGGCAGAGTCCATACCTCCGGAAAGGCCCAGAATTGCTCGCGAAAAGCCCATTTTTGCGAAATAGTCTTTGACACCGAAAACCAGGGCTTTATAGATCATTTCTACCCGTTTTACCTCGCTGAGATTCGTTTCTGGTTTCTGGGACGGGGAGGTGGAAGGGTTGATCAGATTCTCGACGGGATACACGCGCACATCCTCGGTGAAGGGTTCAAACCGGTCCGTCACCCTACCCTGACCGTTAAGCACCATGGAGCCTCCGTCGAAAATAATTTCGGTATTGGCTCCCACCTGGTTGCAATAGATCAGGGGGATCCTGTACTTCGCCACGTTTTGTTTTAAAACATCCTCGCGGGCCGACAAACGGTTTGCGGCGAAAGGACTGGCTGAGATATTAATCATCAGGTCGGGCTTTTCCTTCATCAGCTCATCCATCGGTGAAACCGGATAGAGGCGGGTTCTTGCAAAGGTATCCTCAACCGGCTGATCATCCCATATATCCTCACAAATAGTCAGAGCAATCCGGAAGCCCTTGAATTCCAGGCAGCTGAATGAACGATTGGGCTCAAAATACCGGTATTCATCAAAAATATCATAGGTGGGAAGAAGTGATTTGTACCGGGCTTCCGCAACAGTGCCTCCATGAAGCAGCAATGCAGCGTTCAGGAGCTTCTTTCCTTTAGGATCAGGATTTACAACAGGAGATCCGATGATTACCCCGATATCCATGGTTTCCTTTGCCAGCTCTTCCACTGCGGCCCTGCACCGGTTGATGAAGTCGCGCTGCTCCAGAAGATCAAGGGGAGGATAACCACAAATAGCTAGTTCAGAGAAGACAATCAGGTCCGCGCCTGACTTTCTGGCTCGCACCACAGACTGGCGCATTTTATCCAGATTCCCATCAAAATCGGCAATACGGTAGTTCAGTTGTGCTACAGCGATCTTCATAAATCAGAATATCAGTCCGATGCTCAATCCAGCCTGGTTAATCCGGGTGTTATCCGGCTTCCTGATATCATTTTCCCTTGTGACATCGAGAAACGTATTCTTATAGATGGCTTGGACCTGAAGGCCCATGCCATTCCCGAATGCATAGACCAAACCCAGCCCGAGGTGATAACCCAGGTTAAAGAGACCTACACCCTGCTGGAAGGGTTCTTTTGAGATATTATTATCGGTGGCATCAATGAGCGCGCGGATGTTTATCATGGGATTGAGGCCGACCTCAGTGAACAGTGTTGTGTAACCGATCTGGGGGGTTTTAAACTTAACGGAGAACGGTACATCCACATACTGAAGGCGATACGTGAGACGGGTTTGGGGAGCGAGGGTATCAAATTTATTGATCCGGTCGAGGTACAGGGTATCCTGGAACAGAAGGCTTCCCCCGGTGAGGTTCCAGTCAACCCCGAAAGAAAACGCATAAAACCGGTCAAAGCTATAGTCGAGCCGCATTCCTCCGTCAAAGCCAACCCTAACGGGACCGGCTGTGAGATGGGTCTCTTCAGGATGCAGCCAGGTCATGGTCGGCTGGGCGTGGATCATGAACCTGAGCTGACGCTGTTCCTGCTGGGCAGAAAGCCATCCATGAGAAAGGAGCAGGATCGAAATCAGAATTGGGAGTTTGGTTTTCATGGGGTGAGTAAGAATTTCTCTATTTTTAACGTTTAAGCAGGTGACTTAGTATAAAACATTAATTATGGAGACCACCGGAAATTGTTTGCCTGTAAAAGTAGGAATATTTGCGGTAACCCTTATTCTTCTTGTATCCGGATGCCAGAACCGGCCAACGGGAAATAGTAGAGCAATCCGTTTTGAATCGATACTCCGCGAAACACCGTCTGACCGGATCAGGGATACGCTGGAAAAAATAAATCCTGAGCTGCTCACCTTTCTGAGAATTTTCAACGAAGGAATCATACGCATAGGTCCCGACACCTCTGCCAGTTATACGGAGAACATGGACAAATACCTGTCGGATCCCGGAATAAAAGGGATTTACGCGAGGCTTGAACAGTGTAATTCTCAGATTAACATCCATTTGCGGCTTGCAGAAGAAGCACTTGACCGGATACCCGTTGTGGTGCCGGCTCTGGGGAAACCGCTCCTGGTTACTTACATTGGAGGGTTTAACCAATCGTTTGCTGCAATGCCCGGAGTGCTCGCTATCGGGTTGGAAAACTATCTGGGCGATACATGCAGTATTTATCAGGGGCTTGGAATCCCTGCTTACCTGAGGGCAAGGATGAAACCTGAAAACCTTGCGGCAGATGCAGTGAGAGCCTGGGTATACTCGGGGCTCGAGCCTCTTGAACCTGAGGCCGGGTTTCTGGATCACATGGTCTATCAGGGTAAGGCATACTGGATGTTAAAAAAGCTCATGCCCGGATTATCTGACGCGGAGTTGTTCCAATATTCACCGGAGCAGGCCGGATGGTGCAAAGAAAATGAAAAAGCCATGTGGCGGTATTTAGCGGAAAAGGAGGTGCTTTTCACCTCTGACCGCCTGACCATCAGGCGTTTCTTTGAAGAAGCTCCGTTTACCAGAGAATTCGGAAACGATTCACCCGGCAGGACCGGCGCCTGGATCGGCTACAGGATGGTCAGCAGGTACATGAAGTCGACCGGAGTGAAGCCAGAAGAATTGTTGAAAGAGAGCAACAGCCGGAAAATTCTGTCACTGTCAAAGTATCAACCTTAACTTAAATTTTCTCAAATTTGCATACACTAAACCTTAGGAGGAGTACTATGTTTAATAGAAGTTCTGTTTTCAGATGTGCAATTTGCGGAAATATAGTAGAGGTGCTGCAGGTTGGAGGCGGCACGCTAACTTGCTGCGGACAGCCCATGACGCTTGTTGAGGAGTCAACGGCCGATGCAACCACTGAAAAGCATGTGCCTTTCATCCAAAAAACCGCCGGTGGTTATCTGGTTAAGGTTGGAGAGATGCAGAGCCACCCGATGCTGGATGCTCATTTTATTGTCTGGATCGAGCTTCAAACAGATCGGGGAAGCTACCGGAAGTTCCTGAAACCGGGTGACGCGCCGGAGGCAGAGTTTGCGGTTGGCGGGGATGAGAAGGTGGCAGGGGCGAGGGAGTATTGCAATTTGCATGGACTTTGGAAAGGATAGAGTCGGGAGTCGGGAGTATAGAGAGTAGAAATAATTAAAAAATACGATTATGATTAGTGAAAGAATGCAGAAGGCTATTGAGGAGCAGGTGAATGCCGAGATTTGGTCGGCTTACCTTTACTTGTCAATGTCAGCCTGGTTTCAGAGGCAAAACCTTCAGGGCTTTGCGAATTGGATGAAGATACAGTGGCAGGAGGAGATTAGCCATGCCATTAAATTTTTCGATTATGTGCATGAGCGCGGCGGGCAGATTTACCTGAAACCGATTGCAGGCGTGCAGACCGAATGGAAAAGCGCTGCCGAGGTGTTCGCCGAAACCCTGAAGCATGAGAACCATGTAACCGCCCTGATTAACAACCTCTGCAACATTGCGGTTGAAGAGAAGGATCATGCAACCAACAACATGCTGCAATGGTTCGTTGCAGAACAGGTTGAGGAAGAAGCCAATGCAGAGCAGATCCTCGTCCAGGTTAAAATGATCGGTGACAACGGCTACGGAATGCTGATGCTTGACAGGGAGCTGGCTACCCGGGTTTTTGTGGATGCCACGCAGAAGGCAGTTTAATTCTCAGGTCCATGGATAAAAAATTTAAGTGCCGGTCATGCGGATACGTATATGACCCGGAAGTTGGAGATATGCTCAGCGGGATCCAGCCAGGGGTTGAATTTGAGGACCTGCCCGACGGTTGGCTATGCCCATTGTGCGGCGTAAGGAAAGAGGAGTTTTTTGAATTATCTGAATAACGATATGAAAGCGGTACAAGTCAGAGAAGGAATTTATTGGGTTGGCGGGATTGACTGGAATTTGAGGAATTTTCACGGGTATCTTACCCAGCGGGGATCAACATACAATGCATATCTTATTATTGATGAAAAGATTACACTGATCGATACAGTGAAATCCTATCTTACTGATGAGATGCTTGAGCGGATCCGGACGATCGTGGATCCCGCTAAAATCGATTATGTGATCTGCAATCATGTAGAGATGGACCATTCGGGTGCCCTTCCGGAGATCATGAAGATCGCAAAGAACGCCACTCTTTTCACTTCCCCGAAAGGAGAGGCCGGATTGCGGGAGCATTATAAGCAGAACTGGAATTTCAAGGCCATGGAGAGCGGTACAGCCCTTAATCTGGGCAAGCGCAATCTGCATTTCTTTCTTACCCCGATGGTTCACTGGCCCGACAATATGGTGGTGTACATGCCTGAAGAAAAGATCCTCTTTTCCAACGATGCCTTTGGTCAGCACCTTGCCTCCTCCGAGCGCTTTGACGATGAATATCCGCTCGATATTTCGATGCTGGAAGCCCGGAAATATTATGCAAATATCGTTTTGCCCTACTCAAAGCAGGTACAAAAAATATTGGTAAGCATCCAGAACCTTGACATTGAAATCATTGCCAACAGCCACGGGATCATCTGGAGGAGCCATGTGAAGGACATTCTTCAAGGCTACCAGAGTTGGGCAAGCAATGAAACACGAAAGAAGGCTCTGCTGATTTACGATACGATGTGGCAGTCGACAGAAACCATGGCCCATAGCATACAGGATGCTTTTGAAGACAAGGGATACACCACATCCATTCTGAGCCTGCAGAACAATCACATTTCCGATATTATGACGGAAGTTATTGATGCTGAATACATTTGCGTTGGCTCCCCTACTCTTAACGGGCGTATGCTGCCCAGCATGGCGGCTTTTCTCACCTACCTGACCGGTCTGGCGCCAAAGAATCGCAAGGCGATTGTTTTTGGCTCATACGGATGGGGGCCCAAACAGATAGAGGACATGTCGGGAATCCTGACCGATGCCGGGTTTGAGGTGGTCTGCACGGAAAAGATAAAATATGTACCATCCCCGCAGGACCTGGAGAGTCTGAAAGAGAGAGTGTCAGCCCTGATTTAGCGGTTCCCGGCCAGAGTGGCCGCAAGGAAAGCGAGCAGCCCCATTCCATGGCGGATCGATGTTTCATCAACATCGAATTCCGGATGATGAACGGGGTTTTTCTTTTTATCCCCGCCGGTACCCAGACGATAAAAAAGTGCGGGAATAACCTGCGCGTAACGGGCAAAATCCTCGCCGGTCATGCGCAAAGGCAGCAGGTGAACATTTTCAGCGCCCGCATATCGGATTGCAAGCGCAGTGGCGGTTTCAGTAAGGTCCTGGTCATTGGACAGGGAAGGATACCCCTGGACTATGCGGCACTCAACTGATGCGCCCATGGATTGGGCAATCCCCTCAGCTGTCTGTATAATTTCCTGATGAGCCCTCGCCCGCCAGGATTCATCCATGATCCGGAAGGTTCCGGCAAGATTTGCGACCGGAGGCACCACGTTGGTTGAGCCCTGGGCATCGAACCGGCCAAAAGAGAGAACTGCCGGAATCCCGGCCGGTATTTTCCGGCTGATTACCTGCTGCAGGCCCACAACAATATGCGAACCAATCAGGACCGGGTCAACAAGGAGATGAGGCAGTGCCCCATGGCCGCCGGTGCCGTGAATGGTGATGTAGATCTCATCGGTTGAGGCCATGTATGCTCCGGGCCTGAAGCCGAAGCTTCCTGCCGGAAGTTCAGGATAAACATGCTGGGCAATAATAAAATCGGGCTTCGGATTATCCAGCAGTCCGGATTCAAGCACTTTAAGGGCTCCTCCCGGGAGCACCTCCTCGCCGGGCTGAAACAGGAAACGTATGGTTCCGTGCAACTGACCGGCCATATCCTTCAGAATTCTCACGGTCCCCAGCAGTGCGGCGGTATGGACATCATGGCCGCAGGCGTGCATAACGCCGGGCCTCAGGGAACGGTATTCGCATGTATTGGCCTCCTGGATCGGGAGTGCATCGATATCAGCCCTCAACACCAGGTATTTGCCGGGAAGCGCACCCTTGATAAGCCCGGTTACGCCGGTCCCAGCTACCCGCTCATGCGAAATCCCCCAGGAATCCAGGGTGTTCTCAATCAGCCGGGCGGTTTCCTCTTCCTCAAAGGAGAGTTCAGGATGGGCATGAATTCTCCGCCGGATAAGGATGATCTCGTCTGCGAGCCGGTCTGACTGGTGGCGAATAGTATCTGCTAACATGGCATCGGGTTAAAAATCCAAACTAAGCGAGAGATAGAATACACGGGGAAGGACCACATGGTTTTCAATACCCCAGGCCCAGTCGAGGCGGACAAAATATCCCAGGAGCCTGCTTCGTACTCCAAAACCGTATCCGGCAACAAAGGGCTCATTGCCCCGGTCAATCACAATGACCAACGGTCCATTCTTTATAACCTTCCGATTCAGGTGGTTCCGGGAATCCCAGGGTGTCGGGCCGCTCCAGGCAGTTCCAATATCGAAGAACCCCACCAGTTGGAAGTTATTCAGGAAATCAGAATTGAGCGGCTTGTTGGCAAAATAGCGGAAAACAGGCCACCTCAGCTCGGAGTTAAAAACGACAAAACTGTTGCCATTTCTGATATTTTGGGAAAAACCCCTCATGTTCGTTGCAAGTGTTTGATAAACAAACGTTTGCGTTGTATCCACCGGCATGCTCGAGTCAAAGGTCGAGACATTGCGCGAGAGGTTGGTCCAGTTATCTACGCCGCCCATATAATATATTAACCGGGCTCCGCCAAACGAGGTACTTGCAGCAATCCGGTTGGCCCAGATGAGGGAACGGTGGACCGGCAGGTAGTGGCGGACGTCGGCCCCGACGACAAACACATCGGACCAGTTTCCATTGACCTGCTGATAGTACTCCCCAAAAACCTTTGATCTGAGCCCTTCATAGAGGTTCAGGCTGATCATGCGGGTGTTGTCGAAGATGTATTCGAGCTTGGTGCCTGCCCAATATTTTGTAATTCCCTTTTTGAGAAGGTTTGACTGGTCTGTAGAGAGGAACTGGTAGTCGTCGATTCTCACATTCAAGGACCCCCGAATGGCGCTCACCTGGCTGAAAGGATATTTTAACAGGTAGAAGAGTTCCTGTGTGGAAGCTTTGACGATTGAATAGTAGTCCTGGGTGTTGGTCTGATAGACCTGGCGATGGAAAATGATCTCCTTATCGAGCCTTTTCTTCAGATTTTCGAGGCTCAGGAGATATTCATTTGAGTTAAAATCGGTTCCAAACCTCACTCCGGCGATCAGTTTATAATCTTCGAACAGGTCCTGAGTGCCCACTTTGAAGAGCATGTTAAAACCCGGATTATAATAAACGGCGCCGCCTGTATATGCCTGGTAAGAAGAATTCAGGAAGGTGAAATCGACTTGTGAGGCCAGGTAATTAATATAAAAGCGGGGTTGGTAAATCTTGACCAGTGGCAACTCGAACTCCCTTCCGGTAAGAGGATCCTTCAAGCCCGACTGTGCAGCGGGCCGGGAAAGGGCTGTCGCGGTGCGTGTTGCCTTTTCTGCTTCGAAAAAGTAATTATTGATATTTATTTCCCGGGCAACGGGGAGCAGGGAATCAGGGCCGAAAGCCGAAATCCTTTTTGGAAGATCCGTTATTGACGGCTTGACCACGACCGGCAGGTTCCTGAGGCTATCCTCGCGAGCCCTTTCGCGTTCCATCTTCTTTCGGAATGCAGTTGGCTCGAGCGCCCTTCCGGCGCTCGCCTGCGCAAACGCATTGCCTTTAAAGAGGTTGTATTTTCCGTTGATCCGAAGGAGTTCGGAAAAATCCCCGGTTTGTTGTGAGAAGGAGTGATCGAGGATGTTTCTCGGATATCGGGTAAGCGGATAGGTACTGGTGAAGAAGGAATAATGGACCAATGTATCAATGGCAACAATGGTGCTGTCATACTTCGCCCTGTATCGGTTCCGGACGCCGCTGTCATCGCCCAGGAAGTAATAGTTCTGGTCGGAGAGCCGGTCGGGCTCAAAACGGTCGGTTTTGGAAAAATCCTCGAGACTGATCAGCCTGTCGGATTTCCCGGCATAGTCATAGACAAAGAGATTACGGGTTGGGGTAATCCGGCCCGATTCTTTCTGAGCGGCCACCGAGAGTTCGGCGCGGTTGCTTAAAAACAGGATGCTGCGGGATCCGTTGATAAAGCGCGGATTGAAGTCGCCCGCTTCATCATCCGTAATTTTCTCACTGGTGTTCGCAAGCAGGTTATACACATAAAGGTCGGTATGCCCGTTGCTCACGGCAGAGAGGACAATGTTCAGTCCATCATCGGAATAATTGTAATCCAGCACCTTGTCATAAGGCTTGATACCCTGGTGCTCCCATTTCCGCGTATCAAGCGGGTAAAGGCTCAAACGCACCTTGCCCTTATACTCCATCATCATCGACAGCAGCTGGCCGGTGGGATGCCAGGATAAAATCGGGAACGTATAATCCTCAATCTGCCCGAGCTTTGCTCCAGACTGGTAAATTTTCTTTGATTTTCCGGTTTGTTCATCATGAAGGAAAACCCTGATCTGACCTTCGGCGTTTGCGGTATAGGCAATGTAGCGCCCATCTGGGCTTATTCGGGCCCGCAGATATTCAGTAGCCTTGCGGTTTTTCACAGTTATCGCCTGACCGGCAGGCATCTCGCCCTCATGGGCCGGATCCTGATACCGGGTTTTATAAAAATGGAGCCACTCATAACTCAGCGCACTTAGTGAGGTTCCGAGCACATTAAGGAAACCGGACGAAGCGTTCTTATTGATCCGGGTAAAATAGATGATCGTTGGAATCATGGATTTGCCGAAGGATTCCGAAATAAAATACCAGATAGAGTGACCTGCGTCAATTGCATCAGCGCCTTCGAGCCGGTTAAACTTATCGAACCTGCCGGAGAGAATTCCGTCCTTAACCCGATTTTCCGTTTCAATATCCCAGCCCTTAGAAATAAAAGCGAGCAAACCCTTGTAATACCATTCCGGGAGATTCAGCAGGGTTGAGCTGGCCAGCCGGTCGCGTGCATTACCGCCGTACATCATTTCCTGGAGGATGACCTCGGATATTGCCGAAAGGATCTGCTGTTTAAATTTCTCGTAATCTCCCTCGAAATAGAGAAACACTTTGTTGTCGAGGACCCGGGTAACCCCGCCGATATTTGTTTCATCCCGGCCCGATACCAGTCCGATGTTACTCTGCCGGTAATCGTTCAGCTTGTTATAAACGATGAATATCATTCGCTTATCGAGAGTGTACTCAAAGAAATTTTCCAGGCGGTTAATCTCCGTAAAGGCATATCGGGATACATACTCAGCCAGTTCCCTGCCGTTGGGGTAGAAATATACATCGAACCGGTCGTTCCGGTAGTAGGATGCAAAGAACTCACTTTCAAGAATATCGGCTTTTGGATATTGTATCCGGTTTTTGCCGAAAGTCATATTCAGCCCGTTATAAAACTGACTGAACACCGGGGTTCCGGCGAGCAGGAGCAGCCCCGCGAGGAGCATCAGTCTTATGCGAGCATTTCTTTTCATCTCAGATTGCCGGTTGAATTTATTAATTTTGAATCGTTTTACAGACAGAATCTGATATTATGAGACGATTAACGACATTGTTTTGTTTGGTACTTCTGGGAGGTATTTGGATCAATAATTATGCCCAATTTACCGAACCCTCCATCAGTTTTACCAAGACCAGCTATAACTTTGGCAATATTAACGAACTGGAAGGAATCAAGAGCTACGATTTCGAATTTATCAACAACGGAAGTCAGCCACTCATTATCTATGACGTATCCACTACGTGCGGCTGCACCGTACCGGAATGGAACCGCGAGCCTATTGCCCCGGGGGTAAAGGGAAAGATAAAAGTCACTTTTGACCCCATGGGAAGACCGGGTGCATTCCGGAAGCCTGTCACGGTTAAATCCAACGCCCGTGAATCTTCGATTACCTTATATGTTGTTGGCCTGGTAAACCCGAAACCCAAAACGGTGGCAGATGATTTCCCGATCCGCATGGGAAGGGTGCGTCTTTCAACGAACCATGTATCCATGATGACGGTTTTCAAGAACCAGTTAAAAACGGAGAAGCTGGAGTTTTATAATGATTCCGACACGGCTCTTGTGCTGACCATCACGG
>CAYQFT010000063.1:11074-18010 GCA_964416825.1 uncultured Porphyromonadaceae bacterium
GCCGCCGCATTTGACTTTCAGGATCGACCCCGCACGGGTTGAACCCAAGGGCAAAGGTGTGATCTATGTGAGTCTTGACGGCAACAAGAATCCGGATTGGGGATTTACCATGGATCGCGTCTTCCTTACGATAGACGGTAAGAAATACCTCGACAACCTGCTGGCCATCAGTGCGCAGATGACAGAAGATTTCAGTTCCTGGACTGCCGAGCAAAAGGTTCGGGCGCCAAAGGCCGTTTTAAGTGAAGAGTCCTTCAATTTCGGCACGATCTCCGGCGGTCAGAAGATCACCCACGATTTTATCCTTAAGAACACAGGCAAGGATCCGTTGCTGATCCGGAAGATTTCCACAACCTGCGGCTGTACCGCATCGGAACCCGACAAGCTCGAGATTCCGGGTGGTGGCGAAACGACCATAAAATGCACGTTCGACAGCCGTGGCAAATCCGGAAAGCAGTTCCAGACGGTGACCATGATCCTGAATGATCCCCTGGCCTCGGAGATGGTTATCCGGATTCTCGGAACCGTTCAGAGCGCAGGAAAATAATATGGGCGACCCGGGAACAGGCAAGGATTCTGCCCTGAAGGTTAACTCCGGGATCGAACCGCCACCATCGGTGGATCCGGTTTCGGCCAAGCGGTTTATCAGGAAGAAAAAGCCGGTACTGAGTCCGGATGATTATGCGAAGGGAATCCTTGACGGTAACCGGACGCTCCTGAGCCGGGCCATCACGATGATTGAGAGTCATCGGGCCGACCACCAGAAAATTGCGCAGGAAATCATTGCGAAGTGCCTTCCCTACTCAGGCCGGTCGGTGAGAATAGGGATTACGGGAGTTCCCGGCGTTGGCAAGAGTTCATTTATCGAAGCCATCGGTACGCTTCTGACTTCCCGGGGGCACAAGCTGGCTGTACTTGCGATAGATCCCAGCAGTGAGCGGTCGGGAGGCAGCATATTGGGGGATAAAACCCGGATGGAGAGCCTTAGCGCTGATCCCCGGGCTTTCATACGGCCCTCTCCGTCGGCAGGATCCCTTGGTGGGGTCGCGCGCAAGACGAGAGAGACCCTTTTGCTGTGCGAAGCCGCCGGGTTTGATGTGATTTTTATAGAAACGGTGGGGGTGGGACAATCGGAAACTGCAGTACATTCCATGGTTGACTTCTTCTTATTGCTGATGCTGGCCGGTGCCGGCGACGAGCTGCAGGGAATCAAGCGTGGAATCATGGAAATGGCTGATGCGTTGGCGATTACAAAGGCTGATGGAGATAATATTCATGCATCTAACCGGGCGGCAGTGGAATACAGGAATGCCCTTCATCTGTTTCCTCCCACCGAAAACGGACAAGTTCCGAAGGTACTATGCATTTCTGCGCGGGAAAAGAGCGGGCTTGAGGAGCTCTGGGCAACTATCGGAGAGTTCCTTCATCAGGTTAAATCCAATGGATATTTCGATAAAAACCGGATGAACCAAAGTTATCACTGGATGAACCAGACCATTCAGGAGCAGCTCCTGGGGCATTTCTTCAGGCATCCCCTGATGGCCCATCAGATTAAAAAAACCGAGGCCCTGGTGCAGCAGGGTAAACTATCCTCCTTTCAGGGCGCCAACCGGCTACTTGACCTTTATTTCAGCAAGTTCAATCCCGGCGTCAAGCCAGGTGAAAACATCGGACGGGATATCGTCGATCCGCTCCGATGACCGCTTGTGGCCCAGGCGCACGATCACGGTACGCAGGTCAGGAACTGCAAAAACATACTGTCCGTTAATTCCCCGCATATAATAGACCGCATGGCCCTTGTGATTCAACAGCCACCACTGCCAGCCGTAATAATCCACCATTTTCCCCTTATCATCCGTGAGATGCGAGGACGGGGCCAGTGATTGTTTAATGTATGATTCAGACACGAGCTGCTGCCCGTACCAGTTGCCGCCGAACAGCATGAGCTGGCCGAACCTGGCGAAATCCCGGGCATTGGTATTGAAGCAGCAGAAAGCCTTTTCAACTCCGTTTGAGCGGTCGAGTGACCAGAATGCATCATGGCTGGCGCCCATGGGTTTCCATAACTTTTCTGAGGCGTAGGAGCTGACTTTTTGCCGTGTTGCCCGTTCCAGAATGATTGCGAGCAGTTGGGTATTCCCGCTTTTGTAATCATAGTATTTCCCCGGCTCCTTAACCGCCTCCTGGGTCAGCACCAGGTCGGCTAGCTCTTTGCCATAGTAACCTTTAGTAGTCATTGAGAAAGCGCTTGAGTATGCCTCGTCCCAGCTCAGGCCGGAGCTCATTTCAAGCAGGTGGCGTATGGTTATTTTTGCCTTATCTCCCTCGTGGAATTCGGCGAGAAAGTCCCCAACCGGCTGGTCCACGCTCTGGATAAACCGCTCATCGATGGCGATCCCGATTAACAGACTGATAATGGATTTCGCCATGGAGAAGGAATTTGATTTGGAATCGGCGGAGTAGCCATCCCAGTACTTCTCGAAAACAATTTTTGCATCCTTGATGACCAGAAAAGCAACCGTTTTAAGGTCATCAAAAGTGGGTGTATACTGATCCGGAACCTCCAGCTGGTCAAATCCAGGCACCTTGGCCCAAGGCTGGTGCCCGCCGGCTACCACCACACGGTTGTCGAATATCTTATAATCCTCGATTCCAGGCTGTTGGTAAACCAGAGCTTTCCTAAGATATTGCGGGCATAGCCCATAGGCAATTCCTAATACAACCAGTATCAGGATCAGGAGGCGGGTGAAGCGAAAATTCTTCATGGAAGAAACTTTTAAGTGCGGTAATGGTTTTATTAAATTGACGGACGACGGACGACGGATGACGGATGACGGACGACGGATGCAAACCCAGCTGTCAATCATCCGTCGTCGGTCATCGGTCGTCGGTCATCGGTCATTTTTGTTGAAAATTACAATAATTGCGACTATTTTTACAAGTTTTAATCCCACGATATCATGAACTATGATTTAATTGTCATCGGTAGTGGCCCAGGGGGGTATGTAGCAGCGATCCGGGCTTCTCAGCTCGGGCTAAAAACTGCCGTTGTCGAAAAGGCCGAGTTAGGTGGAATTTGCCTTAACTGGGGTTGTATTCCCACAAAATCACTGCTTAAATCCGCACAGGTATATGACTATTTCAAGCATGCATCTGATTACGGCGTGGTTGTCAACGGCACGGTTTCTCCTGATTTCCAGGCGATCATTGCCCGCAGCCGGACTGTTGCCGATGGGATGAGCAAGGGGATACAATTCCTTCTAAAAAAGAATAAGATCGATGTACTTACCGGAACCGGAAAGCTGGGCGGATCGGGCAAGGTAGTGATTACTGATTCCACCGGTAATGAATCCACCGCCGAAGCAAAGAATATCATTCTGGCAACGGGTGCCCGTTCGAAAGAGCTGCCAAATCTCCCGCAGGATGGTAAAAAAATCATTGGCTACCGTCAGGCATTGACACTTGCCGCCCTTCCGAAATCGATGGTTGTGGTGGGTTCCGGAGCCATCGGTACTGAACTGGCTTCTTTTTACAATTCCATGGGAACCGAGGTGACACTGGTTGAGTTTCTCCCTGACATTGTGCCGCTGGAGGATGAAGAGGTTTCCAAGGCGCTGGCCAGGTCGCTGAAAAAGGCTGGGATTACGATCATGACTGATTCATCGGTGGAGAGCGTTGAGATAAAAGGGGATACCTGCATCGTTAGCATTAAAACCAAGAAGGGCATAGAAACTCGTGAGGCAGAGATTGTGCTTTCGGCAGTCGGGATCACCCCGAATATCGAGAATATCGGGCTTGAAGCTGCCGGTGTGCTGCTGGAAAAAGGAAAGGTTAAGGTTGATGAGTTTTACCGCACCACGGCAAGCGGGTTATATGCCATAGGAGATATTGTTTCCGGTCAGGCGCTGGCTCATGTGGCCTCTGCCGAAGGGATCATCTGCGTTGAGAAGATTGCCGGTGGAAACCCGGAACCTCTTGATTATAAAAACATTCCAGGATGCACCTATACTTCTCCCGAGGTCGCTTCGGTTGGAATGACCGAGAAGGCTTCGAAGGAGGCCGGTTATGATATTAAGGTGGGCAAATTCCCTTTTACCGCTTCCGGGAAAGCCAGTGCTGCCGGGGCGAAGGATGGATTTGTCAAGCTGATTTTTGATTCCAGGCACGGAGAGCTGCTGGGTGCGCATCTTATCGGGGCAAATGTTACCGAAATGATTGCCGAGCTGGTGGTAGCGAGGAAGCTGGAAATCACGGGTCATGAGCTGATCAAGGCCGTGCATCCCCACCCGACCATGTCGGAAGCCATCATGGAAGCTGCAGCGGCTGCTTTCGGGGAAGTCATTCATTTATAACATGAAGCAGGACTCCAGTATTGAGGTTACCGGTGCGCGGGTGCACAACCTGCGTAATATAGATGTCAGCATACCGCGCCACCAATTGACGGTAATTACCGGCCTGAGCGGCAGCGGAAAGTCGTCGCTGGCGTTTGACACCATCTATGCTGAGGGTCAGCGGCGTTACATGGAGACTTTTTCCGCTTATGCCCGCCAGTTCATGGGCAGCATGGAGCGTCCCGATGTCGATCGGATTACCGGTCTTAGTCCGGTTATTTCAATCGAGCAGAAAACGACCAGCAAGAATCCGCGAAGTACCGTAGGCACAACCACAGAAATCTATGATTTCCTCAGGCTGCTGTATGCACGGGCATCAGAGGCCTTTTCCTACGAGACCGGTGAGAAGATGGTCCGGTACACGGATGACCAGATACTGGCCCGGATCCTGGAGCGCTACGCCGGCGATAAGATTTTGATCCTGGCCCCGTTGATTAAATCGAGAAAAGGGCATTATAAAGAGTTGTTTGAGCAGATCCGGCGAAAAGGCTATATCTAT
Organism: uncultured Porphyromonadaceae bacterium; assembly: GCA_964416825.1. GTDB lineage: Bacteria > Bacteroidota > Bacteroidia > Bacteroidales > UBA12481 > UBA12481. Next base: position 15,965 of record CAYQFT010000063.1, read on the forward strand.
TCACGCATCGACGGGGAGATCAAGGAGTTGCACCCGGGCCTCCGGCTCGACCGATATAAAACCCACACGATTGAAATGGTTATCGACCGGCTGGTCGCTTCACCGGAGCAAGTGAAACGGATGAAGGACTCCATCCAGGCAGCCATGAAGGAAGGGCACGGGGTAATTCTGATAACGGGGTTCGAAGGCGAATCGCCTACCTTTTTCAGCCGTCACCTGATGTGCCCCAGCACAGGAATCTCGTACGATGAGCCGGCGCCTAACTCCTTCTCCTTCAACAGCCCGCAGGGGGCCTGCCCGGTTTGCAAGGGGCTTGGCTATGTGCACGAGATCGATCAGAAAAAAATAATTCCTGATGATTCGCTCAGCATAAAAGAGGGAGGAATCATACCGCTGGGCAAGTACCGGCAGGGGATGATTTTTTGGCAGATCGAGGCTATTGCAAGAAAGTACGGATTCAAGCTTGACGAACCGATCCGTGACATTCCCGAGGAAGCCATGCAGGTGATCCTTTGGGGATCCGATGAATCCTTCAAGATGGAAAATACTCCGCTGGGTGTATCCTCGAATTATTTCCTGAGTTTCGAAGGAATCGTCACGTATATTACCTCGCAAAAAGATGAAACCGACTCAAAGAAGGCGCAGAAGTGGGCGGACCAGTTTATCCGCACTACCACGTGCTCGGATTGCGGCGGATCGAGGCTAAAGAAAGAATCCCGCTTTTTCCGGGTTGACGGGAAAAATATATCCGAGGTTGCTGAGATGGATATTTCCAGCCTTCTGGATTGGTTCACGGGAATCGAGGAGCGGCTCTCCTCCACACAGCGTCAGATTGCGCGTGATGTGCTGAAAGAGATCCGGAACCGGCTGCAGTTCCTGCTTGATGTTGGCCTGAACTATCTCTCCCTGAACCGTGCAACCCGGACTTTGTCGGGCGGAGAGGGTCAGCGCATCAGGCTGGCCACCCAGATCGGGTCGCAGCTGGTTAATGTTTTATATATTCTGGACGAGCCCAGCATCGGGCTTCATCACCGTGATAACCTTCGTCTGATCGATGCGCTCAAGCATCTGCGCGATATCGGGAATTCGGTGATAGTGGTAGAGCATGACGAAGACATGATCCTTTCGGCTGACCATGTGATTGACATGGGGCCCCATGCGGGGATTCACGGCGGGATGGTGGTTGCAAGCGGGAAACCCTCGGAGATTGTATCGGCAAACAGCCTGACAGGCGCCTACCTCAACGGTTCCCGCAGGATTGAGATACCGGCTGTTCGACGGACCGGAAACGGGAAGAAGCTGATATTGAAGGGGTCGAGCGGGCACAACCTTAAAAATGTGGACATGGAGCTGCCGCTGGGTGAGCTCATCTGCATTACCGGCGTTTCGGGCAGTGGAAAATCCACCCTCATCAACGAAACCCTGCACCCGATCCTGAGTCAGGAGTTTTACCACTCCGTCAAGGATCCTCTTACTTATCAATCCATTACGGGGATTGAACATATTGACAAGGTTATCGTTGTTGACCAGTCGCCTATCGGGCGGACTCCGCGGTCGAACCCGGCCACCTATACAAGCGTGTTCGGGGATATCAGGAATCTGTTTGCCCGGCTTCCGGAATCTTTGGTCAGGGGATATGCACCAGGAAGATTCTCCTTCAACGTAAAGGGCGGCCGGTGCGAAACCTGTCAGGGGGCCGGAGTACGAACCATCGAGATGAATTTCCTTCCTGATGTTTATGTTCACTGCGAATCCTGCAACGGCAAGCGGTACAACCGCGAAACCCTTGAGGTACGATATAAGGGTAAATCCATTTCCGATGTTCTGGACATGACTATCAGTCAGGCAATTACCTATTTCGAAGGGTTGCCACAGATTTCAAGAATCGTTCATACCCTTGAAGAGGTTGGTCTGGGTTACATTACACTGGGGCAATCCTCCACCACCCTTTCAGGAGGCGAATCGCAGCGTGTGAAGCTTGCCAACGAGCTTGCCAAGAAGGATCCCGGTCGTACGCTGTACATTCCTGATGCGCCTACAACGGGC
>CAYQFT010000064.1:0-4515 GCA_964416825.1 uncultured Porphyromonadaceae bacterium
GGCCGGCTGCTCCCTGATCATTCTCGCCCTTATGCCAGAAAACACCTCGGATTCCATGAGTGAGCCCTGCCGCCTGAATGCGCCAGAGGAGCCTCCCATATATCGTGGATGAATCGGTAGGATTGGCTTCATTCCGCTGGTGGACATCGATCCGGCTCCCACCCACCGAACCATTGATTATACAGACCGGAATTTTTTGATTCTCAATGATTTGCTTGCCCAGTTCAATGCCCCAGTAGCCAATCTGCAGCTTAGCACCCTGATTATCATAGGAAACCGCGTTCCCCCAGATATCGAGCCGACACTTTTCCGGATCCGTATCTGCACAGCCAAAACTTCGGAGGAAATCAGACGTGTAAGGATTTACGGCCCGCCCATAGTCATTGGCCTCCGCATTCGACTGTCCGTCAATAACATATACATCACCGCATACAATGTTGCTAACTGTATCCAGAACCTCTGCCCTGCCCCGGCGGATGGTTCCGAATTCGACTTTATACCGAATCAGGCCCGGCTTCAGTTTTGCTGTCAGGCGATAGGATTTATCTGCAGGTACTTTTTGAGCTTGCCGGATATAGAGAGTATTATCGGAATATAATCTTAGAAAAACCGAGTCTGCGCGTTTTGACAAGGATCCGTTGTAATACAGGGTTCCCTCGTTTTTGTCATTGCGGGCATAGAACTGATTATCAACCGGTTTCTCATCCTTTCCGGGCGTACGCTGAATCCATGCATCACTTTCCGGCTCCGCTACGGTTATCAACGTGGAGGCCGAATAGTCCGCTCCCCCATTATTGAGTGTGAGGTTTACCCTGATGTTCCCGCTGCATTGCGAACGTTTAAGAATCAGTTTTCCCGGCGCCTCAGCCTTAATTACAGCACCTCCGGTGACGGACCAGTGGTAATTCAATGACCCAAAACCACTGGCTTGCATTGCCTCCAGGTTACTGATCTGAGGAAGCACCTCTATGACATCGCGGCCATTCCAGGCAGAAGGGGCACGAAGTGTGAAAACCGGCTCAGGAATCTCCTCCCTGATAGTGACGGGGATGTTGATGGTTCTGACTTCATCGTGATAGACGGCCTTGAATTGCAAGATCAATGACTGATCTGCCGCAACCCGTCCGGCTTCAAATGTATATGAAAACCGGTCCGAAGCGACGATCTGGTCCGAACCGTTTCGGTTGATTATCCAGTAGATTTTTTGTGCTCCCCCGGCCTGCGCGGTGACCGTAATTCTTTTACCTTCCGCTATGTCGATTCTTGAAGGTGATACTGAGAAATCGGATCCGGGTCTGACTACAGGCCCGACCAGAGTTTGCACCGGCTTTTGGTTTTCAAATTGAAGCTTAATCCAATCGGCTGACCGTGTGACCGTAGATACTCTCACCTCGTCGATGTCGCCAGAAAACCAGTAATCATCCATCCAACCGCCGACAAACATTTTTGCCGGGCTCTTTAGTGCCAGCGGATTCTTAACAACCGAAGAGTATCCATCAAGCTGGCCATTAATATAAATCCGCGAATCATTTTCGCGGTAGGTGTGAACCACATGAATCCATTGCGAAAAAGGCAGTTTGCTAACGCTGTTGACACTTGCCCCCGACCAGTAGCAATCGATCCGGATCTTTGGAGGACTGGCGAATTGCATGGTCACTTTGCCCGTTTTCTCTTCATTTCCCCATGCCACAATCATCCCGTTTGGCAATTCGGCCCTGATCCAGGCCTCGGTTGTGCTGGGCTTTGCCCCAACAGGAAACCGGGTGCTCTCGCCCAAACTGATTCCCTGGCCCTCCTTGAAATGACGGGCAGTTCCGATTCTGCCGGCGCTTGCGGTTGTTCCAATATTTTTGCCGGTCAGGGTGCCCACTTCATCCTGAAAGCGTTCATCCATGTGCATCACACTCAGGAATCCATTGGATTCATTGAACACAGAACTTCCGCTGGATTCACATTTTGCTTGTGGGTTACCCCAATACACTCTGATTTCCTGCCTGCTATTACCATCAATCCGGGGTATTCTAACCCAGATGCTCGCCCCTCTGGCCGGATCCCATTCGTCGATCTGGTAGGCCAATGGCAGCCCGTTGGGAGTAGAAAAACGGATATCCTCCCCATTTGCTTTTGCCTGACTGAAATCAAAGAAATCCTTATCTAGCCGGATAAGCAAAGGAAACTCCTTTTCCGATGCAGAAACATGCAGATCAGCGCCTTCCGGGGTTGTCAGGATAAACATCGGGCCCGAGTATTTCCAATCCTGATACGGATGGTTTGCTATGGTTGCCGCGGGTTCATCTGAAACTACCAACACTTCTGCGTGTCGGTTTCTTTCGGATTCAGAAAATGGGCAGGAAGCCAAATCAAGGGTCAGGGTACCCTGGTTGAGCACAAATTTCATGGCACGTTTCTTCCCGTCTGCCATCATATAAACCTGGTGAACGCCGTTAAGATATTTGCCGATAATCTTCTCCATTCCGCTGATCTTCAGCTCCCCATCTGTCCAGTTCAATACATGGACAAAAAGTTGGTGGGGTTTCACTGTCAGACGGGTGTTTGCAGGAGGCGCAACAGGAATGCCATCGGCTCCGTAAATACTTTGACCATAAAGATTCAGCCAGGATCCAATCTCCTTTAGGATACTTTCAGCCTCCGGAATGATGATTCCTTTGCCGTTTGGGCCCACATTCAGCAGGTAATTTCCTCCCTTACTGACAATCTCAATCAGGTTATGAATGGCGTGACCGGAACTCATGAAACTGTCACGCGCCGAATAGCCGTAGGAAAATCCGAGTGTGCCGGGGTTTTCCCATCCACCGGCCTGATATCCGCCCGGGGTCTCATTATCGCCTTTGGAACCGTAATCGCCGTCTTTAGAATTAATATAGCTGATCCTACTGTTAATCAAGCAATTTGGCCGGTTGGCATGAATTATAGAATCAAGCAGAGAAATTTCAGCCCGGGTTTTTAAGCCAATCCCATCAAACCAAACTATATCGATGGGGTATCGGTTAACCAGTTCCTCAACCTGTTTCGCGGCATAGTTAGGAAAATAGTTGCTGTGCCACCTTTCCATTGCCCCGGCTTTCTTATTCTCGGGATAATCCCAGAAGTTGCATTGATTGTAACGCCCATCGCAGGAAGCATCCGGATGATGCCAGTCGCGGTCTACAGAATAATAGACGCCTAATTTTATCCCGGCTTTCTGGCAGGCATCGGCAAGTTCCCTCACCGGATCGCGGCCGAATTTGGTCATTCCCACAATATCATAATCGCTGACTTTGGAATCATACATCGCAAAACCGTCGTGATGCTTGGCGGTAAAAACGATGTACTTCATTCCGGCATCCTTAGCAATCCTGACCCATTCTTCGGCATTGAAATTCACCGGATTGAATTCACGGATCAGGGAATCATATTCTACGTTGGGGATTCCCCTGAATTTGAGCCATTCAGAATAGCCGCCTTCATATACTCCTTTCCAATACCCGCCTGCCTGGGCATAGGCTCCCCAGTGGATCATCATGCCAAAGCGGGCATCGAGCCACCATTGCAGACGCTCCTTTTTGAGGGTTTCCTGGCTGGGGGTTCCCTGGCTATATACTTCTAAGGCTCCTGCGACAGGTGAAAGCAGCATCGCTGATGACAGCGAAACGAAAAGAAATACCTTTTTTATTCTTTGCACGAGGTTTCAATTATTTAACCACATTAGACACATTAGAACACAATAGGGACGGATATATCCGTCCTGACTCCTGGACGGATATATCCGTCCCTACTTTTTATATGGAATGCGTTGATTCAGAGGCAATAATGCTGGAAACGGACTATGCGGCTCTGCCTGGTACCAGTATGCCACCGATGCAATATCATCATCGAGCTTGAGGTATCGGCCGTCTCTCCCCCAGCCCAGCGACTGAATTGTCACTTTCAGATCCTCTGAGAAACAGATCGGGTCGTTTAGGTGCCATCGGTATAAACTCCAGAAAATGGGCAATTCCTCTTCAGTGGAGGATTTCAGGGTGGTGCCGGCAAATGCAGTTGTATAGGGCTCTGCAAAGCCATAACTACCAAGAAAATAGTCTTCCGTTCCGGTTCCGCAGAAGGTCGGAAACTTTGTATCACCATCCATGAAAAATTTCACTTCCCCTTCGCCGAACCATCCTTTCGTAGTCAGCTGGGTCCAGGCCAGGAAGGTGCCCACATACCTGCCTTTTCCCTTAACCCCGTCGAGAATGACATAAGGGTTTTCCTTGCTGGTATTGGCACGGCGCCATTGAGCATGAAAATAGCCGGTGTTCTTTGAGATGGGTTTTAATGCATACGAAATCTGAAAAGCCAGTAAATGCAAATCGGTATTGGCCTCGTTGGTAAAGGTTACCCGGGCATGTTTCCGGAACGGCATGGGCCAGAAGCAATTAAGGGCATTCTGGGGATTTACGGTTACAACTTGAGAATTAACCCGGGCAAATTTTTCATGACCCACCGCAAAGAAATCCGGAGCAGGTACCTCAATGG
>CAYQFT010000064.1:4525-6483 GCA_964416825.1 uncultured Porphyromonadaceae bacterium
GGAAGGGGTTGATTCATTGTCCCAGTAAAACCTGATAATATTCGCACGGCTCAGGCCCTCAACCATCCAGATATGCTGGATTTCGCCAGGACCCTCCACATCCATCAGGGTAACCGTTTCACCTGCGTTTATGCGCAGGAAGGGTTTAACTTTCCAACCTTGTCCCAGACTGTCAGCAGCTCTTGCTGACGCAGCCGGCTTGGCCTCAGTTGGATCCGGGATTGCCATGCCCCCCTTCCCTTTCTCCCCGGTCATGTTTTCGGCCGAGATCGAGCGGGTTTCACTATTGTCCAACACCGGCAGGCCTGATAAGCCGGTATATAAAGGCGCCTCCACATGTTTACAGCCTGCAAAGGAAACCAGGAGCACAGGGATACTGATCGCAGCAATAGCTCTGATTAATTTTTTCATGGGTTGCTTTCTCTTTTTAACCACAATAGGCACATTAGGTCACAATAGGTTTTTCTGGACGGATGTATCCGTCCCTACTGTGTTCTATTGTGCCTATTGTGGTTAACAAATTGATTATTTGATAATTGTATCGTAATTTCCATACTTCAGGCAGAGTTCGATGAATTTTTCCACCCGCTCGGGTCTTACATCATTCTGGATAATATGGGCCGGACTGATCATGTAGCCGCCGTTTTTGCCCAGAATGCTGATCTTTTCCCGGATGTCCTTTTCAAGTTCCTCATCAGAGCCATTTGGCAGTAGATCTTGCTGATCGATCGCTCCCCAGAAGCTGAACAGATGGCCAAAGTTGTTCTTCATATCCAGCGGGAGATGTCCGGGAACCCCCGGCTGAACCGGATTAAACACCTCAAACCCGATTTCACGTATATCAACCAGCAAATCCGCTACGGCACCGTCGCAGTGTAAAATCGGGATAACATCCGGATTGGCCTCCTTAAACCGGTCGACCATTTTCTTGTAGATCGGTTTAAGCTGGCTCCTGAAGGTATCAGGAGGAATAATCAGACTCACCTGAGTGCCGAAATCATCACCGAACCAGATGGCATCAACACCACGCTCAATCAGCCGAAGGCCAACCTGGGTCTGGAATTCAGCACACGCTTCGAAAAGCGGAATCACATATTCGGTTTCCATCATCATGTCGATCAGTAGCTTCTCCATCCCAACCAACTGATGGGCCAGCGAGAAAACCGTCACCTCGATATCCCCGAAAACCAGGAAATCATTCCGATATTTTTTTACCAGCGCTTCCGCATCGCGGTATCGCCCGGGAGCATCAGGATCGGGAAACCGGAAGGCCTCAATATCGGCGCGGGTTTCGGCGTTGGACAAGGGATAGCCAACCACCTCGACATATATATCACCCTGCCGCATGCGCATGCTATATTCATTCAGCCATGTGCCATCCGGGTCCTTCACGATCCTGTAATCATCTGAAACTTTTGCACCTGTGACAATCACATCGCTACCCATAGCCACACGCAACTCATTGGCGCTGATCCGATAAGTGACATCCTCATACAGATTATCGGTATAATGGACGGGAATATTCAGCTTTTGGCCAAAGTAGTCCGACAGTTGCCGGCACATTTCAAACTGGATCGGTACCCGGTCGGGCATCCCCGGCATCTTACCGAAGGCGCGTAAAACACGTTCTCTTGAATTCATTTTCTTGGTTTATTCGAGGTAAAAAACTTCTGTAAGGGGAATCGTCACCGGTGAATGATCCGGATTGCTTTCCATAATGTCGGCCATGTAGGCCCACCAACTCTGCACAATCGGCAGGCTTCCGAGATCCTGTGAGCCCTGGTCGCCTGATTGCCTCTGGACAGCAAACAGGGTACCTGTTTCGTGATCCAGGAAAATTGAATAGTCGGAAACCCCGGAGTTTCTGATAAGTTCAGCCAGCTCAGGCCAGATCTCATCGTGACGTTTTTTGTACTCGGCCTCGCAGCCGGGTTTCAGTTTCATTTTAAAAGCGGTTC
>CAYQFT010000064.1:6583-17940 GCA_964416825.1 uncultured Porphyromonadaceae bacterium
AGCCCCGGTTAGCATCAAAGCATATCAATACCCACTTTCCCCCGGATATCATCGGAAGAAGCGCCTACCTGAAATTCGTATACCCCTGGAGCAATAGAATAGTCTCCCTTCCTTGTATCAAAATGCCTCAGTTGCTCAGGAGCCACCGTGAGGCTAACCTCCCTGGATTCTCCCTTCTTCATATGAATCCGCTGAAAGGCAACAAGGGTTTTAATAGGTCGCGAGGTAACAGACTCCGGTTGAACGCAATACACCTGAACCACCTCATCCCCATCATAATCACCTGTATTTTTTACAGTTACCTTGATTTCAACTGGCTGACCTACTGTATAACTCTTGCTTTCAGAGGTAAAACCGGAGTACGTGAACTGTGTGTAGCTCAATCCAAATCCAAAAGCGTAGAGCGGCTCACCACGGAAATATCGGTAAGTTTTGCCTGCCATGGAATAATCCTCAAAATCCGGAATATCACTGATAGATTTATAGAAAGTCACCGGCAGACGTCCGGCCGGATTATAATCGCCAAACAACACATCGGCAACGGCATTACCTCCCTCTTCGCCGGGATACCAGCAGTCCACAATGGCCGGAATGTTGGCATTCGCCCAGTTGACTGATAGCGCACTGCCATTTGTAAGCACGAGAATCACAGGCTTTTTCAGAGCATTTAACTTCTCCATGAGTAACTGCTGATTCTTTGGAATATCCAGATGGGTGCGGTCGCCCCCGCTAAATCCATCAACTTTTACCGGCATCTCTTCCCCTTCCAGTTCCGGTGAAATGCCCCCGACAAAAATGATGACATCTGATTTCCCGGCTAACTTCAACGCCTCGCTCTCCAGTTCTCCTGATCTTCTTTTCAGGGTTGTGTCCTGCGCCAGCTTCTCGGGTTGATCTACCCCCATGGCATGCATCACTCTTATCTTTTTGCCGGCCCTGTTACTGATTCCCTGAAGAATGGTTACCGGGTTCGTTGGATCCCCATTATAATTACCCAATAAAACTGAAAGTTCATCGGCATAGGGTCCGATCACAGCAATAGACCCGACTTTCTTAGAAAGGGGCAATACAGACTGTGAGTTTTTTAGCAGGACGATGCTTTCCCGGGCAACTTTCCGTGCAAACTGACGACTAGCTTCTGTGTTGTTTTCTGATGCTTTAATGGATGCGTAGGGTACCATTTCCTGGGGATCAAACATACCCAGCTTCATCCGGGCCGTAAACAGTCTCTTAACTGATATATCTATTGATGCTTCAGAAATATAACCTTGCTTAACTGCTTCCAGCAGCTTGCCGTATTCACCGCCGCACGACAGGTCGGTGCCGGCTTTTACGGCCAAAGCAGAAGCCTTGGCCGCATTGGGAACGAACTTATGGCCATTATAAAAATCTGAAACGGCCCAGCAGTCTGAAACCACATAGCCTTCAAATCCCCATCTCCGACGAAGTATCTTATCCAACAGTAGGTCGCTGGCGCAGGAGGGAGTTCCATAAACCCGGTTGTAAGCGCCCATAAAGGAATAAACCTTTCCCTCTTTAACCAGCGCTTCAAACGCTGGCAAATAGGTTTCATACAGGTCGGTTTCGGATGGCCAGGCATCAAAAGAATGCCGGTTGGATTCCGGACCGCTGTGAACGGCAAAATGCTTGGCCGTTGCTATAACCTTGAAATACTTGTCATTCGATCCCTGCAATCCTTTTACAAAATTCACCCCGATCTGGGATGTCAGGTATGGATCCTCTCCGTACGTCTCCTGGCCCCTTCCCCATCGAGGATCCCTGAAAATATTGATATTGGGCGACCAAAAGGTTAATCCCTGATAAATCTTGTGCTCATTTTTTGCGATAGCCTCCGCATATTTTGCCCGGGCTTCGGTAGAAATAATTTCAGCTTCCTGAAAGATGAGCTCCGGATTCCAGGTTGCCGCCATTCCGATAGCTTGCGGAAAAACGGTGGCCACGCCATTGCGGGCCACCCCATGCAACGCTTCGTTCCACCAGTTATAAGCCGGAATTCCTAACCGTTCTATAGCCACCGCCGTATGCTGCATCTGCGAAATCTTCTCCTCCAGGGTCATGCGGGAAACCAGGTCATTCACCCGGGTCTCAATCGTCAGCGCCGGATTGGTATAAAGAATTTTGGAGGCATTCTCCTGAGCAAGTAATCCATTCCAGGCCAAAATGGCCAGAGTGGTTAGAATCCAAAGTTTCATCAAGCTTCTCATGATTTATTGTTGATCTAATGTGCTCTACTGTGCCTATTGTGGTTAAAAGGACGTTCTGCGGATCAAGTGATCGGAGGTGCTATACTTTGCCGAAACCTGCCAGGTATAAACCCCGTTTACCTTCCGAACCGTCCAGAAATCATAGAAAACATGTTTTCTGTCGCCATTCCCGTCGAGTTCAGTCCTGCCGGTAGCGCCAAAATAGTCGCCCGCAGTTTCGATAAAATGAGCCTTGAAAGCATCAAAATCAGGATTCGTCTCCTGCGTTATGGCCGTCAGCATGGCAACCCAGAGAATATCATAGGCTGCAAGTGCATAAATGCTGGCCCGCGTACCAATTTTCGCAACAATCCTTTGCTGGATAGGCTCATAGATGCCAGCGGCTTCTTCATTATATCCGAAAACCGGACACTGCAATTGCCTCTGAACCGCAAATTCTGCGGCAACAGGATTGGACAGCAGGGCTGCACTCTGGGCAAAAGCAGAGGCTCCGTATACCCTTACCCCGTCAGCAAGTCCGGCCCGGCTCATTGCCTCCAGAATACCGGTGCCATCGGAATAGGATACCAGATAAACGCCCAGCTGGTTGGGCTTGTATGTATTTAATCCCTGTTCAATCACCTTACGGACATTATCGGCAATTCCGCTAAAATCGGTGGTTCCCGGCTCAAAAGTCTGACGGGCAAACATGATGCCCCCGTTGCCAACAAACCGGGCATGGGTGGCTCCGTCCAGCGAATTGCTCCAGAGATCATTCCGGATAACCGGCATAATCACTGCCACGGAATCTAAAGTAAACATTGCATTTACCGCCTCAGCCTGATAGGTATCGCTGGGAACAAACCGGAGAAAGTTGTCATCCGGAATTGCAAGGGAGGTCGATACCGCTGAATGCGATACCACCAGGATGTTCTTCATTTCATTCAGCCCGACAACGGCCCTGGATTCCGCACTGGTATAAGGCCCGATGATCAGCCTTACGCCTTCCTGATAGAGCGATTGTGCCTGTAATTTTGCTTCGGTGGTATCTGATTTGGTGTCCCTAAAAATCAACTCAATCGTGGCATTAATCCCATTCCTCTGAAAGTAAGCCCGGGCATCTTCAACGCCCAATTCAAGCGCTGTCTGTGTTTCCAATGCATTCTGACTGCCGGTGCCGGTGAATCCCAGCAGAACACCCACCTTGATCTGCAAACTTTCATCCGACTCACATTTCCTGCAACTATAGGTGAATGATGTAATAGCTGCAAGGATCAGGGGTAGAGCAAGCCAGAACCACGTATTTTTTTTCATCATGAGAATAATTGAATCATTGGTTTTGCATCCGGGGAAAAAAACTATCAATCAGGTAAATTTAAAATATATCTTGCTCTAAAATCAGGCTTGACCTTAAACAATTGGGGTATGACAAAAGGATTATTTTCAGGGGTTGTTTTCATTGGGCATATGTTGCTGTGCACCAGCGGAGCAGCCGGACAGGTAACTATCGGGAAATCACCGGCAGCACAGCCTTATCCCTATATAAACCCGGGAGGTTTCACTGGTATTCCGGTCAGGGAGTCCCCCGATCCATTAATTAATTACCGGTGGTTAAATCCAAAACCTTCGGATGGATTAGAGATCTTTCTGCTTCCTGTGAGGTCCGTTTTTACCGATCAACCTGCCTCCTTTAAGAATCTGGATTCAGCAACAGGTAAACAGACGAACATACAGGTGCAGGGAGCCGGTTCGATACGTGTTGATTTCGGAGTCGAAGTTGGCGCCTGGATCGAGTTCGACAGTCCCGATTGCCCGGGCGGCATTGAGATGAGTATCAGTGAATACAATGAACCAGGAGTAAATAAAACAGCTGTTCCGGTTAAGCATGGCAACACCTGGCGTCTGGAACTGAATCCGGAATTATACGACGGAGTCCGATTCGGCTGGATCCACGTTAAAAATGTAAAACAGCCCTGGCACATTACAGGCATCAGGGCCGTCTGCCAGATTAAGCCTGCGAATTACAACGGCAGCTTTTCCTGCAGCGATCCGGTCCTGACAAGCTCATGGTATATGTCTGCGTATGGCGTTAGAGCCTCACTCTGCAAGGATTATTTCGGTTCTATCCTGATGGATCGTGGCGATCGCATGTCCTGGACCGGCGACGCGCACACTTCCCAGGCCGCCGCGCTTGTAGCCTTTGGGAACTTCGACTTTATCAAACAAAACATTGACAATACCTCTGAACAGGATAATGGTATCCGGAGCTATTCGCTTTATTGGGTCCTGAGTTTACTGGACTACTATATGTATACCGGGGATTCCGTTACCCTGATACACTATATCGGGAATGTATCCAGGAAGCTGGATGAAGCATACAAAGTATTCGGTACTAACCCGCGTCTTCGGTTCTATGGTTGGGATGAACGGCTTTGTGCCGGTTTTGAGATCTGGTTCATGGAGAGCCCTGAAGCCCAGAACGCCTATAAAATGCTGTCAATAAGAGCCTGGCAGGATTTTGCAACCGCCATGGGGTACCTGGGCCGAAGCGAGCTCAGCGATAAATATCGGGGTTATGCACAAGAGAAAATGACAGGCTTGAGGAAAAGCAGCGCATGGTATTCCGATTTTGGCTTGCACGCTGCCGCCGACGCAATCAACACTGGACTACTGAATCAAGTGGAGCACAAAGCCCTCTACGATAAGTGGTTTAACGACCGGGTTAACCGGCTTTCCATATCACCCTTCAATCAATATTTCATCCTTCAGGCCATGTCCCGTACTCAAAAAAACGACGATGCACTGGTCTCTGTCAGGGACATGTGGGGTGGCATGATTGCCAATGGAGGAACAACCACCTATGAAACTTTCCGGCCAACGTGGAACCAGATTGTCGGGCCCAATGATGCTGTGCCGAATACCCAATCGGGGATCACAAGCCTTTGTCATCCCTGGGGGGCAGGCGTCGTGAAATGGCTCAACGAGGTGATCGCGGGAATCGTACCCACCTCGCCGGGTTTTATGACCTTCGATATCCTGCCTCACCCTGGCAGGTCTTTGAATCAGGTTTCAGCCGCATCTCCGACTCCACATGGTTCGATATCAGTTCAGTTCGATTTCGCATCCGGAAAGGGGCACGTTAGTGTGCCAGCGGGTACGACAGGCAGAATCGGCATACCCCGGCTTGAAAAATCCATCAAAAGAATACTGGTGAACGGCAAGCTTGCCTGGGATGGCTCCTGGCATTCGGTCCCAGGCATTTCAGGGGCAGATCAGGATGAAGAATTTGTTTATCTCACGAATGTCACACCGGGAACTTATAAAATATCAATCGATTACGCGGGAACGACCCCGAACTATATTGAGCAACCCGAGATCTATGCTGCCCGGTTTATACGGACCGATTCGGTCACATCCGGGAACTGGGGAGGCCGGTATGGAAAGGAGGGATATATTTTGTGCAACTATAACGGTGATGGCAAGGATAAGCAATCGTTACCTTCCTGGGTAAAATCGGTTGAATATTACCGGGCTTTCCCAAAAAGCGGCCAGCCGGATCCAACAGTCTGGGCCTCAGCAGTTGCAGACCCAAGGGCACCCGCTCCCGGTCCGGAAAATGGTTTTCCCCGCAACGCAGCATGCTTCTCCAATTCCGATCAGACTATGTCGGCTACCATCATGATTAATGGAATAAAAGACTATCAGATAGCCCTGTACTTTGTGGACTGGGAAAGCAGCGGAAGCCGGATGGCCGTGGAAATATTCGATGCCGAAACGCTGAACCTGATACAACCGGTTAAAATGGTAAAAAATTATGCCGGTGGCTGTTACCTGGTTTATCAATACAACAAATCGGTCAAATTCCGGTTCGATAAAATCCGGGGCGGGAATATTTCACTGAGTGGAATATTCTTTGACTGAAAAACCCCGGGCTGAACCCCGGGGTTACTGATGTCTGTCGAAGATGTTTTTCTAATTTTTCCACTATGGAAGAAGCTTACTCTTCAGTAACCCTGGCCTTCAGGCCGGGGGTTTTGTTCCACCCCCGTTTTGCTCCACCTACTGTGGTTGCAAATAGAAACTCGGGTCAATGAATATGGTTGAATTAGCCTCAACAGTTATTTGCTGCCATGCCGTTGTCGGATTGATCCACTTTGCCTGATCATTTATCCTGATTTTCAGCGGCATATTGAAGCTGTCAATACAATTCTTCCATCTGAATTTGAGGATTGTGCCTTCCACAACATATTCAAGACCCGGTATTTGCGCATTCCGCAGATACTGATTAAAGAAGGGTTTCAGATCCATCCCTGTGGCTTCGATAAAGTAATTTTCGATCTGCTCGGTTGTGACTGTCTGGTGATAGAATTTCGCGCTGATGCCCCTGAGCATGCCCCTGAATTTCTCATCATTATCAACCAGCTGCCGCAAAGTATGCAGCATATTGGCGCCCTTGCTGTACATATCACCCGATCCTTCACGGTTCACATCATAAGGTCCGATAATGGGTGCCCGGTTTCCGATACCCTTCCTTGTCCCGATACAGTATTCATTGCCAGCTTGCTTGCCATAATGGAAATCCACAAACAGGGATTCCGAATAGGCACCAAAACTTTCATGAATCCACATATCCCCGATATCCTTGGACGTGATGCTGTTGCCATACCACTCATGAGCAGATTCGTGCACAATGATAAAATCAAACTTGCTGCCCCAGCCACTTCCACTCACATCCCGGCCCCCATAGCCATTCTTAAAACCGTTTCCATAGGTAACTGAACTCTGGTGTTCCATCCCCGGATACGGAACCTGAACAAGTTTATATCCATCCTCATAGAAAGGATACGGCCCAAACCAATATTCCAAAGCCTTCAGCATCCGGGGCACCTCCTGAAAATGGATTTTTCCCTTATCCAGATCGTCCCTAAGCAAATAGTAGTCGCAGTCCAGGACGCCTTTTTCTCCCTGATATTTTTCAGAATAATTCACATAATCCCCAATGTTGACATTGACACAGTAATTATTTATCGGACTGGAAACAAACCAGTTGAATGTTTTAGTATGGTCCTGATTTTGAACGGTGCTTCGTAACCGTCCGTTTGAAACATCTGTAAGGTTTTCCGGCACGGTAACACTGATCAGCATGCTGTCGGGCTCATCGGCCTGATGGTCCTTGCAGGGCCACCATATACTGGCCCCTTCTCCCTGACAGGTCGTTACCACGAACGGATTGCCATTTGTATCTTTTCGCCACGACAATCCACCACTCCATGGCGGATTCCGGCTGATACGGGGCCGGCCCTCATACTCAACAATTACTTCATTAATCTCACCCGGTTTTTGCAATTTCTTAAGTTTAACAAACCATGCATTGCCATCCCGGGTATACTCAAGCGGCTTCTTATCCTCAATCACCCGCATGATCTTCATCGGCGCCTGCAAATCAACCTGCATAACCTGTGAAGCGCCGGTTACCTTATACCGGATGGTGTTCCTTCCCTTGATGGTGCTGTCAGCCGGATTAACCCTGATATCCAGATGGTAATAGGTTAGATCCCACCATGCCCTTTCCTTTGTAATAGACCCCCGGAGGGTATCCTGACGCGTGAAACCCGGAACCTGGCTTTGCGAAATCCCGGGTACGGCGATCATGAAGAAACAAAGAGCCAATAATGTACTACGGGGCTTCATTTTTTATATTTTATTTTATCATAGCGATTGCTTCGGTGGCCGCTTTTCCCACCACATTCCTGTGAGACTTATAGGACACAGCCGAACTCAAATAGGGCAGCTGTTTCTTACCACCACATTTTGCAATGGATTTTAATACCTCAGCCTGAACCACATAACTATTATCTGACTCAAATATTTTCTTAAGCATCTTCACCAGCGCCGGGTCCTTTTGGTCGCCAAGAATCCTGACGGCAGATTGTCGTACTTTTGAATTTTCATCCAGGGTTGCCTTCTTTATCAGCTCCAAATGATTTTTTGCTGAATATTTACCCAGACTGACCACTGCAGCCTGCCTGACTGCCCAGAATGAATCCCCGGCAGCTCTTTTTGCCCATGCGTCTATTGCTGATGGTTCTCCGCCAAAGGATCTCATTTCTTCAACTGCTGATAACCGGCCGATAACGTCATCATTCTCTGACTGGTAAATCAATTCCCCGAGTGCTTTTTTGAATGTACATTCTTTCAGCAGATAATTCCCATCATCAAACCTGACCAGCAGCGGCTCAGTTGCAAATTCAAATTCAAGCGATTCCACCTTCTTTTTAAGCCATACCTCTTTAACCACTTTTTTATCGGCAAATGAAAATCCAAGGTTAACGGGCACGGTATAAACCGGGGCACCAGGAAGAGAGTCTTGCTTTTGAAGAACATTAATTTTAAGCACCTTACGAGATGGATCCCAGCTCTTTGTTACCTCAACGACAAGATGTCCCGGACTGAAAATATACTGGTCAAAAAACCAATCCATATTCTTGCCGCTCACCTCTTTGACTGTCTTCATGAAGTCGTGGGTATCAACGGGCTTAAATTCATTGTCGTGCAGGAATTTGCTCAGGACCCTGAAAAAGGTATCATCTCCAAGAATGTAGCGCAACAAATGCAGGACAGTTGCTCCTTTCGGATAGGTATGGCTGTCAAAGTTATCCCCGGGATCATTATACCGGTTAAAAACTATGGGTCTCACATACCGGTTACGCGCTTCATTAAGGTATTGGTTTTTCTTCCCGAGCAGATCGTATGCCCCGGCATCTTCGCCATATTCGCTTCGCGTGTATAAATAATCAGAATAGGTTCCGAAGCTCTCGTTCAGCCAGGTATGCTCCCAGCTCCGCAGTGTGATCAGGTCGCCCCACCATTGGTGTGCAATTTCATGGGCGATGACCCTTTCATAGGAGAAATCCTGTTCCGCATTCTTATCCGTGACTGCGCCCTCACCCAACAGTGTAGCCGATGTGGCTTCAGCTCCACCGCCCATGTAGGGAGAGATAACCTGGTCGTATTTGGCCCAGGGGTATTCATAGTCATACAGCTTGTTAAAAAATTCAATCATACGGGGTGTTTTGCTGAAGGACCTTTTGGCATCTTCCGCATGGTAATGATAAACCCAATAGTTAATGGGCAGGGATCCGAGGGAATCCTTGATCACCTCGAAATCCCCGATACTTAAGCTGATGAGGTAAGTGCTGTGCGGGAGGTCCTGGCTCCAATGCCAGGTCCGGGTTGCTGGTTGCTGGTTACTGGTTCCTGGTTGCTGGTTGCTGGTTGCTGGTTGCTGGTTCCTGGTAACCTCTAAAAGCTTGCCGTTTGAAAGAACCTTGTATTTATCGTCAACGGTTACAATCATTTCCATTGTGACCTTGTCATTCGGATAGTCATAGCAGGGGATCCAATGGTGGGCTTTGTTCGGGAAGCAATCCGATGAAGCCATCTTTGGGTTGGTTGGTGTTTCATCAAAAAACCGCAAGCCCAGATTCTCCTTATCAAGTTTATATTTTACTGTAAACCGGATGGTGTCGGTATGACTATACGATTTATTCAAATCGATAAACACCTGATTATCTTTTTGTTCAAATGCAAGGGCCTTTTTATCAGAATTCACTACACTGCCTACGACGAGATATTCTGCATCCAGAACACATTTTTTCAGCCCATCATTCAACGGG
This sequence comes from uncultured Porphyromonadaceae bacterium, assembly GCA_964416825.1. GTDB lineage: Bacteria > Bacteroidota > Bacteroidia > Bacteroidales > UBA12481 > UBA12481. Next base: position 16,464 of record CAYQFT010000064.1, read on the forward strand.
GTTATCGTGATCTCATTCTCGCCGGTCAGGGATTTCTTATCCAGATCAACATTCAATGAAATCTTGTAATGTATGGCATCATACTCTCTCGACCGCTCCACCTGAACCGGCCGTTGATACACATCAACCTTCTGTCCGAAAGCAACTTGCGCACACAAACCCACCATTAATATTAAAACTATTCTTTTCATCGTCCTATCCTTTCTTACTGTCTTAACTATCTTAACTTCATAACTTTCTCAACTTCTTTAATCGTCCTTGGCAAACCCGCGGATAAAACTTCGCACCCATCGGCAGTGATAACCACTGTATCCTCGAGCCGCACCCCGATTTCAATTTCGGGATACATCATATTGATATCGCAGGCAAACACAAATCCCACCTGAAGTACTTCTTCTGGGCCATTGAATGTTCCCATGCCGTCATGAACCGCCATTCCGACAGAATGGTTATAACCACCATTCCTTACAAGGCCTCTAAATCTGGGTTCGTCCGGATCATATCCGTTTTCGATCAAATATTTTTTAACATTCTGACCAACTGCACTCAGTGTTATACCCGGTTTGTAACTTCTGACACAGACTTCCCTGATGGCATTGGCCAATTCGTACAATTCTTTCTGTTTCGCCGTAAACTTACCGCTGGCTGGAAATGAAGTTGAAAAATCAACAACATAGTATTTGTAATCAGGCCCGGCATCAAGAACCACGAAATCACCGTCTTCCAGCGTTCTGTTATAACGGTGATAGTGGCCGTAGGGAATGTTTTCGGCCGACATAATGATAGTGTTGTAGGCGAGTGCCTGGGCTCCTTCCTGCCTGCAGGTGTATTCAAACAGGTTGGCAAGATCGATTTCCTTAACACCGACGCCCGTTGCCTTGATAAAGGCCAGATGGGCAGCTGTGCCAATCCTGCCGGCTTCACGCATCACTTCAATCTCAGCTGTAGATTTGATTTTTCGCATATCGCTTACCCAGGTCCAGCAATCTTTAACAATAGCAGCGGGATATTTCTCCTTCAGCTGTTTAACAAACTGCAATTCACGTATTAGCCGTCCATCCCATTCATCATTAGTCATCGAAGCCTTAAGGCTGTTTGTCTTTTCTGCAGAAATCTCACCCGGCAGTTCTTCAGAACGAAAAGGTGTATAGATTACATGTCCGCTTTCAACCTTGGCCGACAAATACGATGAAAACCGTTCCAGCGGAAGCATGTCCTCGATTCCAGTAAATTTGCCGGGCTCCCTCACCAGATCAAGGGGAATACCCTCCCCTCTTGCCTCATCCTCACTGATTGTATAGAAGACCGTACTGGTCCGGCTCTTACCGTCTACGACCAGGATCAGGTAGGGAACCTCCATCCCGGTGAAGTACATCAGGTTTTTGAACTGAAAGAACTGGCTGTCGCCTGACGGGACGGTAGCACCGCGAAAAACGGCAATTCCATCCGGAATCAGGTCCATCAGTTTTGTCCTTCT
>CAYQFT010000065.1:0-5755 GCA_964416825.1 uncultured Porphyromonadaceae bacterium
AGACCGGCAGCCTTAAGGCAAACCGACTTCCCCCCAGCATTTGGACCGGAAATGAGAAGAATTCGCTGGGTGGGGTTTAGCTCAATATCCTGGGGAACAATCTGGCGCCGGTCTGCCTTAAGAACCAGGTCGAGTAGCGGATGCCGCGCCCTTTTCCATTTAATCATGGGTTCCTTCCGGAGAATGACCGGTTTCCCGTCCCATTTGAGTGAAAGCTTGGCCTTGGCCCTTGTAAGATCCAGAAATCCAGCCAAAAGATTCCAGTTTTCGATTTCCGGAAAATAGGGTCTGATGGCATTGGTAAGCTCGATCAGGATTCGGACAATTTCTCGCTGTTCGGCCAGCTCCAGTTCACGCAGGGAATTATTCAACTCAACCAGCTCCATGGGCTCTACGAACGCTGTTTTGCCTGTCGCCGATTCATCATGAATGAATCCCCGGATCTTTCTTTTGTTGGAAACAGGTATCGGCACCACCAGCCTGCCATCCCGCACCGAGGCTTGTGTATCCTTGTCGATCCAGCCTTCGGTTCTTGCCTGCTGCAGAACCGATTCCATCCGTCGGCTGATGCTTGCCTGCATGTGGAGCATGTCCTGTCTGATTTTTTTCAGATCCGGAGAGGCCTGGTCCCGGATTTGTCCAAGCTTGTTGAATACGTGATCCAGCTTTTCCTGTATAAAGGGAAAAACAGAAATCCTTGCCACCTTCTCCCTCAGGTTTGGAAAAGATTCAGCTGGTTTCTTTTCAAAAAAGATGCTGATTTGCTTTACCGACAGCAACAGGCGGCGCAGGTCCATCCATTCATTTAGTTCCAGAAAGGTTCCCGGTATGGCGCCCCGTTTCAGGCATCCGCGAAGGTCGACCGGGGCCAGCTCAGGAAAATCGGAGTAATGCTGAAGAATGTCGGCAAACTCATCGGTTTCCTCAATCAGCCTGGTAATGGCCGGCAAATCTGAAAGAGGCCGGATATTTGCGGTCTCCTCCAATCCAACAGGGGTGACGCACAAATCCGCAACTTTCTGCAGGATCTGGCTGAAACCAATTTTATCATTAAACTTTTCAGGATAAACCACGCGGACGCTCGATTAAAAACGTGGTAAAAGTAGCAATTTGTGCGGCTTTAGCCCAGGTAAACACGAATTGCATCCATGAGCGGTGCCGGCTTGAGTGGCTTTGGTATGGTTGCAGCGCAGCCGAGTTCCATGCACTGGCGATTGACAGCCGAACCTTCAAATGGGGTGATTGCAAGAATCGGAAGGACAGCGGAATGTTTCTTAATGGTCTTTACCACTTCCTGTAACGAAGCATCCTGCAACTGGGTTGACAAAATCACGGCATCCAGTTCATTAGGTCCCTTAAAATAGTTATCTGCCTCACTCAATTTCTTTACCCATACCAGATTTACTTTGGTCTGCCTGAGGATCATTTCAATATAGAGATAGGCCATTTCATCTGATTCTATAACCATGATGTTGTTTGCTGACCAGGAATCATCCAGCTTAAACCCACCTTCCGGAACATCAGAATCAGAAAAAATAAAACCTGCATCCTCGGGCATATCAGGGAATATATCAGCCAGTGTCATGCCGGCAAACTCATCAACCACCGCGGTTGGAGAAGCTGCATCAACTTCCGGTCTCTGGATTTCAACAACCTTTGGCCGCCATGTTTCAGGCGTTGCTGCTATCAACGGTTCAGGCATCTCTGGCAGCTGCGTTTCAGGAGCCGGCTGGGTAACCGGTACGGGTTTCGGCACAAACACGAGAGGTTCCTCAGCGGGTTTAGGAACAAAATCTTCCAGGCTGGCCAAAGGCGGACGATAATCATCTGCCTTTTTAACAGCAACAGAGAATTGGAAAGTTGATCCCTTGCCTGGAGTTGAAGTAAGCGTCAGGTTCGCTTTTAAGAGATCTGACAAACTTTTACAAACAGCCAGTCCGAGTCCGGTGCCGCCATATTCCTGGCGCGTTCCGGTAATCACACGGCTAAACCGGTCGAATATCATCGATTGCTTTTCCAAAGCGATCCCGATACCTGTATCCTGGACGTAAAACACCAGATTTCCTGACAACTGGTAGCTGGCTCCAAATTCGACATAACCCTGGTGGGTGAACTTCAGGGCATTATCAATGAGGTTTCTCAGGATTCTCCTGATTTTATCCTGGTCTCCCACGACCCACCAATCGAGATCGGCAGATATACCTTTGACCATTAGCTGGATGTTGGTTTTACCCTGCGTCTGGATCTCCTCATTGAAAAAGCTGAAAAGCTCGGATAAAAGCCTCTGAACTGAAAACACCTGCTCTTCCACCTCCATCTGACCCGCATCGAGCTTTGACAGGTCAATGATATCATCGATCAGATGCAACAGGGAATTTCCACTGTTTTTAATATGCTCGATAAACTCTGATTTTTCCTCCTCACTTACTCCGGCATCATTCAAAAGGTTTGAAAAGCCAATGATCGCATTCATAGGAGTCCGGATCTCATGAGACATGTTAGCCAGAAAGGCCGATTTCAGAACATCTGCTTCCTCAGCCTTGGTTTTTGCATCACGAAGCTTGATCTCCGACTCCTTGATGGGTGTAACGTCGTGAAAAACCATCATTTTCCCTAGTACGCCGCCCTTTGATTCATATAATGGATTAATATCCAGATCATAATACTTGATATCCTTACCAATCTGAATATGGATTTCCTGGTGCTTGCGTGAAATATACTTCAGATTAGTCATGATATCCGGGTAAGTCTTGAATACATTCTCGGCTGGCATGCCTATAATCTGCGTATTGGTTACCCTGAATATTTTTTGCGCTGATGGGTTGATATCCAGTATCCAATTCTGCCCATCAAGAATTATCAGGCCATCAGCCATTCTTTCGATCAACACTCTTCGGGCCGTCTGAACCACGCTGACAAACCGGTTATAGTAAAGGCCCCAGGCGAGCAAAGCAGCTGCCATGGTGAAGGTAAAAGGAGCAAGATCAAGTTTATCAATCGGTGAGATGCGGAAAATGAACGTAATATTACCGATCCAGGGGACAAGAACCCCAATACTCAGTATGATCGACTGTTTGAGGTCGACCTTTGGATTTGAGTTGAGGCTCTTGATCACGAGAACCGTGCCTATCACAAAATAAATCACCGAGTAGGCGATGTGCACATAGGTCCACAGGAGCCTTTCCCCACCCGGACTTAACATCCGCTCCAGATTATCAGGACGGGCAAGGCCGTAAAATGTATGATGATCCACCAGCAGGTTCGGAGCGAGGTTGGTGACTGCCATTGCCACCAAGACAACAGGTACTATAAGGGTTAAGATGAGGGATCCCGGGGACTTCCAGCCTTTGACCGCAGAAAAGTCCAGAGAAAAGTAGAGCCAAAGGAGCGGCAGGCTTACAATGGTCAGATACTCCAGCAGTGCGAGGTAGTAAGACAGGTCATTCTTGACCAGCATGACCAATGAATAAAGGATCATCCAAATAGTCATGTTCAGCAGCAGCATAAAATAGACACGGCCAAGAGCCGATTTCCGCCTGAACCACCCGTATGCCAACAATAGGGAAGCAAGCACCGCCGATACAATTACCGGAAGGACATATTTCCATACTGCGGATACAGCTGATTCAGTTATTTCCATAAATCCAAAATATTTTCCTGAAATCGGAAGAAAACAAGCGTCCCACAAAGCAATTTAAAGCTTTGCATTTCCACCCCACAAAATCTTAACCTCTTCATAATGTTACTCATACAATTATAAAAAATAGCCTGCAACTGTGCCTGGCAGTTTGTTTATAATGGTTTTGCAAAAATAAAAGCCAAGAATAGTGCCAAATAGTTTCCTTTGCACTCATGGCCCAAATTTCGCAGCAATATAAACACGTCATCTGGGATTGGAACGGAACCCTGATTGATGACAAATGGTTGTGCATCGAATCGATAAATTCACTGCTGAAAGATCGTGAAATATCTCCGATTGATGAGGATAAGTATCACAGGATCTTCGGCTTTCCGGTTAAGGAATATTATGCCCGTGCCGGTTTTGATTTTACCCGGGAGCCTTTTGAAGCACCTGCGATGCAATTCATCGATTTATACGATCGCAAAAAACATCTATGTCTGCTTCAACCCGATGCCATGAATGTGATCAGAAAGCTTCATGCAAACGGTTGCAGGCAGTACCTCCTGTCGGCCAGCGAAACCGGAGTCCTTACCTGGATGGCCGAATTTCATGGGATCAGGGATTACTTCTCAAAAATAGCAGGTCTTGATAACCATTATGCCAACAGCAAGGTTGAACTTGGACTTGAGTTGCTTTCTCAGATCAATCCTGAGCCCGGATCTGTCGTTATGGTTGGGGACACCTGTCATGATGAAGAGGTTGCCTTTAAAATGGGCATCCCCTGCATATTATTTACCGGCGGCCACTACCCTGCCGACCGGCTCAAATCCTGCAGTTCCCGCCTTATTGGGAGGCTTAGGGAACTGGTTGATTAAAATCAGGGTTGCAAGCCTTTCATTGTAAGCTGAATCCGTTTTCGGGAGTGGTCGACTTCCAGCACTTTAACCTTGACATGCTGATGCAACTTTACCACATCAGACGGATCAGTCACAAATTTATCCGCCAGTTGTGAAACGTGGACCAGGCCGTCCTGCTTGACACCGACGTCCACGAAAGCACCAAAACGTGTAATATTGGTCACGATTCCCGGCAGGATCATCCCCGGCTTAAGGTCTTCGATCTGATGGACATCGTCAGAAAATTCGAAGAGTTTGATTTTTCCACGGGGGTCCCTGCCCGGTTTGCTCAGCTCATCCATGATATCATTGAGAGTAGGCATTCCAACATCCTCTCTTACATAGTTCTCCAACCTGATTTGCGACCTTTTTGATGGATCTGTCAGCAGATCGATTACTGTGCATCCGATATCAGAGGCCATTTTCTCCACCAGCGGGTATCTTTCAGGATGGACAGCACTATCATCAAGGGGATGCCTGCCTCCACGTATCCTGAGAAAGCCGGCGGCCTGCTCAAACGCCTTGGCACCCAGCCTGGGGACCTTTTTAAGCTCATCGCGGCTGGTGAAAGGCCCATTCTCGCGTATATACTCTGTGATGTTTTTTGAAAGGGCCGGACCCAATCCCGATATATAGGTAAGCAAGTACCGGCTGGCAGTATTAACCTGAACACCAACGCGATTGACGCAACTAACAACTACGTGATCAAGGCTTTCCTGTAGTTTCTTCTGATCCACATCATGCTGGTACTGCCCCACTCCGATGGATTTCGGATCGATCTTTACCAATTCTGCCAGTGGGTCCATCAACCTGCGCCCGATGGATACAGATCCGCGAACCGTTACATCATACTGAGGAAACTCCTCCCGGGCCACGTCCGAAGCCGAATAAACGGACGCACCGTTTTCACTAACCACATATACCTCGATATCTTTTTCAAACCGTATATAGTTCTTGATGAAATATTCTGTTTCACGGCCAGCCGTACCATTTCCGATCGCTATGGCATCGGTCTTGTACGCATCAACCAGGGACTTAATTTTCTTCGCGGCAATGGCAGTCTCACGTTGAGGGGGATGCGGAAAGATGGTCTCATTATGTACCAGGTTTCCTTGCCGGTCGAGGCAAACAACCTTACAGCCGGTCCGGAAGCCCGGGTCGATGGCAAGAATATTCTTTTCACCGAGCGGCGGCATCAGGAGCACATTCAGAAGGTCCACGAGGACGGCACCCGCGC
>CAYQFT010000065.1:5765-17817 GCA_964416825.1 uncultured Porphyromonadaceae bacterium
TGCTGAAGGTTATCGGCAAATACCCTGATAGCCTCATCATCAGCGCGATCCCTGTAAATATTTCTAAACTCTGTTTCAATTGAAGGTTCCAGGAGCCTTTTATATCCATCTTTAACGGCCAACTTCACCTGTTGGGCTGCCCCATTCCTTGCCCGGGTTACAAGCTCATTGATTCTTTCTATTGCCTGTCCTTCCTCGGGCTCCACGCTGACTCGGAGAAATCCTTCCCTCTCGCCGCGAAAGATTGCCATAAGCCGGTGCGAAGGACATTTCCGAAGTATTTCGCTGAAAGAGAAATAGTCGGAGAACTTGGCTCCCTCCTCTTCCTTAACCGAAACAGACCTGGAGGTGATCACTGCCTCACGGTCGAAATGACGTCGGAGCATGTTCCGGACCCGCTGGTCTTCATTGACCCATTCCGCAATGATATCCCGGGCACCCTCAAGCGCTTCCTCTTCTGAGGCAACCTGATCATTGAGGAACTGTGAGGCCATGGATACCGGATCCCCTTCACGCTGCGCAAAAATCATTTTCGCAAGAGGCTCGAGCCCCTTTTCCTTTGCCTTTGTACCCTTTGTTTTCTTTTTCGGCTTGTAGGGCAGGTAGAGGTCTTCGAGCTCGGTTAGAGTGACTGCATTTTTAATCTTCTGCTCGAGCTCAGGTGTCATCAGGTCCTGCCCGGAAATGCTTTCCAGAATTGCCAGGCGGCGTGCATCAAGCTCCGCCATCTTTTCCGATTGTTTCCGGATCTCCAGGAGGGCAACTTCGTCGAGGCTACCGGTTTTTTCCTTTCGGTAACGGCTGATAAACGGAATGGTGGCGCCCTCTTCAAAAAGGTGGAGGGTGTTTCTTACCTGCCAGGATTCAATACTCAGATTGCCGGCAATGGCTTTAACATGAATTTCGTTCATAGTTATTAATCATCAGACCGGTACACCGAGATTATTCCCCGGGAACGCCTGATCCTGTTCATAATGGTTTCCAAATGCGGACGGTCCTGCACAATAAGGGTATAAATCCCCTCGAAAAGACCATCTCTTGCGATAATGTTCATTGAGCGCATGCTGATCTTCAGATCGGAAGATATGAGGCGGCTGATTTCGTTAACAACGGAAATGTCATCCTTGCCAGTGATGGTGATATTAACGGTGAACGACGCTGACGAGCCGTGAGAATCTGTCCACCTGACCTTTACAATCCGGTAGGGATATCTCTCAATCATCTGGTGGGCATTCGGACAGTTGATGCGATGGATCTTGGTACCATCCTTAACCGTGACAAATCCGAACACCTCGTCTCCGAATATCGGGTTACAGCATTTTGCCAGTCGAAAATCAACGTTATCAAGTTTATCATCAATAACCAGATAATCCTGCTGTTGTGAGGCCGTTTTGACGTAGGTTTCAACCGACTTAACGGCAGTCAGTTTTTCCTTGAGCAATTCTGCGGGAGCCTTATCGCGCAGGTATTCGCGGATCGAGGCCAGGTCGATCCGGCCGTCGGCTATCTGCTGGTACAACTCAAGTGTATCTTTCAGGTTCAGCCAATTGACAATTCGCTGAATCGTTGAAACATCAAATTTAATCCGCCACTGTCCCAGCTTCCGCTTCAGCATATCCTTGCCGATGTCTGTATCCTTGTAGTCGGCCTCTTTTAGAAATCTCTTGATCCGTGCCCTGGCCTTGCTGGTTACTACCCAGTTGAGCCAATCCGTTTTCGGTTTCTGCTGCTGTGAGGTGAGTACTTCAACCAGGTCGCCGTTGGTCAGCTTATGCCGGATCGGAACCATTTGATTATTGACCCTGCCGCCTGTGCAATGGTAGCCTACATCGCTGTGCACCCCGAAGGCAAAATCAAGGACGGTAGCACCGGATGCCAGCTTCAGCAAATCTCCGCGGGGTGTGAAGATGTATATCTGATCCGAATACAATTCATGCTTTGCCCGATGGGTATCCTCAGCAGACTGAACCTGGGGCATTTCCAGGGCATCCCGAATCTGGGCCAGCCATTCCGTACTTTCGGAGTCACCCCTATTCTCCTTGTATCTCCAATGGGCAGCGTGGCCTTTTTCAGCCACCTCGTCCATTCGCCGGGTACGTATCTGAACTTCAACCCAGCGGCCCTCTGGTCCGATAACCGTAGTATGAAGTGACTCGTAGCCATTTAGTTTTGGACTCGATATCCAGTCGCGCAACCGGTTCGGATTTGGCTGGTACGTATCAGTAACAATCGAGTAAATCTGCCAGCAATCCGCTTTTTCCTGGTCCGAGACATTATTCAACACGATCCGGATGGCAAAGAGGTCATATACTTCCTCGAAATCAACGCCCTGCTGTATCATTTTCCTCCAGATGGAGGGAATTGACTTTGTCCGGCCCTTAACTTCGCAATGGTAGCCTTTGGCTTCGAGCTCTTTCTTTACCGGTCCGATAAACCTCGAGATGAACTCATCGCGGTTTGTGCGGGTTTGTTCAAGCTTTTTTGAGATGGCTGCAAAGGTTTCAGGATGCAGGAACCTCATCCCTGATTCCTCAAGCTCGCTTTTCACGCGGTAGAGTCCCAGCCGGTGGGCGATCGGGGCAAACAGATCGGCCGCCTCATGAGCAAGCTGGAGTGTGGCTGCATCGCTCAGGCTTTCCGCTGCCCTGATATCGGCCAGTTTTTCACCTGTCTTAATCAGGATTACGCGCACATCATTTGAAATACCCAGCAGCAACTGGATAAATTTATCGGCATGTATACGTGTCCGGCTGGTATTCAGGCCTTCAATCTTTTTCAGGCCGTCGAGTATGTCAAGCAAAGGACCACAAAAACCCGTCTTGATTATTTCCGGAGGCAGCAGGCCCCTGTGATAAGGGAGTGCCAGGAAAACGGCCGCCAGGGAAAGGCTACCCAGCCCCAGTTCATGGATGACCACCGACGACCAGGATGCCAGCTTGGCACGCACCTTCTCCGCCTCGTCTGGTTCCATTGAATCAAGGAAAGGCTGGAGAATATCCAGTGCTTTCCCCGGAAGGGTCCAGTTGAGGGCTCCATCCGACTGCCCAGTATCTTTACGGAGGCTCTCGGTAAACCGCTTCCATTCGATGGAATTCATTTTTTCTCGGATTGACGGAGTTTCAGGAAAATCTCCAGGGTCACCCAGGCATCCGTGGCTGCATAGCTTTGCTGGGCCTCGGTCAACTCCGGGGCATCCCAGTTTGACAATTGCTGGGACTTTGAAATGCGTATCCCCAGAACAATTCCCGCAAGTTTTTTAACACCGAGGTTCTCAATCCCATAATTCTTAACAATCTCCTGCAGATCAATAATTCCCTTCAATTCGCAGATCAGCACATTTTTAACCGAGCGGATATCTTCATGTATGGCAGCTCCGATTTTCGTAATATTCGGGTTTGACAGAATCCTGCAAAGTCCGGCATGGTTTCCCAGCTTGTTCAAGCGGAACAGGAACGCATCATTTTGGGTGGAGAGCTGGAGGAGCGATACAGGGTTCAGACTGCCCTTTTTGAAAGTAGGCCGGGTTTCTGTATCGAATCCTATATACTTGCTTCTTTTGAGCAGCTTAACCGCCGCATCAGCCTCCCCGGGTGTATTGATCAGATGGATCTTTCCGCCGAAACTAGTGAGCGGCAGTGAATTAATCTCATCAGGTTCAATATGGCTTGCGAAAGTCATGGATAAGCTTGAATTTGAGGTCCAAATATATCCGTTTTATTCGTTATCCATTATCCAGCGGAGCAATCCTTCTTCCATCACAACGCGGCCGGTTTCCAGCAATTCATCCAGAACTGGGGTAATATCAGAAAGTTCGTGCCCGATCAGGCTATTTAGCCGGGGCAGGTCAACCGGCTTTTCTTCAAGGATAGCCTTAATTTCCTCCCGAATTTTTTGTTTATCAGCCAAACCCGGCCGGGCCTCAGCAGGCCCGACGCACACGTCGCATTGCCTGCAGGGGAATGGATCCATCTCACCGAAGTACATAAGCAGCATCTGGGAACGACAGCGGTATGCCGTTGTTGCGTAATGGACCATTGTTTCCATGCGCATCCTGACCATTGACTCCTGTTCCTCGTATTCCCGTTTTCCGAAAAGCAGGGATTTATCATCGAGCCTCTCCGCAGTATAGATGATATGAGGTGTTTTTTTGGGCTTCAGGTAATAAAGCACTCCCATATTATTAAGGGATGACAGTGCATTGATCACCAATTCCGGGGTAACTTTGGCTTTGGCTGCCAGGCTGTGCTCATCGATTTTCACAAAATCCGAAAACATTCCCGAATAGGCGCGAAGCATCAGTTTAATAACCGCATCGTACCGGTCATTTGCCACCTGGAACTTGTACAGTTCATCACGGTCGATCCGGAAATGAACTCTGGCCGGGAGGTCAATGTCTTCAGTCAGTTCGATAAACCCCGATCTTTCAAGGTGCTTCAGGGCATGGTAAGCGATCAGGGAATGAAAGCTGAATTTTTGGCAGAAATCCATCAGGTCAAAGTCAAACACCTGACCTTTTCCAGATCCCGGAATTACCTGAAAATAGTTGCCCAGGGCCTGGTAAATTCTCCGGATTGTTTCCACATCGGGAAACCTCACATTATGACTTTTCTCAAGGGATAGCTTATCTGCGGGCTGATACAGCAGCACGGCATAGGCTTTCTTGCCATCACGGCCTGCCCGGCCTGCCTCCTGGAAATAGGCCTCGGGAGAGTCCGGCAGATCGGCATGGATTACCGTTCGCACATCGGGTTTGTCAATGCCCATTCCGAAAGCGTTTGTTGCCACCATTACCCGGACCTTGTTACGTGTCCACTCATCCTGTTTTTGTTTGCGTTCGCGATTATCAAGCCCGGCATGGTAGAATTGCGCAGGGATACCGTTGGCCCTCAGAAACTCTGCGATTTCCCTTGTTTTCTTCCTGTTTCTAACATATACGATTCCGCTGCCTGGTTGCTTTGTCAGGATTTTCAGCATATAGGCATTCTTGTCTTCTGTTTTTCTGACCAGGTAAACCAGGTTCTTTCTCTCAAAGGATTGGCGGATCGTGTTTTTCTCCCTGAAAAGAAGCTTCTCCTGGATATCCTCCGCAACGGTAGGCGTAGCAGTTGCTGTAACTGCCAGCACCGGAACACCGGGCAGCAGACTCCGGATATTGGCGATCTGAAGGTAGGATGGCCTGAAATCATAGCCCCACTGTGAGATGCAGTGCGCCTCGTCGACGGCTATCAGATTGATATTCATGTTCTCCATCCTCTTCAGGAAGAGGTCGGTTCCCAAACGTTCCGGGGAGAGATACAGGAATTTAAAATCACCATATACACAGTTATCCAGGGCAATGTCTAATTCAAAGGAGGTAAGTCCAGAGTGAATGGCTACCGCTTTGATTTTTCGGGCTTTAAGGTTCTCCACCTGATCCTGCATCAGGGAGATCAGGGGGGTGATTACCAGGCACAGTCCTTCACGCGCAAGCGCGGGGATTTGAAAAGTCAGGGATTTCCCGCCGCCTGTGGGCATCAGGGCCAGGGTGTCATGGTTCGTCATCACCGACCGGATGATTTCCTCCTGCAAGGGCCTGAACTCTGTGAACCCCCAGTAGTCGCTCAGTATTTTGTGGTACGTCTCCAATTCGCTGAGAAATTTGTAATTTAGCGCAAATTTATCAGAACAGAAAATCTCCCATAATATCTCCAATATGTCATTCTTTGCAGATAAAGTTGATTTCGAAGGACTCACTTTCGATGATGTGCTGTTAATCCCTTCTTACTCAGAGGTTATTCCGAAGAATGTGGATGTCACCACCCGTTTCACGCAAAAGATCCTTTTAAATACGCCGATTGTTTCGGCGGCTATGGACACAGTGACTGAAGCAGCCATGGCCCTTGCTATCGCACGTGAAGGAGGTATTGGGGTTATCCACAAAAACATGTCGATTGAGGACCAGGCAAGACAGGTTATCTCGGTTAAGAGGGCCGAAAACGGCATGATCATGGATCCGGTCACCATACGTCCGGATCAGACCGTTGGAGATGCGCATCACCTGATGAACGACTACAAGATCAGCGGGATTCCGGTAATCAACGAAAATCGCAAGTTGGTGGGTATTGTCACTAACAGGGATCTTCGTTTTGAGCGCGACGAGAGCCGCCTGATCAGTGAGGTGATGACACGGGACAATCTGATTACAACAACGGAAACCGCAAACCTCGATAAGGCGGCAGATATTCTTCAAAAAAACAAAATTGAAAAGCTGCCTGTTGTTGACAAGGACTTCAGGCTGATCGGACTTCTTACGTATAAAGATCTCACTATCACCAAGGACCGGCCGAATGCCTGCAAAGATGAACGCGGCAGGCTAAGAGTAGCTGCCGGTGTTGGTACTGCCGGCGACACACTGGATAGGGTATCCGCTCTTGTTTCAGCCGGCGTTGATGCCATCGTGATTGACACCGCCCACGGACACTCTCTCGGCGTCATTGAGACTCTGAAGAGATCAAAAGCCAGGTTTCCGGAGATTGAGTTTATCGCGGGCAATATTGGAACCGGCGAAGCAGCAAAAGCCCTTCTTCGGGCCGGCGCATCCGGGGTCAAAGTCGGCATAGGTCCAGGATCCATCTGCACTACGCGGGTGATTGCCGGCGTTGGAGTTCCGCAGCTTTCAGCGATTTATGAAGTAGCCAAGGCTTTGCGAAATGAGGATATTCCCGTGATTGCCGATGGCGGAATCCGGTATTCCGGTGATATCGTGAAAGCCCTGGCCGCAGGCGCCGATTCCATCATGGCAGGCTCGCTGTTTGCCGGAACGGAAGAATCCCCGGGCGAAACCATTATTTATCAGGGCAGAAAGTTCAAATCCTATAGGGGGATGGGGTCTATCGAAGCCATGCAAAAAGGTTCAAAGGACCGTTACTTCCAGGACATGGAGGATGAAATTCAAAAACTGGTGCCTGAAGGCATTGCTGCCCGCGTTCCTTACAAAGGCTCATTGAATGAGGTGATTTATCAAATGGTTGGCGGACTGCGCGCTGGGATGGGCTATTGCGGCTCAACTAACATCAAGGAGCTGCAGAAAGCACGGTTCGTCAGGATAACCGCCAGCGGCATGATTGAAAGCCATCCGCATGATGTGACCATCACCCGTGAGTCACCAAATTATTCGAGGGAAGCTTAGTTTCCTATACCAAACCGGTTTCTCATTCGTTTTAACCAGGTTCTAATTACTAACCATATTTTAACTATGAAGCAAGGTTTTATATTTTCGATAGCACTTACTGCCTTTGGCGCTTTCGCGGGCATCCAGGCACAAAATCAGGAATCAGTTCTCATGACCATTGGAGACAAACCGGTTTATGCCTCTGAGTTTGTAAGGATACTGAACAAAAACAAATCAAACCTGGCCAGCCAGAAATCAGATATTAAAGAATCCCTGGAACTGTTTACCAATTTCAAGTTAAAAGTGCGGGAGGCAGAATCTCAGGGACTGGATACGTCAGCGCAATTTAAGAAAGAGCTGGCAACCCAGAGGTCCCAGCTGGCCAAACCCTACCTGCTCGACAAGCAGATCACCGAAGACCTTGTCAAGGAAGCCTATGAAAGAGGGAAATTTGAGGTCAGGGCCAGCCACATTCTGGTGGGTATAAAAATGGACGCACCGGCGGCCGACACACTTCTGGCCTACCGGAAGACAATGGCAATCCGCGACAGACTGATCAAGGGAGAATCTTTTGAGGCAGTTGCAACGGAGATGAGTGATGATGTCTCTGCAGCAACCAATGGTGGAGATATCGGGTATTTCCCCGTCCTCCAGGTGGTTTATCCTTTTGAAACCGCGGTTTATACCCTTAACCCCGGCGAGATTTCCATGCCAGTCAGAACACAATTCGGCTACCATCTGATCAGGGTAACTGACAAACAACCCTCTAAAGGCAAAATTCAGATTGCAACCATTTGGAAATCTGTTAATTACACTACAACCGACGAAGAAAAGGCCAAGATCAGGGAGGAAATACAGAATATCTATATCCAGCTTCGATCCGGAGCCGACTTTATTGAGTTGGCTCGGAAATATTCGGATGACCGCACCATGGCAGTCAAAGGAGAGGGTGGATTCTGGATCGGCCCCAGGGAGCGCGAGCCCGCTTTTGATAACGCAGCCTATGCTCTGAAAAATCCGGGAGACCTTTCTGAACCCGTAGAAACATCCTTAGGCTGGTTCATTATCCGTTTGCTTGACCGAAAGGCACCGGAATCTTACGAAGAAGCGCGAGGCGGACTCTACCAGAAAATAAACCGGAGTCCTGACCGTGCCATGAAAAGCGAGCAAGCGATTGTCGCCAAGCTTAAGAAAGATTATAACTATAGCCTGAATCAGGCAAATCTTGAGGAGTTCTACCGATTGGTGGATCCTTCTGTATTTGAAGCCCGATGGGATCCGAATCCTGCTCTGCAAAAATCGGGAGTACTTTTCACACTTGGCGATCTTACCATCCGCCAGAGTGATTTTGCAAAATTCCTGGCCTTGAATCAACGGGAGAGCACCATCAGGACCATTGCGGAATTTGTAGACGAAAAGTTTGGCGATTTCTCAAGAATAAAGATTCTCGAATATGAGGAGCAGCAGCTTGATCGCAAATACCCGGAATTCCGCGACCTATTTCAGGAGTTTCACGATGGCAATCTGCTCTTTGAAATAACGGACCGGATGGTTTGGTCGAAGGCAACCGTGGATACAACCGGATTGAAAGATTTTTTTACAGCACACCAAAGCCAATACATGTGGCCTGAAAGGCTGGATGCAGTAATAATCTACGCCAAGGGTTCCAACAATCTCCAGAAGATGGTTGAGGAATTTCACTCCGTTATGAGTAAGAAGTGCAAAGGGGGATGCGATGGCACCACAATTCAGAATATTCTTGGAGAAATTACTGGCAAGTATAGCGGCAACAGCTTTGAGATCGAAGACAATCTGTATACACGGGGTGACAACTGGATTGTTGACCAGCTAAAATGGAAACCAGGTGCCTCAGACATAATCAGTGAGCAGGATACCAAAGTTTTTGTATGGATTAATAAGGTCATTGAACCAAAACCGAAGAAGCTCGATGATAACCGAGGACAAGTCACTGCAGATTATCAGGATTACCTTGAAAAGGAATGGATTAAGTCACTGCGGCAAAAGTTTCCGGTTAAAGTTAACCAGGATGTTCTTTCAAAGATCAAAATCTGATCGTATGCGCCACGGCTCTCTCCTCATCCTGATTCTCCTGCTCGTTTCCTGCGGTAACGGACATCGCAGAAATGATGAGAAACCGATTGCCAGGGCCTACAATAACTACTTGTATCCCAGCGACCTAACTGGCCTGGTTTCTGAGGGAATGAGTCCAGAGGATAGCACCGCTCTGATTAAGTCACACATCGAACTATGGCTTAAAAGAAAAGCCGTCGTCAATAAGGCGGAATTCAACCTTACCATGGCCCAGCGCGACCTTGCCCAGAAGATTGAGGAGTACCGGTCTTCCCTGCTGATTTACGAATATGAAAAGCTGATGGTGGCCCAGAAGCTTGATACGATAGTTAGAGAATCTGAGATTTCAGGTTACTATTCTCAATACCGGCAGAATTTCCAATTGCAGGTTCCAATCGTCAAAGGGGTTTATTTCAGGATTCCAAAATCATCAGCCCGTCTTAGGGAATTTAAGGATCTGGCCCATTCCGCCGGTGAGCTGGCATTCAAACGTCTCGTTGATCTCGGAGCCCAACAGGCTGAATACACGGAATCATTTGAGGAAAACTGGTTGTCTTTCAATTCATTGATGCAAAAGATACCTGGAAACGTTGAAGATCCCAAGCAGTTTCTCCAGCGTTACAGATACCTGGAGGCTGAAGATGACCGGTATTTTCACTATGTCAGGATCATTGATTACATGCTGCCGGGTGAAGTTAGCCCACCGGAATATGTGAGGCAAGAGATTATCGATATCCTTCTGAACAAAAGAAAGATGAAATTCCTGAAAGAACTCGAGGAATCCATTTACAATGAATCTGTTATACACAACGAAGTTGAGGTTTATGAAAACTGACCAAGCGTTTACCAAGGCAGTCTCACGGCTGCTTTTTCCGTTTTTACTGATGATGCTTGTGCTGCCGGCATCGTTGTCTTTGCATGCCCAGGTAGTCGGGCAAAAAGATCCGTTGATCCTGGACAGGGTGGTTGCAGTAGTGGGAAAGTATCCGATTCTCCAATCGGACATTGAGAATCAGATGATTCAATTCAGGACTGAAATCACCAGTCTTCCCGGCGATCCAAGATGCTACTTCCTTGAATCCCTGCTGGTTAGCAAACTTCTTCTGAGTCAGGCTGAAATCGACAGTATTATTGTAACAGACGATGAGGCCCAGCGGGAGGTTGAAAATAAACTTCAGAATTTTATCTATAAGGCAGGTTCGGAAGAGAATCTGGTGAACTATTTCAAAAAATCCATTCTCGAAATAAAGAAGGACCTGTTCAAACCGCAAAAAGAGAACATGATCTCACAGCGGATGAGCGAAGAGATTACCAAAGGGATCGAAGTTACACCCTCGGAGGTTCAGAAATTCTACAGGAACCTGCCAGCTAACCAGATTCCGCTAAGACCGGAGACACTAGAAATTCGTGAGATCGTTTTAAAGCCCAGCGTTTCCGAATCTGAGATCACCCGTATACAGGGTCGGCTTAATGAATTCAGGGACAGGATCATCAAAGGGGAGAGTTTCACCACTCTTGCCGTTCTTTATTCAGAAGATCAAGCATCTGCAACAGCGGGAGGAGCATTGGGTTTAATTCCCAGGAGTTCACTGGCACCTGAATATGCTGCAGCTGCGTTTAACCTGAAGGGCAATGATGTTTCCCGGGTTGTTAAAACTGATTTTGGGTATCACATTATTCAGCTGATTGAGCGCCGCGGCGACCTGATCAATACTCGCCATATCCTGATGTCGCCGAAGCCTTCAATTGAGGAAAAAGCCGTCATTCAAGGCCGTCTTGACAGTATTGCGACGGCCATACGCGAAGGAAAGATCACCTTTGAGGCGGCAGCACAACGCTATTCCGAAGAGAAGGATACACGGAGCAATGGCGGACTCCTGTTAAATCAGGGTAATCCCCAGAACCCCAATTCCCAGAACCGGAATACTACCTGGTTTGAACCGCAGGAACTGGCCCCTGAAGTACTGAATGCTATCCGTAATCTTAAAGTCGGCGAAATTTCCCAGATTTTTGAGACCCGGGATGCCAACAATAAACCCGTATTCAAGATGATATCGATTAAGTCAAGACGCCCGGCGCACAAAGCCGACCTGAAGCTTGACTATCCATATTTACAGACACTTGCATTAAATCAGCGCCGACAGGAAGTTCTAAATGATTGGATCGAAAAGAAGCAAAAAAGCATTTACATCTTGATCAATCCTGATTTCAGGAATTGTGGTTTCGAGCGACAGGGCTGGGTGAAGTGAGTGTGGGTAAAATAAAACATTGAAATGGACGATAAACAGGCAGTAGATAATTTAAAGGAATCGTACGAGCGGTTTTTCAGTGAGATCCAGAAGGTGATTATTGGTCAGGACCAGGTTCTCAGGGAGGTTCTGATCAGCATTTTCAGCAAGGGACATTGCCTGCTGGTTGGGGTTCCCGGATTGGCCAAGACCTTATTGGTTACCACGATTGCACAGATATTGGGACTGGATTTTAAACGGATTCAATTTACTCCCGACCTGATGCCGTCGGATATAATCGGAACGGAGATTCTGGATTCAAACCGGCAGTTCAAGTTTGTTAAGGGCCCGCTGTTTGCTCATATGATTCTTGCAGATGAGATTAACCGCACCCCGCCTAAAACCCAGTCGGCCTTGCTGGAAGCCATGCAGGAGCACGCAGTGACTTCCGGCGGCACCCGGTATGCCTTGCAGGATCCTTTCTTCGTTCTGGCCACCCAGAATCCGATTGAGCAGGAGGGAACCTATCCCCTGCCCGAGGCGCAGCTCGACCGGTTCATGTTCAATATTCTTCTTGATTATC
>CAYQFT010000066.1:0-17761 GCA_964416825.1 uncultured Porphyromonadaceae bacterium
GCTCAAGAAGCATCTCTTCAACCAATTTGAGTGTCGCATCGAAATTTCGAACCAGGCAATTGGCACTGACCGAAATCGATGAGGCTCCGCCGCTGATGTTGATCCGGGCGCCGAGTGACTCTATTGCCTCCTCCAGTTCCTGCGGGGTTTTATTCTTGGTTCCCTGGTTCATCAGCGACCCCATCAGGCTCGCTACGCCAGGTTTTTCGGGTTTATCCAGGTAGTGGCCGCCCTTGATCACAATGGAAAACTGCACAAGTGGAAGCTCATTTTGTTCGATACCCCAAACACCCAGCCCATTTGACAGCTTTTCGCTCCATACCGTCGGAATCGTAACAACCGGTTCCGGTCCGTCGGCCGGAACTACCGTCCGGTCAAAGCTGGTGGGCGTTTTCACGATGGGTTCATCTGCAGCTTCATCGATCTTTACTTCGGTAGCTGTCAGTATGTTTTCTTCAATAACTCCAGCCGGCTGCGAGCCGGAAACAGCCAGCTCCGGTTTTCCCTTGGGAACAAAACTGGTTTCCACAAAAGGTTTCCCTTTGATGTAGGTTTCGTATACCCGCAATATATCAGCCTTGGTTACCCCTTTCATTTTTTCCAGATCGGTTTTGTAATAATCAGGCGATCCGGCAAATTCATTGTATTGAGCCAGCTGAAAAGATTTACCGAGGACACTGGATATCCCGTTATAGAAGCGGGTTTCCAGTCCTGCCTTGATGCGTTCCACATCCGCATCGGTAAACCCTTCGGTTTCAAACCGGGTGAAAGATTCAAAAACGGCCGCTTCCACGTCCTGAAGCGGAATACCCTCATTGGCTGTAACCGTAACCGTGAAGGAGCCGGCCACTTCCTGACTGCTGTTATCCGCTCTTGGACCCGAGGCCAGTTTTTTCTCCTTTTCGATCACCTTGTACATCGGAGCTTTCTTTCCCCTCGACAACAATTGAGAGAGATAATCCAATGCATAGCTGTCGGGATGATATTGCTCAACCGTAGGCCATACCATGTTGAGCTGTCCGGCCCTGGCGAAATTATCTTCATGGACCAGCCGCTTGGTTCCGGTCAGTACAATAGGTGCAGGTTCGGGGTCCTTTAGTTCTGCACCCTTTTTGATTTCACCGAAATACTTTTCAATCAGCTGTTTTGCAACAACCGGGTCGAAATCTCCCGATAAAACCATGGTGGCATTATTAGGAACGTAGAATTTGTCGTGGAAGGTTTTTGCATCTTCCACCGTGGCATTCAGCAGGTCGGCCATCTCGCCGATGACCGTCCAGCTATAGGGATGCCCCTTGGGATAAAGGTTTTTAGCCAGGGTCCATTCGGTAAAACCATAGGGTGCATTATCCTCATATTGCCGTTTTTCATTCTGCACCACATTTTGCTGGATATTCAGCGCCTTTTTGTTGATGGCGTTGGTCAGGAAACCCAGGCGGTCGGATTCCAGCCACAGCACCTTCTCCAGCGCATTTTTTGAAACCACCTCAAAGTAGGTGGTGGCATCATTGCCGGTGCCTGCGTTGGACATTCCGCCGGCATCCTGGATGATCTCGTCGAACTGTCCCAGGGCCACATTCTCCGAACGGGAGAACATGAAATGCTCAAACAGGTGAGCAAAGCCGGTCCGGCCTTCCGACTCGCGGCCGGATCCCACATGGAACTGGATGGCATATGCCACAATCGGATCCGAGTGGTCCACGTGGAGGATCACATCCAGGCCGTTGGCCAGGGTGAATTTTTCATACGGAATGTTTACTTCCGTTTTGGGTTGAGTAGTGCAACTGGCGAGAGCCAGCAGCGGAAGCAGAAAATAACAGAGATTTTTCATAGTCTAAAGTTGTATTGATGGCACAGGGCAGATGTAGAGACGCATATATGCGTCTCTCTTTTAAGACGCATATATGCGTCTCTACGAAACTGCCCTTTGCCTTATTTCTTAATAATCGGTTTCCCAAATCCCACCGCAGTAAGCTGATCCGCCTGCGTTGCCGCATCGCCGGCGATCACATAGTACATTCGGTTAGGATCTATATACTTTTGAGCCAGGGCCTTATGCTGTTCAAGCGTCATATTTCGTATGGTTTCCTGTTCCTTTACGGCATAATCTTTTGGCAGGTTATACATGCTGATTTCGCCCAGCATCCCGGTAAGGGCACCCAGTGTTTCATACTTGCGTGCATAGGATTTCAGGAGCGAATTCCTTGTGAAATCGAGGTCTTCCTGCGAGACACCCTCGCGGTACCGGGTCATCAGGTCTTTGAATATCTGAACAGACTCCAGCGTAGCCGAAGAACGGACCGGAGCTGATGCCGTAAAAGTACCGGCAACCATATTCCCGGAGAATCCGCTTCGGGCACCATAGGTAAATCCCTTTTCTTCGCGGAGAACCATATTGACCCAACCGTTAAAGGACCCGCCCAGCTTATCATTCATTACAGTTGCCGCAAAATACTCCGGATCCGACTTGGCCGGACCTGCACAGCCGATCTGAATGATCGATTGCTTGGCGCCCGGCACATCCACAAACCACACCTGGGATATAGCGGGAGCCTCAGGCAGGGTGAAAGCCGGAATAAGCACCTCTTTAGGCGTCCACTTCTGTGCGAGCGATTGCAGAGAGCTCAGTACCTTATCTTTGCCGATATTTCCGGCAATATGAAAACTGGCTATGCCCGGTGAAAGGGTTTCGGCATAGAAATTCTTAAGGTCATCAATCGAGATGGCCGTTACGGTTTCTTCCGTTCCGCTGCCACTGATGCTGAAAATATGGCCTTCGCCATAAACGAGCTTCTGGAAGGTTTCTCCGGCCAGCGCATTCGGACTTGCCTTCTGACGCTTAAGATTATTCAGTACCCGTATCTTTGCCAGGGCAAACTCCTCCTCATCCCAGCGCGGCTCCAGCAACATCTCCTCAACCAGTGCCAGGGTCGCATCAAAATTCCGCACCAGGCAGCTGCCGCTGATGCTGACCGATGTTGCAGATGAACCCACCCCGATATTGGCTCCGAGCATTTCAATCGCCTCTTCCAATTCCAGTGGGGTTTTGTTTTTCGTACCCTCATTCATCAGTTCTGCCATCAGGGAGGCAACTCCGGCCTTTTCCAATTTCTCCATCAGGTGCCCTCCCTTGATCGCAATATTGAACTGAACCAGGGGAAGTTCATTGTGTTCAATTCCAAATACCCTCATTCCGTTGGCCAGTTCATCCTGCCAGATTACGGGAAGGTTAATGGCGGGATCCGGTCCATCCTTAGGCATCACCGAGCGGTCAAAGGCAGCCGGAGTTTTAACCACAGGAGCCTCCTCCTCATTTTCTGCTATCTGCACCTCGGTGGCATTCTGGATATCTTCCTCCTGCACGCCAGCATTCATCGATCCTTCAGCCACCAGGTCAGGCTGGCCCTTAGGAACAAAACTGGTTGCCAGATAGGGCTGACCCTTTATATATTTTTCGTAGACACGGATGATATCACCCTTGGTTACCGATTTGGTACGCTCAATATCCTTCGCATAAAAATCCGGTGTTCCGGCATATTCATTATAGCGGGCCAGCTGGAATGATTTGCCAAGAATGCTGCTGATTCCATTATAGTAGCTGGTTTCCATGCCGGCTTTCAGCTTTTCAACGTCCTTGTCGGTAATCCCCTCCTTCTCAAACCGCGCAAAAGCCTCAAAAACAGCATCTTCAACCGTCTTAAGACTCACACCTTCGTTGGCCGTGACTGTAATCCTGAAGCTTCCGGTTATCTCCTGGCTACTATTACTGGCGCGAGCTCCTGAGGTTAACTTTTTCTCCTTGACCAGTACATTATACATGGGTGCTTTTTTACCCTGTGAGAGCAATTGTCCGAGATAATCCAGGGCATAGGCGTCCATACTGTATTGCTCAACTGTCGGCCAAACCATGGTCAGCTGGGGAGCCCGAGCGAAATTGTCCTCATGGTACAGCTTTTTAGTTTCGGCCAGCTTAACCGGTACGGGCTTCGGATCATCCAGTTCCGCACCTCTTCGAATCTCACCAAAGTACTTTTCAATCAACTTCTTAGCCTCAGCTGGGTCAAAATCCCCGGATAAAACGAGAGTCGCATTGTTTGGCGCATAAAATTTTGCGTGAAAAGCCTTCACATCTTCCAGGGTGGCATTAAAAAGGTCCTGCATTTCCCCGATTACTGTCCAGCTATAGGGATGCCCCTGGGGAAACAGGTTTTTCGCGATAACTCCGCCGGTATGTCCATAGGCAGCATTATCCACACTCTGGCGCTTTTCATTCTGGACTACATTCTGCTGGATCTGGAAAGTTTTTTGAGTGATGGTATTCGTGAGATATCCCATCCGGTCGGATTCCAGCCAGAGAATTTTCTCCAGTGCATTTTTCGGCACAACCTCATAATAGGTGGTTGCATCATTGCCGGTGCCTCCGTTCAGGGTACCTCCGGCATCCTGAATAATTTTAAAAAACTGATCCTCCGGCACGTTTTCCGACCGCTGAAACATGATATGTTCAAAAAGATGGGCAAATCCTGTACGGCCCACCGATTCGCGATTAGAGCCCACATGATAAAGAATCGCCAGGGCCACAATGGGATCGCTCTGATCCTGGTGCAGAATCACATCCAGCCCATTGCTCAGGGCATACTTCTCATAAGGAATGCTCAATTCCGATTTGGGCTCGCACCCCATCAGGAATACTAAACACAAGACAGAAAGACAGGCTAGTTTTTTCATGGCAGGTTGGTTTGTAGGGACGGTTAAAACCGTCCGTTTTATTTGCAAATACGTTCAAAAAACAATACATGCTC
The DNA here is from genome assembly GCA_964416825.1 of uncultured Porphyromonadaceae bacterium. Taxonomy (GTDB): domain Bacteria; phylum Bacteroidota; class Bacteroidia; order Bacteroidales; family UBA12481; genus UBA12481. The sequence continues at coordinate 4,803 of CAYQFT010000066.1, forward strand.
GGCAAAATCAGCGAATTCAGGCTCCGGATAGGCTTTTAACAGATCCGGGCAACCCGAAAAGAGCTGTTTGAAATACTCCCGCGCATATTTCCCGCGGGTGATTTCAAGGGTCACGCCGTCCTTAAGAATAAAATAGGCCCTGGCTTCCCCTCCGCTCACTGCAATTCCCCCAACTGAGGTTTCACCGGTTTTTGCCATAGGCTTGTCGTAAACCTTTATCTTATTGTCAAATCCGGGATTCAGCAACTGTGTAAGGACATATTTGTCCTTGCCCGGAATCTGAACCTGTTCGTAATAAGCATACTTCCGCTCCGTGATTTCGTTAAAATCGGCGTTCATCATTTTCTTCAGGTTCGATGTTTTATCGGCAATCATTTCAAGCTTTGCCAGCCCATCGATCTTAACCCGGAGCTTCGCAACCTGCTCGGCTTTGTACCGGACTTTCTCACCGGTAGCATTGTCCTTGACCGTAAGGCTCATGATGCCAGTGGGGCCGAACATCGCCATTTTGATTTCGCAGGGGATCTCTTTCCCGTCTGTGGTGGTTAACAGGGTCTCACCCGAAATTGACGTCAGGGGAGTAACAAACCCCTGCGCCAGCAGATTGGCCGTCAGCCCCAGGCTGCAGGCCAGAAGAATTAGGATTGTTTTTTTCATGCTATTTATGTTAAAATGATGATGAGCTTCTTCAGGACGGTTTCCCGTGACGCGTGAAACGTGAACCGTGACACGAAACCCGTTTTTCGCATCACGGTTCACGCTTCACCCTTCACGATTCACGATCCAACCCGCTGAATATTCGGATCCGTAAACACATCATTCTCATCCGTACTGCTGGATGAAAACTCAGAGACAATGGCTCCATTGGGGCCTGCCTGAAACCAGTGAAGGGTGTTTGGAGCCAGGGTATACTGTTCACCTGGATTCAACACGATTTCATGCCAGACATTCAACCATTGCTTGTACTTCTCCGGGACCCGTGCCTTAGGGTTCGAAACGGGTTCACCCGGAACATAAAGGTAAATCACACCCGACCGGCAGCGGAAGGTTTCCTGTTTCCCGGGATTAGTTTCTGATACCTTCGGGTGCCTGTGCTCTGGGCAGATCTGCCAGGGAAACAGGACCAGCTCCTTGGCACAGTAACGGTCATTGTTCTCATACTGAACCACTTCAATCCCGATGACATCCAGGTCATTCAGGCCCAGATCGGCTATCTCAATAGCCTGTTTTTCCTTATCGGTAACAACAATGCCGGCACGCTGGAGAATTTCAATGGTCTTGCGGCGGGCGGAGATGATGGTTGCTTCGTTCATGTTCTTTAAAATTCTGTGACTGGTGATAAGTGATTAGTGATTAGTGATTGGTGATTGGTGATTGGTGATTTGAAGTCATGATTTAACACCACACTACCATTCACTATTCACCATTCACTATTCACAAGTAAAACAATCGTGTAATGTACTAAAGCCCTCCTTAAAAACAGGTGCCCAAAAAGTTAATTTTTGTGAATTTTTAGCATCTTAAGGGTCTAAACCTTAGACAACATGAAATTCAATCCAATCGACCTGTTCATCATATTCGCCTATGTGGTGATGGTGGCTGTGGTTGGCTTTATCCTTCGCAAGAAAGCCACGCAGGGACTTGATAACTACTACCTTGCCGGCCGGGATCTGCCCTGGTGGGTTTTGGGTATCGCCGGCTGCTCCAGCTACATCGATGTTACGGGTATCATGGCACTTGTGGGCGCACTCTTCTATCTGGGGCTCAAATCGGTCTGGATGACCAGCATTTTCTGGGGCTGGTTCATGATGGCCGGATACATGGCTTTCCAGGCGAAGTGGATCCGGCGATCAGGAGTCATGACTTTTGCCGAATGGAACGAAACCCGTTTCGGCAAGGATAAGCACGCGGAGGCAGCGCGGCTGGCATCAGCTATATTCCTTCTCGTCCTCATGCTTTTTAACCTGATGTATATCGCCGTGGGAATCGGAAAATTCGCTGCGGATATCCTTCCTCTTGAACGATGGCAATCGACCCTCCTGATTTTTACCGTGGTCGGTATCTATGTGACCCTGGCCGGTTTTTACGGAGTGGTGGTGACGGATATCATTCAAACCATTATCATCGCCATTGGAGCCATCATTATCGTGATCCTCGTATTCGTGCAGGGAGCCGGAACCGATCTGGCCGCCAGTCAGCCGGAGGGCTGGAGCTCGCTTTCCCTCACCTGGAAGCTCTGGCCGGGGTACCTTGAGTCCACCCCGGAGGCCTACCAGCACTTTAACCTATTCGGCCCCATTATGGTCATTGGTTTCGGGTGGATGCTCTTCCGCGTTCTCGCCGGTCCTAATGTCTGGGACTTCCAGTTCTTTCTTACGACCCGATCCTCGCGCGATGCCGCGCTGGCCGGCGGTGCCTGGACCACTCTGTTCATCCTCCGGTGGATCATCTCCGTGGCTTTCCTGATACTGGGAATAGCAGCCCTGGGCACCGGAACCGATTTCGATGGCGAACGTATCGTGTCGGTGGTCCTTTCCCGACTGCCGGCCGGACTCAGCGGCCTCTTCCTGGCTGTGATGCTCGCCGCCCTGATGTCGACACTCAATGCGATGATCAACGTAACCAGCAGCGTCATTACCAACGACTTCCTCAAGCGATATTTCCTGAAGAAAATGCCCGAGAAAAAGATGGTCCGGATCGGTCAGCTGGCCTCGGTTGCGGCCCTGCTGTTCGCTTTCGTTTTCAGTTTGTCATTCAATAATATTATCTCCGCCTGGGAAACCATGATTTTCGTGGTGGTCACCATGATCCTGGTTCCGGCCACCATGCGCTGGCACTGGTGGAGGTTCGGAGGAAAGGCCTTTGTATGGAGCATGGCAGCCACTGCCCTTTTCATTGCTTTTCAGAAGATCTTTTTGGGCTCGATAAGCTCCGTAAATTCCCTGGGGATCAATGTGGCCGCCAGTTTCATTCTCACCGTTGTCATAGGATTTATCACCCAGCCTGCCGATAAAGAGGTGCTCGTTGCCTTTTATTCCAAAGTAAAACCATTCGGTTTCTGGGGCCCGATACGGAAGGAAGCCATTGCCCGCGGACTGATGAAAGCCAATGACCATGAGCCCCTCTGGGATGCCTTCAACGGTTTGATCGCGCCGGTGTACCAGTTTCTGCTTGCTTTAATTCCCTTTTACCTCCTGCTCCGGATGTGGCCCCAAATGTGGCTGACCCTCGCCCTTCTGGCGGTGGTGATGGTGATCCTCTATTTTACCTGGTATAAAAACCTGCCGTCAAAAGATGAAGTATAATGTTCATTTGATCTGCAATGCCCACCTCGACCCGGTGTGGCAGTGGCGCTGGACCGAAGGATGCTCCGAGGCCCTCATGACCTTCCGCAACGCAGCAGAGATCCTCGGTGAGTATCCCGAACTGATATTCAACCACAACGAGGCCATTCTCTACCAGTGGGTTCAGCAATATGACCCCAAACTATTTACCCGGATACAAAACCTGGTATCCGACGGCCGCTGGTTTATCTCCGGAGGCTGGTTTTTACAGCCCGATGTGAATCTGCCCCCGGCCGAAAACCTGATCAGGAACATCCGCATGGGCCGCGAATTCTTTAAGGAACATTTCGGCTGCGAACCCCGGGTGGCCTATAATTTCGACTCCTTCGGTCACCCCGGAACGCTGCCCGGAATTCTTAAGGAATTCGGCTATGAGATGTACATCCACCAGCGGCCTGAGAAGGAATTTCTTAACCTGCCCGACAGCCTGTACCAATGGAAAGGTCTGGATGACAATACTGTAGCAGCCTATCGGATTGAAATCGGACTGTACCATAACGAGCGATTTAATATTGAGCAGCGGCTCCGCGAAGGCGCCGACCTGGCCCTGAAACTCGGTCGTGACGTGGCCGTGTTCTGGGGCATCGGGGATCATGGCGGCGGAGCCTCCCGGGCCGACATGGACAAAATCAGGAAGTATATCCCGACGGATGACCGGGTTCATTTCCTTCACAGCACCACCGACCGGTTTTACGAGGCCGTCCGGCCATTGATTCCGGAGGCGCCGGTTCACGAAGGAAGCCTCCAGCGCATCTTCACCGGCTGCTACACCTCACTGGCCCGTGTCAAGCGCAAGGCGCTGGAGGTTAGCGGCGCCGCGCTGCAGGCGGAACGGTTGGCGGCCGCGGTAGAGACGGATAATAATCCGTCTCTACGTGCAGTCGGCAAGGGCGGTGTAGAGACGGATAATAATCCGTCTCTACAGGACATCTGGCGCGACATCCTCTTCAACGATTTCCACGATATCCTGCCGGGTTCCTGCACAGAGCCGGCTGAACAGGACGCGCTTGAACTGTATGGACGGGCAATGGAGAACATCAGGCGAATGAATATGGATTCGATTACCCGGATTAACCAATCGGCTCCGGAACTTCAAGCCTATATCCCTGTAACCGTTTTCCATTCGAATTCCGGACTCACATCCTTCCCCGTTGAATTCGAATGCATGAGCGACTATCGCCCGCTCTGGACCGGAGAATGGGTGCTGAAGCTTTTTGACCGTGAGGGTAACGAAATTCCTTCGCAGGAAGAACAGCCCGAAGCCCTCCTCCCTTTCCACCGCTGGCGCCGGAAAATCAGTTTTTTGGCAAAAGACCTCGGGGTGGGTGTTCATCATTTTCAGGCCAGGGCGATGGACGACCGACGACAGACGACAGACGACCGACGACAGACGACGGACGACCGACGACCGACGACGGACGACAGACGGCGGTCATCGGTCATCGGTCATCCGTCTTTCCTCGCACTTCACGACACAGCCGATTCCTGGGGCACCGCCACCTGGGCCTGGCGGGATGTGGCCGGGACATTTGAATCCGTTCCGGGGTCGGGTCTCGTGATCGAAAGCGGGCCGATCAGGACCATCGAACAGGAGATCAGGAGATACGGAGAGAGCCGGATCATTATTAACCGCATTACTTACGCCGGTTGGCCAGTCACAGAGTACAAAATCAGGGTTCACTGGAACGAAGAGCGCATGCGGCTCAAACTGGCCATTCCGATCGATATGGAGAATCCCGGGCTTACCGCAGAAATCCCGGGTGGCAGTGATGTGTTCCCGGCAGATGCGCAGGAACATGTGCATGGGAGGTGGATGATTATGACGGATGACGGACGACCGACGACGGACGCAAGTTCAGCGGCAGATGACGGACGACCGACGACGGACGCAAGTTCAGCGGCAGATGACGGACGACCGACTACTGACGTCAGTCATCGGTCGTCGGTCGTCCGTCAAATGGGCATCGCCCACACCGGTCTCCACGGCTTCGATTTCGACGGAAAAGAGATTCGCCTTTCGGTTCTGAGGAGCGCTGCCTATTGCCATGAACAGGGATTCAGTCTCGATTCCGGACCCTACCATAAATTCATGGATCTGGGTATTCACGATTTCAGAATTGCTCTGTGGGAGGATCCGTCGATCGACCCGGGTGCGATAGCCGAATGGCTGATCACGCCGCCGCTGGTATGGCCGCATCTGCCGGTAGGAGGGGCATAAGGGCACAAGGGCATAAGGGCACAAGGGCACAGGGGCACAAGTAGCGCGCTGCGCGCGCCCGTTCTGCCGTGCGCTCCGAGTCCCCTACGCGCGCCCGTTCTGCCTTTACGCGTACATTCATATATTGCGATACATTTTGATTTACTTTGTCGGACTCAAAACGAAATTATGCGAGTAAGAAATTACACCCTTGCCATTCTGTTCATACTGGTCTCAGGATTTTCGCTAAACGCGCAGGTCAAGCCCTTTGTGGAGGTGGTCAATCCCCGGGTTGAATATGCGTCAAATCCTGTCGGGATTGATGTTCTCAGGCCCCGCTTCAGCTGGGAAATCAAGGCTAACGTTAGGAATATCAAACAGATAGCGTACGAGGTTCGGGTAAGCTATACCGATCAGCACCTTCGAAACGGGGGTCCATACCTCTGGAGCAGCGACAAGGTGCTAACCGACTCAAGTAACCAGATTATCTATGAAGGGCCGCTGCCGAAAGCTTTCGAGCGCCTCTACTGGACCGTCAGAATCTGGGACAACCAGAACCACATTACCGATTGGTCGCCCGTCGGACTCTGGGAAACCGGTCCGCTTGGCCCAACCGACTGGAAAGCGCTTTGGGTGGAAGCGGATCAAGCCGTCAGCCTGAAGGAGAACCCCAGTCCGATGTTCCGCAAATCGTTTAAGCTTAAGAAGGATATAAAATCTGCCCGCCTGTATATTACGGCCCACGGAATCTATCAGGTTGAAATAAACGGACAAAAACCCAACGACTGGTTGTTTAATCCGGGCTGGACCAGTTACAACAAACACCTTCAGTATCAAACGTATGATCTGACGAAATTTCTCCAGAAGGGAGACAATGCCATAGGGGTAACCATAGGGAACGGTTGGTACCGCGGCATGTTCCGCTGGGATAATGTTCAAAACCTATATGGAAACAAGCTCGGCTTGCTCGCCCAGCTGAACATAGAATTCACTGATGGATCCAAAACTCAGGTTATCAGTGATAAAAGCTGGAAATGGAACACCGGGCCGATCCTTATGTCGGAAATCTATCACGGCGAAAAATATGACGCCCGGCTCGAGATTCCCGGCTGGAGCACCGCCGGTTATCAGGATAAAAACTGGAAACCGGTAACCCTCGGAATATACGATAACCGCAACCTGGCAGCCCAAAGCGCACCGCATGTGCGGCCGTTGATTACACTCACCCCCCTTTCCATTTTCATTGCCCCCAATGGCGATACGCTGGCCGACATGGGCCAGAACATGGTGGGGTGGATCCGCCTGAAGGTCAAGGGCCGGGCCGGTTCAAAGATCACCCTGCGGCATGCGGAGGTGCTCGACAAGGAGGGCAATATGTATTATGATAACCTCCGGACGGCGAAACAGATCATCGAGTATACCCTTAAAGGAGGGGACACCGAAGAGTATGAGCCCCATTTCACTTTCCAGGGTTTCCGGTACGTTAAAATATCGGGCCTGAAAAAACTCCCTGAAAAGGACCAGCTCTCCGGGATTGTGATTTTTTCTGATATGGACCCCGCCGGCGATTTTGCCTGCTCCGATCCGATGATCAACCAGCTGCAGCATAACATTCAGTGGGGCCAGATCGGCAATTTCCTGGATGTGCCCACCGATTGCCCTCAACGGGATGAGCGTATGGGCTGGACCGGTGACGCCCAGGTTTTTGCGCCGACTGCGTGCTTTAATCGCGATGCGGCTTCCTTCTATACCAAGTGGCTTAAGGATTTGGCTTTCGATCAATACCCCGACGGGAGAATCCCTCATGTTATCCCGGATGTTTTACAATCAGGCGGATCAACCGGCTGGGCCGACGCCGCGGTTGTAGTACCCTGGACCCTCTACCGTCAGTATGGTGACAAGCGGATACTGGAACAGCAGTATGCATCGATGAAAGCCTGGATCGACTATATGAAGGCACAATCCGGCGAGGGATATATCTGGACAACAGGCAGCCATTTCGGCGACTGGCTGGCATTTGCCAGCACTGATTCGGATTATCCGGGTGCCACAACGGACAAGGACCTCATTGCCACCGCCTATTTTGCCTGGTCAACCCGTCTGTTTATTCAGGCTGCTGAAGTACTTGGAAAACAGCGCGATGTGACCGACTACCAGGAACTCTTCCGCCATATTCGCGGAGCTTTTCAGCGGGAATACATGACCCCCAACGGTCGGTTATCCTCCAATACCCAAACCGCATATGTCCTGGCCCTCTCTGCCGGCATCATTCCGGAAACCCTCCGCGACAGCGTAGCTTCCCGACTTGCAAACGACGTGAAACGTTTTGGTCACATCACCACCGGTTTCCTCGGCGCTCCCCTGGTGAACCCGGTTTTATCGGAATTCGGATATGATGAACTGGCCTATAAACTGTTGATGCGAAAGGAGTATCCGTCCTGGCTCTATCCTGTAACCAAGGGAGCTACCACAATCTGGGAGCGATGGGACGGAATCCGGCCCAACGGCACATTCCAGGATGCCGGCATGAACTCGTTCAACCATTATGCCTATGGGGCCATCGGCAACTGGATGTACAGTACGGTTGCAGGTCTCCAGATGGATCTCGTAATTCCCGCGTATAAAAAAATCAAAATTAAACCCTCTATCGGCGGAAACCTTACCTTTGCACGGACAGAACATGCAACCATGTACGGCAAGGTTTCATCGGAATGGAAGCTGGAAGGCGATGTTTTAACCATTAATGCGGTAATCCCGCCGAACACAACCGCTGAAATCTACCTGAAAACCTCTGACGCCCGTAAGATCACCGAAAGCGGCAAGCTCGTTTCGGAGCAGAAGGAAATCAGGTTCCTTAAGATGGAAAAGGGACACGCCGTTTACCTGGTGGGGTCCGGAACGTATAACTTTAAGACTGAATAAAAATGGGTATCGGGTTTCGGGTTTCAGGTTTCAGGTATCGGGCGCATTACTGTCATCCCGGTGAAAACCGGGATCCCCTCCACAGGAGCACCGGTCAGGAGATCCCGGCTTACACCGGGATGACAGTGAACCAGAACCAGCAACCAGTAACCAGCAACCAGCAACCAGTAACCAGTAACCAGTAACGCAGCCCATGTCCCCCTACATTGAAATAAAAAACCTGTCAAAGCACTACGGCGACATCAAGGCCGTCGACGACCTGTCGATGCAGGTGATGCCAGGTGATATTTACGGATTCCTCGGGCCCAACGGCTCAGGAAAGAGCACCACCATCAGGATGTTGTTGTCGCTGATACGGCCTACCTCCGGACAGATTCTTCTCTTTGGAAAAGACCTGGCCGTTGACCGCTACCAGACACTCAGCCGGGTTGGGGCGCTCATCGAAAAGCCCGATTTTTACAACTACCTGTCCGCCCGCAAGAACCTGGAGATCCTTGGGAAATTGTCGAATGTTCAAAATCTGAAGTTCCGGATCGATGAAGTACTCGACCTTGTAGGCCTGCTGCCGAGAGCCCACAGTTCGGTCAGGACTTTTTCCCTCGGCATGAAACAGCGCCTCGGTATCGCTCAGGCCCTGATTCATAAACCCGATCTTATTATCCTCGATGAACCCACAAACGGACTCGACCCGCAAGGACAGAAAGAGATCCGTGACCTGGTTAAAACCCTGAGCCAGGAAAACAATATTACTATTGTCATTTCGAGCCATGTTCTGTTTGAGATCGAGCAGATTGCCAATCGCATGGTTATCATTAATCAAGGGAAGGCACTGGTTGAGGGCAATGTCCACGACCTGATCAACGGCGACGACAGGCAGGTAACTTATGTGGTGGATAATTCCGAGACCGTCCGCCAGATCATTCCCGGAACCCATTGGGAAAAGCGCTTTCAGAAAAGCTCTCCGGATCGGGTTTGGTTCAAGATCACCAAAGATGAAATTCCCGAGCTGACTGCCTTCCTCATCGAAAAAAATATCAGGATTTTTGCCATTGAACCGGTTCGCTCATTAGAAGATTTTTTCTTACACCTTACTGAAAATGTGGAAATTAATTAATATCGAACTATACAAGATTTTCACAAAGCCGCGCACCTACATCGGGTTTGGGGCGATTTTCGTGATTATCAGTGCCATTGAAGTCGGTATCAAAATCAAGGGTGACGACATGTTTGCCATGATTCTGGAGAACCTGAGTGACAAGTTTATTTTCGAAGGCAAGCTGATTAATATGTACGGCGTTGGTTATGTGATCCTGAATACCTTATGGATCCATGTGCCGATCCTGGTGGCCCTGGTTACGGGCGACCTGCTTGCCGGCGAGGCAAACAGCGGGACTTTCCGGATCATCCTGACCCGACCGGTCAGCCGCGTTAAACTCATCATTTCAAAGTTTCTGGCCGGCTGGGCTTATACGCTCATGCTGATCATCTTCATGATTTTCCTTAGCGCCGTATGGGGAGTGATACTTTTTGGCTCCGGCGACTTGCTGGTGATGACCACCAAAGTCAGCATTATCGGCTCCGATGACCTGATCTGGCGTTTCGCAGCGGCTTACGGCTACGGATTCCTTTGCATGACCACGGTCGCCACCATGTCCTACATGCTGTCGGCAATGTCTGACAACTCCATCGGTCCTATTATCGGAACCATTGCCCTGATCATCGGGATAACAGTGATTTCCACAGTAGGAGTAGCTCTGCTGGAGCCGGTTCTGCCCTATTTCTTTACCACCTACCTTCAGTCCTGGCAAAAGTTCTTCAACACGGAATTTACTTTCAGTTTGGTCGTCCATGATATACTGATCCAGTTAATTTATATTTTCGCATTCTTTTTCATTACACTCTTCTATTTCAGGAAGAAAGATATTTTAAGTTGATATGAGAAGCAGGCTGATAATAGGGTTGATGTTGGGTTTGGGGTGCGGGGTTTTCGGTTTGAGGGGATATGCCCAGGGGGATGAGGCGCAGGTATTGCTGAATAACCTGGCAAAGAATTTCGAAAAACTGGAAAGGTTTTCGGCTGAGGCTGTTATCAAGGTGGACGTGGATTTCATCAGGATGAAGGATCGGGTGATCAAGATTAAGTTTGAAAAGCCCGATAAATTCACCTTCGATTCCGAAGGACTCACTTTGCTCCCCAAAAATGGACTTCAGCTTGAATACCTGACCCTGATCAGTAAAGGATATACTTCCATACTGGCAGGCCAGGAGGACATATCCGGTGTCCGCACAAGTATTATTAAGGTGATTCCGGAAATCGAGAGTGAAGACATTGTCTTGGCCCAGATGTGGATTGATCCTGTTGCAAACCGCATTCTGAAAATGAAAACCTACACAAAAAAATCAGGTTCCTACCTGATTGAATTTAAATACACCAATCATCCTTTCAATTTGCCCGACCAAACGGTGGTTACTTTCGACATCAGCGCTCTCACTCTTCCTGCCAAGATGATAAGCGAGTTCCAGCCTCAGGCGGAGAAGGTAAAAGAGGGGCCGTCCACGGCGAAGGTGATTGTGCAGTATCGCAACTACAAGGTAAATCAGTAAGAGGTCGCTGCGCTCCTAAAAGGCAACCTGCGGTCGCTAAAAGGCCCTTCGGGCTAATAGGTCGCTTCGCTCCTAATATGCACTTCGCGCTAACGAACATTTGGCAAAATCCCTATTAGCGCGAAGCGCCTGTTAGCCGAGCGAAGCGAGGCCAATTAGGAGCGAAGCGACCTCTTACTGCTTCATCCTCACCAGCACCACCACCGGATTATCATCTTCCTTTAGACTACCAGCCAATTTCATGAACTTTTCATGCAAGCCTGGTTTAGTTGCGGAAGAACCGGAAATCGGCTGCTCTTTGCAGTGGGTTATGATATCGAGAGGTGAAAGCAGGTTGATAAAAACATCCCCATTTGCCCTGTTCAAAATATTCATCCGGATTGGAAGACCTCCGTCAAGATCATTTCGAACCTCCGCAAACCGGGTTTCATCTGCTGATTCTATTTCGGGAATCCATCTGCCCTGTGCGTCTTTTTTATCATAGATCACAATTCCATACTTGCCGCGATTTTCAGCCTCGAAGAACAGATATCTGGTAGATTCTGAGTTCAATATCAGGCTTCTGTAATCATGGCGTTCGGCTGCCCACCGGTCAATATTCAGCCATACTTCGCGCGGCATTTTATCGGGCCCGACATTTAAAATCCATTTTGGTTTCCAGGTTTGTGCATCGGTCAGCTGATAAATGGTATCAAATGGCGCTTCAGCAAACGTCAGGATATTCGATTCGAAAAAAAGGCTTGCCATCATTGAATATGTATCCCCGCCATCTCGTGGTCTCCCCTGATACAGCGGGATTGTTTTCACTTTTGCACCTTCCGGGTTAATCCATTCGAATCGTGCGGTGTCGTTAAGATTTGCGGAGTTTGGCAGGAACATCACCCCGATATTTCCGGACTCATCCAGGATCAGCTTTGATCCACTGTTAGCAATAGGGATCTCCCGGACAAATTCCCCTGAGATCCGGTAGGTAACCAATCGGCTCCTGTTGCCATTAAGAACATGAATAAATCCACCCCTCTCATCGACCGCGAACTGGTTAGAGCTGGAGTATTCCTGAGGCCCCAGCCCGATCCGTCCTATTTTCCTGAGAAATTTACCCTGGCGGTCAAACAGGTTAATCCCATTTGAGTTGATTGCAATATATTTCTCCTGAACAACAACTTTAATACTTCCCGGATCCCCCAACAGGCATTCAGTTTTTGTTTCCAGTGAGATATATTCAATATCCGTGGCAATTTCAGATAATCGTGTTTCCACCGGCTTATCCCAGATGGCGGATAAGTCGATTTCCCTGGCTTTCGGCGTTTCCTTTTTGGCAGTGCAACCCGCGGCGAGGAGCCCGAGGGCCAGGGCCAGGGTAAGGCTTACCTTAGCCCTCCGGCTGCGCCGGAGGATACTCAAAGGGTGCCCCTGCAGTGCACAAGAAAAGAGCTGTTCCATACTTTTTCACTTTAACCTTTAACCAGCAACCAGTAACCAGGAACCAGTAACCAGTAACCAGTAACCAGTAACCAGTCTCGCTTCACGCGTCACGCGTCACGAAAAAAGCCCCACCAGCCCCCCCGTATGCCAGAACAGCACCTTGTCATCGGGCTTGAAAAATCCCTTGCGGGCATAGGCAATAAGCGCTGCGGCAGCTTTGGCCGTGTAGGTCTGGTCGAGAAGAATGCCTTCGGTATCGGCAAATATCTTTTCCGCTTCCAGTGACTGGTCAGACGGCACTCCGTATCCCGGGCCGACAAAACCGGTTTCCACCCGGATCTCTCCCGGATCTATCAGGGTTTTAACTTTCAGCCGATCCTGAATGGGGACCGCTGCTGCCATGATCTCTTCACGGATTTCAGCTACAGAATTATCGGCACTCACTCCGATGATCTGCGCCTTCACTC
>CAYQFT010000067.1:0-17337 GCA_964416825.1 uncultured Porphyromonadaceae bacterium
CCCGGCCTTCATGCCGGGGACGTACCGTCATCTGGCGCAGGGGCCGTAGAGACGCATAATAATGCGTCTCTACACCGCACTCGGTCAGGGAACGTGGTAGAGACGCATAATAATGCGTCTCTACATCAGGTTGGTGTGTTAATTATCGGCTCCGGTGCGGCCGCGCTGAATGCCGCCCTCTGCCTGTGGGAATCCGGCGTGCGCGATATTCTGATCGTTACGGAAGAGTGGGGCGGCGGCACTTCGAACAATGCCGGATCGGATAAACAAACGTATTATAAGCTTTCCCTGGATCCGTCGGTTTCCGATTCGGCTTCGGACATGGCATCTGATCTCAGCCGCGGCGGGGCCATGCACGGGGATATTGCACTCTGCGAGGCTCAGCACTCGCTGCAGGCCTTTTATAACCTTGTAAGACTCGGGGTCCCTTTTCCGCACAATGCCTATGGAGCCTATCCGGGGTATAAAACCGATCATGATCCCAGGGCGCGCGCCACTTCAGCCGGCCCCCTTACCTCGCATCTGATGTTCGGGTGCCTCGCCCGGAAAGTGGAGGAGTATAAGATTCCGGTCCAGGATCGGGTGGTTATAGTGGAACTGCTTACCAAGCAAACGCCAGAAGGAAAGGTAATTACGGGAGCTATCGGGTTAAAAACAGATACCAACTCGGATTTACAGCCTGAAGCAATGGTTTTTCACGCACCAAATGTAATTCTTGCTACCGGCGGTCCGGCCGGCATCTACCGGGATTCGGTTTATCCGGTCAGCCAGACCGGCTCCACCGGATTGGCTCTGATTGCAGGCGCAAAGGCTCAAAACTTAAGCCTTTCCCAATTCGGAATTGCCTCTTCAAAATTCCGCTGGAACCTTTCGGGCTCCTATCAGCAGGTGATACCCCGATATTATTCCGTGAATCCGGATGGAATTGATGAACAGGAGTTTCTGATTCCCCATTTCCCCGAGGATGGGACCCTTTATACGGCAATCTTCCTGAAAGGTTACCAGTGGCCGTTCGATTCCAAAAAAATAGAGAACCACGGCTCTTCCCTGATCGATCTCCTGGTGCAAAAGGAATCTGCATCCGGACGTCGGGTTTATCTCGATTTTACCCTTAATCCATCGGGGTTTAGTATAGAAAAGCTTCAGCCGGTGGCAAGGGAATACCTGGAAAAATCAGGCGCCCTGGCGGAAACGCCAATCGACCGGCTCCGGCTCCTGAACCAGCCCGCCATCGATCTTTATCTGAGTCATGGGATTGATATTACCCGTGAACCGCTCGAAATCGCGGTATGTGCCCAGCACAGCAACGGCGGACTCACCGGTGATATCTGGTGGGAATCCAATATCCGCGGACTTTTCCCGATCGGTGAAGTCAATGGCTCACACGGAATCACCCGGCCGGGCGGCGCGGCGCTGAACGCGGGGCAGGTGGGCGGAATACGGGCGGCAATGAAAATAGTGAATAGTGAATGGTTACTGGTGAATGGTATTACAGAGACAGAAACAAACCCCTGCCCACCAATCACCAATCACCAATCACCAATCACCAGTCACTTTCACAGGATCGAATCCCTGATGAGCGGAACTGGTACCCTCCACCACCGCACCGCCCTCGCCGAGCTGCGGCAGCGGATGTCGGACCACGGGGGACCGGTGCGGAACCGGGAAACCATCCGCGCGCAGGTGAAAAAGGCATGGGAGCTTTGGAAACGAATAAATGAGGATCTGATGGAGGTGCCTCCGGCTGAACTGGTGGAAGCATTACGTACCTTTGATCTGTGCCTCACCCACGCCGTGTACCTCGAAGCGATCGCTGAATATCTGGATAAATCAGAAAATGAGGAATTCATTCAGCGAAATATTCTCGAAATCGGATTGGATGATAACCAGGCAGTCATAATAAATTGGGTGCCGGTGAGGCCGATACCACAGGAAGAACTGTGGTTTGAGAAGGTTTGGAAAGAGTTTCGTAGGGGCGACCTGCGGTCGCCCGTGGATGTTTCGTAGGGGCGACCTGCGGTCGCCCGTGAATGATTAATGGGCGACCGCAGGTCGCCCGTACAGGCACAAGTTATTGAATATGAGTATGAAAGTCGCCGTAGTCACAGGAGCCAGCCGCGGAATCGGACTGGCCATTGCAGAGAAATTATCAGAGAAAGGTTACCAGGTTGTGGGAATCTCCCGGAACATTGAACCGGACAAACCTTTCGCCCATGTTATCCGGGCAGATGTGTCAGATATTGATGCCCATGCCGGGTTACTGAGTGAGATTGCCGGAAAGTTTGGCCGGATCGACCTGCTGGTGAACAATGCGGGCGTGGCGCCACTCAAGAGGGTGGATGTGCTTGAGGCGGGGCCGGAAAGTTTCGACCGTTTACTGAATATTAACCTCAGAGGGCCCCATTTTCTTACACAGGCAGTGACCAACTACATGCTTGATTGCCAAAAACGCCTCGATGATTATCGGGCTTCAATGATATTCATAACTTCTGTTTCTGCCGTGGCCTCGTCGCCGGAGCGGGCGGAATACTGCATTTCCAAGGCGGGATTGAGCATGTCGGCCCAGGTCTATGCCGACCGGCTGGCCTCAACCGGGATATCCGTGTACGAGATTCGTCCGGGAGTGATTTATACCGATATGACCGCCGGTGTTAAGGAGAAATACGACAAAAAAATTGCCGAAGGACTGATCCCCGAAAACCGGTGGGGGCAACCGGCGGATATTGCTGCAGCAGTTGCAGCTTTGGCCGGCGGTGAGATTCCGTATGCTACCGGAGCCGTGATTGAACTCAGCGGAGGGATGAATATCAGGCATCTGTAATGAAGAAAATCCACCTCCTCTGCAACGCTCATATTGACCCGGTCTGGCTCTGGAAGTGGGAAGAAGGCCTGGCTGAAACGCTGTCAACTTTCCGTATTGCGGCTAAGTTCTGCGAGGAGTATGATGATTTTGTTTTCTGCCACAATGAGTCGCTCCTGTATCAATGGGTGGAGGAATATGAACCCGATCTTTTCCGGAAGATCAGGAGACTTGTGAAGGAAGGCAAATGGCGGATCATCGGGGGATGGTATATACAGCCCGATTGTAACCTGCCATCAGGGGAATCATTCGTAAGACAGATACTTGTCGGGAAGAATTATTTCAAGGATAAATTTGGGGTCGAGCCGGAAACAGCCGTCAATTTTGATCCTTTCGGCCATTCACAGGGACTGGTCCAGATCCTGAAAAAATCAGGCTATACCTCCTACCTTTTTTGCCGGCCGGGCGAACCACACCTGACGGTTCCGGATGATTTTATCTGGTCCGGCTTCGATGGTTCGGAAATTCTTGCCCACCGATCGCTGGAACATTACAATTCCGAGCGGGGGAAAGCGGCCGAGAAGTTAGATAAATGGATGGAGACCCATCCGGAGGGCGGGCTGTTTTTGTGGGGCATTGGAAATCATGGAGGGGGGCCCTCCAGGTTGGACCTGGAGAAGATTAAAGAGATAAGATTAGAGATTAAAGATGTTGAGATTCACCATTCGTGTCCCGAAGCTTTTTTTGAAGGGATAGGGGAGGACAGCGAAATATTGCCGAAGGTTAATTCCGATCTGAATCCCTGGGCTGTAGGTTGTTATACATCTATGGCACGTGTGAAAAAAATGCACCGGGAACTGGAGGAGGCCTGTTATGTAACGGAAAAGATTACGACCCATGCGGTTCTGGCCGGGTTACTTAAATATCCGTATAAAGAACTGCAAGAAGCACTGGAGGACCTTCTTTTCTGTGAGTTCCACGATATTTTGCCCGGATCGGGTATTCCGGAAGTGGAAGCCTATGCCCTGCAGAGAATGGGTCATGGGCTGGAAATCCTTTCCAGGCTTAAGGCCCGGGCCTTTTTTGCCCTGCTTGCCGGACAATCGCCCGCCCGTAAAGATGAGTTTCCGATCCTGGTATACAATCCGGAGCCGTATGAAATTGAGGAAGTGCTGACGGTGGAATTTCAGGGGCCGGAGCCGAACTTCAACCCGAAGGTCTTCTGGCTGCCGGTACTGTTCGATGAATCGGGCAATCCGGTTGAGTATCAGCTCGAAAAGGAATCGGCCAATATTGCCAACGATCACCGGAAACGGCTGGTGTTCAAGGCAAGCCTGAAGGCATCCTCCATGAACCGGTTCTCCTGTTTTCTCAGGGAGGTCGATTTACTTGAAAAGCCTTTGCCGGCTGTTCAGGATGAGCTCCACTTTATCAATGATACCTGCGAAATCAGGATCAGTCCTGAAACCGGACTGATTGATCAGTATAAAGTTCACGGGACTGATTATCTGAAGCCCGATGCAGCCGAACTGCTTGTTATGAAGGATTATGCCGATCCCTGGGGCATGAAGGTGAATTCCTTCCGCGATCTGGCAGGGCGATTCAGGCTGATGAGTCCCGGCGAGACTGCCGGATTTGCCGGAACGCAGGGTGCGGTGGAACCGGTGAGGATCATTGAGCAGGGTCCGGTAAGGACTGTAGTTGAAGGTTTATTCCGATATAATAGCTCCTCGGCAGCGGTCAGGTATATGATCCCGAAGGAGGGTGCTGAGGTCGAAATTGAGATCCGGCTGTTCTGGAACGAAAAGGATAAGATGGTTAAACTGGCTTTTCCTGGCAGGCTGACCGATGCTGAATGCCTTGGACAGGTGGCCTATGGGGTACAGAAATTCGACCGGGATGGTGAAGAGCTGATCGCCCAGCAATGGGTGGGGCTGTTTTCGCATCAAACCGGCCGTGCCTTTACGGTTGCAAATCAAACCACATACGGATTTGATTATTCCGATGGGGAGCTGCGCCTGTCCCTGCTCCGTTCGCCGGCGTATGCCGGTCAGCCGGTAGATGACTCAACCCCGATCGTCCGTCAGGACCGGTTTACCCCCCGGATGGACCAGGGCGAGCACTTGTTCCATTTCCGTATCCATGCAGGCCAGGCCGATGAACGACTGAAAGCCATCGACCTCGAGAGCCGGCTGCTGAACGGCGGATCCATGAGCCTCTGCTGCTATCCCAGGAAAAAAGGAAAGAAGCCGGAACCCGCCATTGAACTATCAGATCCGGCGATCCGCTTATCAGCCTTGAAAATGGCCGAAGAGTCGAGACGGATCATTATCAGGCTTTTTGAAACCAGAGGAAACCCGGTTGAAGATGTACGATTTACGATTTACAATTTACGATTTAGGTTGGAATTCGGGCCGTTTGAGATCAAGACCCTGGAATTCGATCGAAAATCAGGAACGATACAAGAGGTGGATCTGATGGAGCGAACAGCAGCTTTCATCCACCTCACCCCCGGCCCCTCTCCCGCACTCCCTACGGTCGTGGGAGAGGGGAGCCCCCGGGCCACCCAATCGTTAACCGGCAACCGGCAACCGGCAACCGGCAACAATCTTTAACCAGCAACCCGCAACATGTCCACCCCCGTCCGCATCCTCGCCTCCGCCATTTCCGGCTACGGTTATTACTACCTGCAAACCCTGTTCGAGGAGATTCCCGAGACAAGGGCCAGGCTGGTCGGGGTCATCGATCCTACGCCGGAGAAATCTGATTTTTATCCAAAAATTCTCTCGCGGGGAATCCCTGTGTATCCGGATATCAGGCAGTTCTTTATGGATGGGCACAAAGCCGACCTGACAGTCATCTCTTCTCCGATCCAGTGCCATGTTCCGCAGGCCATCAGTGCACTGCAGAATGGAAGTAATGTGCTGGTTGATAAGCCGATGAGCGCAATGGTGGCCGAAGCACAGGAGCTTATCAGGATAAAAAATGAAACCGGCCTGTTTGTAGAGGTGGGCTACCAGTGGTCCTTTTCCGAAGCTATCCAGGACCTCAGGAAGGATCTTCTTGCCGGTGAGTTCGGCAAGCCACTGCGAATGAAAACGATCTGCCTCTGGCCCCGCGATTATGCCTATTATTCCCGCAACAGCTGGGCCGGAAAAATAATGTCACCCGACGGCAAGCTGGTGTATGATAGTCCGGCCAATAATGCCTGCGCCCATTTCCTCCATAACATCTACTTCCTGCTTGAATCCTGGAAAGTTCCAACACTCCCCTTCACGCATCACGCGTCACGCGTCACGAGTTTCAGATCGAGAGTGTACGATATCGAAAACTTCGACACGGTTTCATTGAAAGCCGTGACCGGTTCAGGTGTTGAACTGTTCTTTTATGCGTCGCACGCAACGGAGCATGCTCGCAACCCCGAGTTTGTTATTGAATGCGAACATGCTGTTATCACATTGAATGAAAGCACTCAAGGTGTTCTAGCCACATGGAATGACGGACGCCACCGAAACTACGGACTGCCGGATGCGGATCATCAGTTTAAAAAATTGTTTAGCTCGATACAATCTGTGAGAGAGGCCGGTACTCCGGTTTGCCCTCCGGAGGTCGCGATTTTCCAGACAATCTGTATTGAAAAACTGCAGGAATCCCCGGCTGAAATCGTTAATTTTCCAAGTGATTTGGTGGTGATGGAGCCGGGAAGGAGATGGGTGAAAGGACTGAACGAGAGGATCGCAAAAGCATATGAAGGGTGGGAGGTTCTGCAATAATGTGCCAATTAGTTAATGTGCCAATGTGCTAATTATTGGGTTCAGGGACATCAGTAAGGGGCTGGGACAAAACCCCCGGCCTGAAGGCCGGGGTTACTGAAGAGTAACCTTCTTCCTTGGTGAATAGTGCAAGCGAATAATATATATGTCAGATAATCAGCATTTTAAAATTGTTTTGGAATGATCAGAAAATCGTCTTCGATAGACATTAGTAACCCCGGCTTTCAAGCCGGGGGTTTTGTCCCAGCCCCGTCTTGTCCCGACTCCAATTAATCTATCAATAATGACATCACGAGAACTGGTAAAGAAAGCGTTGACTTTTGCTTCCCCTCCGCGGGCGCCCCGTCAAATGTGGGTTTTGCCCTGGGCGGAAATTCATCATCCTGAGGAGGTTGCAAGGATCAGGAAGCTATATCCCGATGATTGTGTGCAGGCGCCTACCGTGTTGAACAGGCCAACCTATGCAACAGGCGGGAAATACACGGTAGGGGAGTTTATCGATGAGTGGGGATGCCGCTTCATGAACATGGAGGAGGGACTGATGGGAATTATTCAGGAAGCCCGCATCAAGGAATGGTCGGACCTGGATTTTTTCAAAACCCCGGATATTCTGTGTGACCTCAATGTGGATGCGATCAACCGATTCTGCCGCTCTACCGACCAGTTCGTTTATTCAGGCGGGTTCGTGAGACCGTATGAGCGATTCCAGTTCCTGCGGACCATGGAGCAGTCCTTCGTTGATGTCATGCTGGAGGAACCCGGTTTTCAGGAACTTCTGAACAGGATCCATAAGCATTATGTTAAGGAGACTGAAGCCTGGGCCCGAACAGAAGTTGATGCCCTTTTCCTTATGGATGACTGGGGCACGCAGCATTCCATGATGATCGATCCGGAGATTTTTCGTAAATATTTTAAACCGATGTATGCAGAGTACTGCGAGATTGCCCGTCGCAGTGGGAAGTTCGTTTTCATGCATTCCGATGGCAATATTGCCGATATCATTCCCGACCTGATCGAGGTGGGTGTCAATGCCCTCAATTGCCAGGTTTTCTGCATGGACATGGAACGCCTGCAGCGGGAATGCACTGGCCGGATCACCTTCTGGGGCGAGATCGACCGGCAGGATATCCTGCCCAATGGCTCCCTGGATGACATCGACAAAGCCGTATATCAGGTTTATTCTCATTTATATAAAAACGGCGGCGCCTTCGCCCAGTGCGAATTTGGCCCTGCCGCCAAGCCCGAAAACGTGGAACGCGTTTTCGAAGCATGGAACCGGATTTCAATGTGCTAATGTGATAATGTGCCAATGAGATAATGTGCCAATGTGCCAATGAGATAATGTGCCAATGTGCCAATGAGATAATGTGATAATGTGAAAAGTGATAATGTGATATTGAGCCAGGAATTTCCTTCGGAGACATCAGTAACCCCGGACTTCAGGCCGGGGATTTTACCAGACCAGCGATAAGCACCCAGTAACCAGTAACCAGCAACCAGCAACCTGTAACCAGCAACCAGCAACCAGCAACCAGCAACCAGTAACAAATACCAGGAAAAAGCTCCTCACCCTCCTCCTCCTCCTCTCCCTCGGAGCCACTCTCTTCTCCCAGGAACCCATTCCGTATAAAAAGTATGTGGATTATGCCCGCACGTCGGCCGACTGGGTTTATGAACATAAGGATTCGCTCGTGGATGCATGGCGAAAGTCTATCGATGTTCAGGGCATCTTCGGCTACCGGTCGCCCGGCCATTTGCTTGAGATGGCTGCAATCTATGCCACCCTGTATGAGATGGAGGGCAAGAAGAAGTATGCCGAGCGGGCACGGGAAGTGCTGCTCACGTATGAGGATTACCGCTGTGCGTTTCCGGCAGAGGCTTCCCGAAGAAAGGCGGACTATCCGGACGGAGTTCCGGCTCTGCCCGATTTTTTCGTTACCATGCGGTATATCAGGGCTTTTGACATCCTTCATCGCAAGGGATTCCTGGCTCCGGATGAGGTGACCAAGGTTGAGAATACCATTGCCCACAGCCTGAAGTTCCTGCTCCGAACCCAGGAGTGGGGTGCCATGAACCGCGCTGCCCTGAGGGCTGAGACCCTGTCGTGGGCCGTGCGTGCGATCCCCAACCATCCGGTTACGAAAGAGCTCCGGACCGCTGAGGCGGCCCTGCTTTCCGACAACTGGGGCCAGTGGGAGATCGAGGATGCCTCCCTGTATCATGCCGTGTGGCTGTATGCCCTTCTGGGTGCTGCGGATGCCCGCGAGGAACTTGATAAGCTCTTCAAGGAGCCGGAAATGTATTATTATGCACAGTATTTCCTTCACCTGATGTCGCCCCGGGAGATGATTCCTGATTACGGCGATGCACATAACCTCGTAAACTGGGATCGCTGGATGGTCTTTTTTGAGGCCGCCGCTAAAGCGTATAATGATCCGGAAATGAAGTGGGCTGCAACGGTAATAGAAAACAAATTTCTCAACCTGACCAACCCCCGCAGTGTGGGTCTGGGTTATATGCTGCTTGACGTGGTGCGGTATGGAACCGAAGCGATTGCCCCGAAGCAACCCACCGGCACCAGCGAGGAAGTTATGGAGGATATGGTGGGGAAAAAGATCGTTTTCCGCAACGGCTGGGATACTAAATCGGCTTATATGCTTTATAATTACCGGGATGAGGGTGACGGCGGACTGCTCTACAGGGATTATCTCAGGGATGCCATTCCGGTTGAAGAAGAAAAAATGACCCATGGCCATGCCGATGAAAACAGCATCAGCCTGCTCATGGATCAGGGAAACATCCTGCTGAATGACGGTGGTTACAGGGATTTTTTGCCCTCCGGTTATTTCGGCTCCTATCGCCAGGACTATTTTCACAACCGCCTCTGCGTGAGGGCCGAGAAGATATGGTTCGGACAAAAAGCCGGCGAATACCGGTACAGCATGAGCGACTATCCGGCCATCAAGCCTCAGGGAGTGCTCGACTTCCTTCACAACGCGGGCTCATACCGCAGGGTCCGTACTCAAAAGGTTGATTTTCTTACTTTTCCTGATGTGGATTATAGCCGGACCCGCCTGATAGATGACCAGATGGGTTATGAGTGGGACCGGGCCATCGCCTGGGTTAAGGATCCCGGTGTGTATGTGGTGTTCGATATTCTGAAATCCAGATCGGAACAATATTTTACCGGGGTCAATATGTGGCACAGCCGCAAGATTGTTGCTTCCGGACCCAATTGGTTTGATACCCAGTATGATTCGCTGCAGACACGGTTTCTGAATCCCGACCAGAACCTCCTGATCTATTTTCCGAAGAATCACTACCGGTTTTATCAGACTGAAAAAGCCAACCGCGCCTACCAGCAGGAGATGGCAATCTCGGAATATACCGGCCAGTATTTTGAACTGGGTCAGCACATCGCGTTCGTAACCGTATTGGTTCCGCACAAATCCGGCGAGTCCCCTGAAAAGTGGCTGAAGGCCATACAGTATGTCGGATCCGAGCAGGAGGAGGATGGCGTTTCCGTCAAAATCACGCTGGGCGACCGCACCATCCGTGTGGGGGTGAAATGCGACATGAAGATGGACATGGTCCGCGATTACCAGCGGCCGAAATATACCTGGGAGGCCGGCCGGATCAAGTACGAAGACGTTGAAACCAACAGCGATTTCTTCTTTACCGATCAGAAGGGCAAGCAACTGGCCTTTACCGTTGTCAACCTGACGAAGGCAACCTATAAAAACCAGCTCCTTTTCGAACAGCCCTCCTCCTATTTCGGACTGAACTTCGACGGGAGCCCGGATGCCTCGCGAACCGGAAAAGCACGGTACTGGAGGGATGTTATAACGCTGCGCTAATGTGCCAATTTATCAATGTGCTAATGTGCCAATGTGCTAATGTGCCAATGTGCTAATGTGCTAATGTGCTAATGTGCCAATGTGCCAATGAAGGTTCTGGCGCCCGAAACCCGATACCCGAAACCTGATACCCATTCCTCATGAAAAACATCTCCGAAACCATCATTTCCTCCGGCATGGTGCCGGTGTTCAACCACAAGGATCCCGAAACCGGTTTCCGGGTGGTGCAAGCCTGCTATGACGCGGGATTGCGGGTGTTTGAATGGACGAACCGTGGCGCCGAGGCAGCCGGATTGTTTAAGGTGATCAGGGAATATAGTAATGTCCATTGCCCGGGTATGCTGCTCGGTGCCGGATCTGTTTTTGAACCGGAAACCTGCCGCCAGTTCCACGGAATGGGAGCCGATTTTATTGTCAGCCCGATATTGGACCCTGAAATGTCGGTGGCCTGTAAAAAGCAGAATATCCTGTGGATACCCGGCTGTGGTACCCTTACGGAAATTCACCAGGCACAGAAATGGGGAGCAGGCATTGTGAAAATCTTTCCGGGCGATTCCGTAGGCGGCCCGGGATTCGTTAAGGCCGTTTTGGGCCCGATGCCCTGGGCACAGATCATGCCTACCGGCGGGGTCAGCCCCGAGTATGATAACCTGAAAGCCTGGTTCGATGCCGGGGTGGTTTGCGTCGGGATGGGATCGAAACTTTTTACGAAAGAACTGATCTCCGATGCTGCCCGGCTAACCGAATCGGTGCGGCATACGATTGAGTTGATCGCAACGGTCAGAAAACATGATTTTTAGCAGATCCTAAGATTTCACTTGTTTATACACCACTTGCCTCTTAGTTTTGCACACCAAACTAAGAGGCAACGAGTATGTGTGGAATTGTAGGAGCATTTGATCTGAAAACGGAATCGGGGGAATTGCGAACCCAGGTTCTCGATATGTCGAAAAAACTGAGGCACCGGGGGCCCGACTGGAGCGGGATCTACAGCGGAAAGAAAGCCATCCTGGCTCATGAACGGCTGTCCATCGTGGACCCGGAATCGGGCAGGCAGCCCCTTTACAGCGTAGACAAAAAGCTGATCCTGGCCGTTAACGGCGAAATCTACAATCACCTGGATATTCGAAATAGTCTTAATGGATCCTATTCATTTACAACGCATTCTGACTGTGAAGTTATTCTGGCTCTCTATCAGAAAAAGGGCAAGGATTTCCTCGAGGACCTGAGCGGAATTTTTGCTTTTGCCTTATACGATGAGGAAAAGGATGTTTACCTGATCGCACGCGATCCGATCGGTATCAACCCGCTTTATATGGGCTGGGACAAGCTGGGCCAGTTCTATGTGGCTTCAGAGCTGAAGGCATTGGAAGGGGTTTGCAGCAAGATCGAGGAGTTCCTGCCCGGGCACTATTATTACAGTCCGGAGGGAGAGATGAAGAAGTGGTATACCCGCGACTGGATGGAATTTGATGCGGTGAAAGATCAGGGTGCTGATATTCAGGCTCTTCATGATGCTCTCGAGAAAGCCGTGCATAAGCAGCTGATGTCGGATGTGCCTTACGGAGTGCTTCTGTCAGGAGGCCTTGATTCATCGGTAATCTCAGCCATTGCGGCAAAATATGCACGAAAGCGGATTGAGTCCGGCGATACCCAGGAAGCCTGGTGGCCCCGGCTGCATTCGTTCGCAGTGGGCCTGACAGGTTCACCCGACCTGGCCGCGGCCCGCAAGGTAGCAGACCATCTCGATACGGTACACCATGAGATCCATTTCACGATCGAGGAGGGACTGGATGCCATCCGGGATGTGATCTATCACGTTGAAACATATGACGTAACTACGATAAGAGCCTCCACTCCGATGTATTTGCTGGCCAGGGTCATCAAATCGATGGGGATCAAGATGGTGCTGTCGGGGGAAGGGGCCGACGAAGTGTTCGGCGGATATCTCTATTTCCATAAGGCGCCGTCGGCACAGGCCTTCCATGAAGAGACCGTGCGAAAACTCTCGAAGCTTCACCTGTACGATTGTTTGCGGGCCAACAAATCGCTGTCGGCCTGGGGCGTGGAAGGCAGGGTGCCGTTCCTCGACAAGGAGTTTCTTGATGTGGCCATGCGCCTGAATCCGGAGGAGAAAATGGCTAAGAATGGCCGCATGGAGAAATGGGTGGTGAGGAAGGCGTTTGAGAGCTATCTTCCTGAGAGCGTGGTATGGCGGCAGAAGGAACAATTTTCCGACGGGGTAGGGTACAGCTGGATCGATACACTGAAACAGGTTGCCAACGAGCGGGTTACCGATGAGATGATGGCTTCGGCAAAATTCCGCTTCCCGATCAACACTCCGATGTCGAAGGAGGAATATCATTACCGGTCCATTTTCGAAGAACATTTCCCGTCGGATTCAGCCGC
The DNA here is from genome assembly GCA_964416825.1 of uncultured Porphyromonadaceae bacterium. Lineage (GTDB taxonomy): Bacteria > Bacteroidota > Bacteroidia > Bacteroidales > UBA12481 > UBA12481. Next base: position 12,840 of record CAYQFT010000067.1, read on the forward strand.
AGCCTGCGTTCCGTCTGTCCCCTCCATCGCCTGCAGCACGCCTGTAGCGCTCGAATGGGATGCGAGCTTCAGGAATAATGCCGATCCGTCAGGAAGATCCGTAAAAGCTGTTCACCAGAACGCAAATTCTTAGCACTATTGCGTAAGTTAGCATGATCGAATGCTGATTTACGAACATGAAAGCCGGTTACATTCAAACTGCACCCCGTTTCGGCGACAAACCGTTCAACTTTAGTCAGGTTGCGGCGCTGGCAGCAGGCGTTAAGGCCGATCTGCTGGTCTTGCCGGAACTGTTTGCCACGGGATATACTTTTATCTCAGCGGAAGAGGCCCGTTCCATGGCCGAACCGGCCGGAGACGGACCCACATCGGACTTCCTGAAAAAGCTTTCTTTGGACACGGGCGCAGTCATTGTTGGCGGATTTGCCGAAGAGCATGAAGGATTAGTCTATAATTCAGCGATGTTAGTTGCTGAGGGGAAAGTGCTGGACACCTACCGGAAAATCCACCTTTTTAATCGCGAGAAACTATGGTTTTCCGCGGGTAATCGCCCGCCCGAAGTATTTGAAATCAACGGTGCACGGATCGGCATCATGATCTGTTTCGACTGGTTTTTCCCGGAAACCGCCCGGCTGCTGGCACTGAAAGGCGCCCAGATCATTGCTCATCCCTCAAACCTGGTGATGCCCTACTGCCAGCGCTCCATGCCCACCCGCTGTCTGGAGAACCGCGTGTTCGCTGTAACCGCCAATCGCATCGGACGGGAAAGCCGCGGAACCGATGATTTCCTCTTTACAGGGGCAAGCCAGATCACAGGCATTATCGGGGAAGTGCTTTCGTCAGCACCGATTGATACAACCTTTATTGATGTTGTTGAAATTGATCTTAGTGAGGCCGACAGCAAACAGCTTAATCCCCTCAATAATCTTTTTTCAGATCGCAGAACCGAGTTTTATTAATCACAGATACCCAAGCCATGCAGCCCACAAAAGCACATCTTATCAGCAGCCTTATCCTGATGTTTTTTGCGGCTTCATCGATGGGGCAGAATATTGCGGATCCTTCCACGTACCTGACTGAAATAAAAAATGAACTGGGCAAACCCTGGCCCGGAAACCGGACGGTCAACCTGGTTTTCCATGGACATTCCGTGCCGGCGGGGTATTTCAAAACTCCTGACGTGAGGACGCTGGATGCCTATCCCCAGCAGGTCCTTACGCTGATCAAGGATCAGTATCCCCTGGCCGTCGTCAACGTGATTGTCACGGCTATCGGGGGAGAGAACTCCGAATCCGGAGCACAGCGATTTGGCCAGGATGTTCTGGTTCATAAGCCGGATGTGCTGTTTATTGATTATTCACTGAATGACATCGGCATCGGCCTGACCCGGGCCATGCTGGCCTGGGAGTCCATGATCAAACGGGCACTCGAAAAAAATATCAGGGTAATTCTCCTGACCCCTTCGCCGAACCAGCAGTTCAACATCCTGGATTCCTCGTCGGACTTACAGAAACATGCAGACCAGGTGGTTCAGCTGGCCAAAAAGTACAATATCGGGCTGATTGATTCCTATGGACTTTTTCAGTCCGGGGTCAGGGCTGGCAATCCCGTGGGAGCCTATATGTCGCAGGTCAATCATCCGAACAGGCTCGGCCACCGGATCATCGCAGAGGATATTATGAAGTATTTCCGGAGTCCTGAAGCGAAGGAAGAGTTTCGGGGAGTCTGGCTTCATTCCGGTTTGTTCGATAAAAATGCCGCTACGGGCCGCGACCAGATCCGGAAACTGTTTGATTCCTACCGTGAAATCGGAATCAACAACCTGTTTTGCTATTATACCCTGAAAGAGGAGAACGGTTTTGAGTGGGATTACCTGCAGGTTTTAATCGAAGAGGGGCATGCCCGCGGAATAAAGATACATCCGATCTTTTGTCCCGGCCATGAGGTGGCGATCACCGGAGAGGTGAAAGATCATCCGGAGTGGCTGATTGAGGACCGCGACGGAAAGCGGTATACCGCCATGAACCTGACCCTGCCCGAGGCGCGGAGTTACTGGATGAGAAGGATGTCGAGAGTCCTGAGCTATGATATCGACGGCATCCATCTGGACTACATGAGGTTCCCTGTGAATCAGCGGTATAGCTATGACAGCCTCACCTGCCAGGCCTTTAAAAAGGAATACGGGTATTCACCTAAAGAGGTGTCGCAGGATGACGGGAGCATGATGTGGTGCGAATGGATCGGCTGGAATGCCCGGCAGATCACGGAGTTTATCAACGAAACCCGCCAGATGCTCGATAAATCGGGCAAGAAGCTCATGATCGGGGTCGACGTTTTCCAAATCCTGCCACGGCAAAGGTGCTGATCGGTCAGGATTGGGAAAAATGGGCCGGAGAAGGGATCGTGGACTTCATTTGTCCGATGCTGTATACCAATGACCTGGCTCTCTTTCGGGAATACACGGCCCGAGCGGTAGAATTGGCCGGGAACGGCTGCAGGGTCTATCCGGGCATCGGAGTGGGTACTTCACATAACAAAATAACGAAAGAACTGATTGTTAAGGAAGTACAAATTGCGCGCGAAGAAAGGGCGGATGGTTTCATTTTCTTCTCGGGTAATTCCTTTACTCCTGAATTCCGGGATACACTCAAATCAACAGTATTAAAATAATGCAGATGGTTATGAAAAAGATGATTCTGATATTGTGCTTGTTATCAATGGTTATGGCCGGGCATTCGCAGCCCTGGCGCCAGGTTGGAACCCGTGATATTGACAACGTGCTCCCGGTACGTGACCGGGTGCCGGTAGTCAACGGCTGGCTCGAATGGAGGCTCGATAACATAATCCCGGACCTCATGAATCGCGAGGGGATGGATATGTGGGTCATGATGTGCCGGGAAATAAATGAGGATCCGATATTCTTCACGCTGGCTCCCGAGCCGGTTCTGGCTGCTCGACGGCTGCAGATTCTGGTTTTTTACAACCCGGGTGAAGGGAAGAAAGTTGAAAGGCTCTCTGTTGGTGCTGTGGGACTTGGTTACAAGAATATCTGGACAGACCGGTCGAAGGACCAGATGACCAGCCTGGTCGAATTCATCAAGAAAGCAGATCCCAAAAAAATCGGTATAAACGTTTCAAATACGCACAGGAGTAGCGACGGCCTGAGCGCTTCGCTTCGTGACCGTTTCTCGGAGGCACTGGGGGCGGACTATTCGAAGCGGCTGGTGTCTTCTGAGAAGGTCGCTGTTGGCTGGATCGAGACCCGGAGCCCGGGTGAACTCAGCATGTACCGGCACATCTGCGGGATCGCCCACGACCTGATCCATGAATTCTTTTCCAACGGGGTGATCATACCCGATGTAACCACCACGGAGGATGTTAACTGGTGGATCTGGCAGCGGATGGTGGATATCGGAGTGGTTCCCTGGTTTGAACCATCAGTAAACATTCAGCGGCATCCGGATATGGCTGAATTATATAAAGATAAACCCGATGTAATTCATCGCGGTGATTTGCTTCATTGTGATATCGGAATAAAATATTTACGTCTTTGCACGGATATGCAATGGCACGCGTATGTGCTGAATATAGGTGAAACCGAAGCGCCGGCCGGATTGCAAAAAGCGCTTGACAATGCCGTGAAACTGGCCGGGATTTTCATGGGGGAATTCAAGGAAGGATTAACGGGCCACCAGATTTCGGCGAACACACTCGCAAAGGCTTCGTCGGCAGGGCTCAGGGCCCAGCTCTATACCCATCCGATCGGGTTTTTCGGACATTCAGCCGGTCTGACGGTTGACTCGCGGCCCCTTCGGTCGATGCCAGAGGAGACGTCCAGGGTGATGGAATATCCCCTGTATCTGAATAACTGTTATGCGATCGAATTCAGCAACACCACTGCGGTTCCCGAATGGAAAGGCAAGGATGTGTTGATCAGTTACGAAGAGAACGCATCGTTCACTAAAGACGGGTGCAGGTTTATTGATGGGAACCAGACGAGGCTGATTTTAATTAAGTGAATGGTGAATAGTGATTAGTGAATAGTGAATAGTGAATGGTCAAAAACTAGTCACCAATCACCAATCACTAGTCACTAATCACTAATCACCAATCATTAAAATTAACAAAGTAAAGATGCCCCAATTGCTCCTCGCCCTCCTCGCCTCTCTTGCCGCCGGCTTCATCAATGCCGTTGCGGGGGGAGGCACGCTGGTGACGTTTCCGGTGCTTATGGCGCTGGGACTGCCGCCGGTTGCGGCAAACGTAACCAATACCGTGGCGCTTTGTCCGGGTTATTTCGGCGGGATCTTTGCCCAGCGAAAGGATTTTGCCTCCCAGAAGAAACGGCTGATGGCCATCCTGCCGGTCAGCGTACTGGGCGGTATAGCGGGCGGACTGATTCTGCTGAATACAGGGGAAAAGGCCTTCAATGGGATCGTTCCTTACCTGATCCTGCTGGCCTGCCTGCTGCTGGCCATCCAGGTGCCGGTAAAAAAGT
>CAYQFT010000068.1:0-2461 GCA_964416825.1 uncultured Porphyromonadaceae bacterium
AGCCAGTATTAAAGGGGGTTGGCCTTGAGGAACCCTCCAAGGTGGCCGAGATTATTAATACGGCGCCGTTCCAGGCAGAGGGCAGCTTCTTCTCAACGCGCGAACCTCATCTTTCCATTGAAGGTGACACGGTTCAAGCCTATTTTGATGAAGACGGCTTTTTAGCGATTCAGTGCAAGTCGCAGGGGGTATACTCCTCGATCGGCAGGATCGGTAACTCGGTTGGGGTGCCAAAAGATAAGATCCGGATCATCATGAATCCAACCGGCGCCAGCTTCGGGTGGTCAACCAATGCCGGCGACCTGTGTTTGGCTGCTGCCGCAACGGCAGTAACCAAAATGCCGGTCGCTCTGTCCATGACCTACGAGGAACATCAGCATTTTTCAGGCAAACGGCGCCCGTGCCATTCGAATGGACGGGTTTCCTGTGATAGCGATGGTAAAATTACGGCTACCGAGTTTGAATTTGGAATGGACCAAGGCCCGTACACCTTCGGCGGCGATGATATCATTTCGAAACAGGTACGATTTGCCTTCTTCCCTTACAATGTCCCCAATGTAGCCGGTTTGTCACGTATCGCCATTACCAATCACAATTTCGGGACGGCTTACCGCAGTTACGGATCTCCTCAGGCTTACACCATGAGCGAAGCCCTGATGGATATGCTGGCCGAAAAGGTTGGACTTGATCCGTTTGAAATCCGGTGGAGAAATATTGCCAGGGAGAGAGAGACGAATATCAACAGTGGTGCTTTCCGCCTTTATCCAATGGAAAAAATGATGGAGATGCTAAAGCCCCATTACGACAAGGCAGTAAAAGAGGCGAAAGAAAAGGATACCCCTGATGTCCGCCGGGGCGTGGGTATTGCATGGGGCGGTTTCAATGTTACCGAGGGAGCCACCGATAGTGCTGCCATCTATTTAGAACTCAATCCCGATAACACCATTACCAAATTCGACACCTGGCAAGAGCTGGGGCAGGGTGGTGATATCGGATCACTGATGGTAACGCTGGAGGCTCTTAAGCCATTGAAAATCAATCCTGAACAAATAAAGCTTGTGCAGAGTGATACAAAGATGTGCCCAGACAGCGGCATGTCCGCCGGCAGCCGTTCCCATTATATGAACGGTCATGCCACAATTATCGCAGCCGACAAGCTGATGAACGCCATGCGGAAAAGCGATGGAACCTACAGAACCTATCAGGAGATGGTGGATGAAGGAATACCCACCAAATACGAAGGTAAGTACATGACCATCGTAACCCCGGGTTTGAGCCGCCTCGATCCGAATACAGGAATTGGCGACCCCACCCCTGCCTTTACCTATGCTCTCAACATGGCTGAAGTTGCCGTGGATGTTGCAACCGGTAAAACCACCGTAACCCGGTTTGTCTGCGTTTCGGACGTCGGGAAAATCGGGAATATTGATGCCGTTAACGGTCAGGCTTACGGCGGAATCTCCCACAGCATCGGTTTTGCGTTGTCAGAAGATTATGAAGATGTTAAACGGCATACAAACATTGCCAATAGTGGTGTTCCCTATATCAAGGATATCCCCGATCAAATCATTTTGTTGTATAATGAATCGGATGATAAAACCGGACCTTTTGGTTCCTCAGGAGCCTCGGAAGCATTTCAGGCATCCGGTCACGTGGCTGTTCTGAATGCCATCTACAACGCCTGCGGGGTCAGGATTTTTGAAATGCCAGCAACCAAGGAAAAAGTGAAGAAAGGACTTGATATTCTTGCTACTGGCGGGAAAATAAATCCTCCGAAAAAGTATTTCCTGGGATCTGATTTGTATGACGATCTGGAAAATATCAAGGCCAATCCTGTGCCGTATGGAGGGATTGATTTCTTTGAGCCTATGGGTGGTGCCGGAGAACGATTCTTTTAGTATTATTGCCTTAGTGCCTGGAGAAATCCAGGCACTAAGTTTAAGTACCAATGGCCTATATCAACGAATTAGTTAAGGATTGTTTACAGAATGAACGGGCATTTTGCACGGCCGTGTGCCCGTTTAATCTCGATGTCTGCGACCTGATCGGGAAGTTGCAGCAAGGCCGGTTCAATGTGGCCTACAAAACCTACCAGAATACGGTTGGGTTTCCGGGCATTGTTTCGGCCCTTTGTCCAGAGCCTTGTAAGCACGTGTGTGTGCTGAAGGATTCTGGATCCATATCGATAAAGATGCTGGAGAAAGCCTCGATGGAATTTGCCCGGAGCCTCGATCCGGACCAGTACAATATGCCGCCCAAGGATAAGCGGATTGCCATTATCGGAGGCGGAATCAGCGGATTGGCTTGTGCGCTGCGGCTGGCAACCCGTAAATATGCCGTAACCGTTTATGAAAAATCAGACCGCTACGGGGGGCATCTCAATGAACTTCCCGATCGGGATTACCTGATTGCAGATATCGGAAGGCAATTCACTCACGAAACCTATACCCTGTTAGACCGG
>CAYQFT010000068.1:2471-16812 GCA_964416825.1 uncultured Porphyromonadaceae bacterium
TGGATCTCAGCGACATCGATGCGGATGCTATCTATGTTGCTACCGGCAGCGGAGGTAATGATTTCGGGCTACTCCGGGATTCAGGCGGGGCCTTTGCCAGTTATTGTGAGGGAGTTTTTTTGGGCGGCTCACTCACCGGGGCTGATACCATGCAGGCCATTGCCCAGGGATTAAGTGCCTCGAATGCCATCGAGCGGTTTCTGAAGATCGGGAAAATGAATCAACCCGATGAGATTCGGGGTACCCGGCTCAAACCGGATTCGATCCGGATTAAAAAGAGTGAACCCATCGAACCCTTAAACGGGATATCATTTACCAAAGAGGAAGCGCTCGCTGAGGCAAAACGCTGCCTCAAATGCACCTGTGATGCCTGTGTGCATTATTCCCCCCTGATGAACTATTTCGAGAAATATCCGAAACGGATTACCGAGGAGGTGGAGGTAACCATCAATCCCTGTACTCTGGATGGCAACGGAACCGTGGCTACAAGGCTGATAGCCACCTGCCACCATTGCGGCCTCTGCAAGGAAGTTTGTCCACAGGATATTGATACAGGCGAATTTCTGCTCAAAAGCCATCGCGCTATGCGGGAAAAAGGCGCCATGCCCTGGGCCTTTCATGAGTTCTATCTGCGGGATATGGAGTTCGCCAACAGCGAGGCTTCGCTGGTGAAGGCACCAATCGGCTATCAAAAAAGCAGTTACATGTTTTTCCCGGGCTGCCAGCTAGGTGCGTCAGATCCCCAGTATGTATCAAAAAGCTATCAATTATTAACGGAGCAGTATCCCGATACCGCCCTGATACTGGGATGCTGCGGAGCACCTGCCGAATGGGCAGGCGATGAACCACTTCACAGTCAGGTGATTGACGAGATCCGGCAAAATTGGATCCGGTTGGGGAAACCGACAGCCATCTTTGCCTGCCCAACCTGCAAACAGATGTTCGGGAAATACCTTCCCGAGATTGAAAGCCGATTTTTGTACCCGTTGATTGAAGAATCCGGAGTGGCTCCGGTTGGCCTTTTCCAGGGAATAACCGCTTCCGTTTTTGATCCCTGTGCCAGCCGGCACGAAACCGATTTGCAGCAGACCATTCGGAAACTGGCAGCTAAGGCAGGATTCCTCCTTGAGCCGCTTCCCATGGAAGGGAAACGGGCCGAATGTTGCAGCTATGGTGGGCAGGTGGCCATTGCTTATCCTCCCTATGCCAGCCATACTGTGCAGAACCGGATAAGTCAAAACAATCATCCTTATATTACCTATTGCTCCAATTGTCGTGATATTTTTGCCAAAGCAGGGAAGCCTGCCTGGCATATTTTAGACCTGATGTTTGGCATTGAGCGGGAAAGCGCTTCAGAACCAACGGTTTCTGAACGCAGACTCAACCGATTACAGTTAAAGGACCAGCTTCTCAAAGAATTTTGGTTGGAGGATGGAGTCATGGAAAAATCTGAAATACAGCTACTGATATCCCAAGAGCTGAAAGAGAAAATGGACAAAGGGTATATTTTGGAAACAGATGCCCGTGAAGTAATTGAAAGCAGTGAGAAGAGCGGAAGAAAGCTTTTCAACCCGGGTAAAGATTCATTCACTGGGCACCTGCAAATCGGCCACACAACGTACTGGGTTGAATATCAGGTTAAAAATGAAAACCGGTTTGAGCTGTTAAATGCCTATAGTCACCGGATGAAAATTGAGGAGTGAACGTATGACCGAGCGAGAAAGGTTAATCTGTTATGCCTGTCAGAAGGAGTTAGAGGTTGTTAAAACTGATTTCTCCTACCTGGGACATTCATTTTTCACGGAAGTACCGAGATGTCCGGAGTGCGGCCAGGTATTTATTCCGGAGGAGCTCGTAAGGGGCCGGATTTCTGAGGTTGAGATGCAGATGGAGGACAAATAGAATGGCTGAAAGCAAGGTTCATTTTAAAACCTGGAGCATTTGTCCAATTTGTTTGAAACGTCTGCCTGCCGAGCGAGTACGTGTTGAAAATGAGGTGTATCTGCAGAAAACATGCGCTGAGCACGGCTTTTTCAGAAGTTTAATTTGGCGTGGGATTTACGACTTGAATGAGTGGATCGGCGATTCGGAAAAGGTATCTGCTGAAAATCCACAATGCCCGGATAACTGTGGACTTTGCGCGGATCATCAGCAAAAAACCTGCTGCATCATCCTCAATGTTACCGGCCGTTGTAATCTGAATTGCCGGTTTTGCTTTGCTGATCATGGCTGTGAGGAGGCTGAACCTACCCTTGATGAGTTGAAGGATGTTCTCCTACGAATTATTGACAAAGATAAGACACTGGTGCAGTTAAGCGGTGGGGAACCAACAACCCGGAACGACCTTCCTGAAATCATCCGGGAGGCTAAAAAGGCCGGGGCCAAATATGTACAGCTCAACTCGAATGGGTTGAGGCTGAGCGAGGACAAAGAATACGTAAGGAAACTGGCAGAGGCCGGACTGTCATTTGTTTTCATGCAATTTGACGGGACGGATGATGGTATTTATTCAAAGCTTCGGGGCAAACCCTTGTTGGACATTAAAAAGCAGGCTATTGTAAATTGTGCGGAGTTTTCAATCGGGGTTACTCTGGTGGCTACTCTTGTGCGTGATGTAAACATGGGCAATATTGGTGAGATCCTGAATTTTGCCCTTGCAGAAGTTCCCAATGTGCGGGGAGTCCATTTTCAACCGGTCAGTTATATGGGGCGCATGAATGAACTGCCCACGGATTATTCGCGGATCACGATGGACGAATTGCTGTTTGAGATTCAACAGCAGACGGGAGGTGTGGTTCAGGCCAATAACCTCCTCCCTTCCTCCTGCGATCACCCGTTATGCGGCTTCCACGGAGATTTTGTTGTGAATAACCATGAACTGGTTCCTCTTTTAAGGAGAGAGAAGAAGACGGGCTCCTGCTGTTGCAGCCCAGCTGCGGCAGAGAAAAACCGTGAGTTTGTGGCCAGGCGGTGGCTAAGGCCTATCGCAGATCAAACAGGTTCGGATTCCTGCTGCGGCGATTTGCGGGACATGAATTATTTCGTGAAACGGGTATCCACGCATGGTTTTACCATTACCTCAATGGCTTTTCAGGATGCAGGGAATCTGGATTTTTCGAGACTCCGGCAGTGTAGTCTTCATGTGTATGACAGAGGTAAAGTGGTGCCCTTCTGCTCCTATTACCTGACAGGATGGACGATGTGAAAGAAAGCCTAACCCCGTTGAACCGGCCGGGCGGCTTTAAAATAACAGACCGGGCCATCAGTTTCTGTTCGTTTCAGCCGGATGCCCGGATCCTTGACCTTGGATGCGGCTCTGGGGCTACTGTTGATCACCTGCGCCAGCAATACGGTCTCGATGCGCTAGGTATCGATATAGCTCCGGATTCATCCGGAAACTGGCCCCACTGTGCTCAGGCTTCTGCCGAAGCAATCCCATACCCGTCAGGGTCCATGGATGGAATAATTATGGAATGCAGCTTTTCCCTGATGAACACTCAGGAAGTTGTTTTACAGGAATGCAGCCGGGTTCTGAAAAACAAGGGCATGCTGATTATTTCTGATATGTATGCACTGGGCGAGCCCATGCAGCTAACCGGCTGTCTGGGTCGGCTCGAGACCCGGGATGCTATAGTATCGCGGTTGGAGTCCGCCGGTTTTAGGTTAGGCCTGTTTGAAGATTATTCTCATGATCTCCGGTCGATGTGGGGGCAAATGATTTTTGATACCGGGGCTGAGGCTTTTTTTTGCAGTTTGGGAGTGGATCCCGGGATGCTGAAAAGAATAAAATGCGGATATTACTTATGGGTTGGCAGCAAAATAAGCCTATAGCATGATTTCACCAATCGATAACTGGGTGGCAACACAAACAAGCCTGCATTCTCATCTCAATCCTGACACCCTCAGGAGGTGGCAGGAGGAGAAGCTCAGGGAAGTGATTGACTATGCCCGGGAAAACACAAGGTTTTATCGGGAGAATCTGGCAGGCACCCATATTCTGAAGGAGTTGCCTTTTACCCTTCCCCAGGAGATTGCCAGGGATCCATTTGCCTTTCTGGCCGTGCGGCAAAATCAGGTAGCCCGGATTACAACCGTTGCCGATTCCGGCACCACGCGATTAAAAAAACGTGTTTTCTTTACGGAGGCAGACCTCAGGCGGACCCGGGATTTTTTTTCAGCTGGCATGAGCGCTCTGGTGCGCCCGGGTGATAAAGCTCAGATTCTGATTTCCAATGACTTAGAGAATAGCCTTGGGAGCTTGCTCAAGGAAAGCCTGGCAAGAATCGGGGTTAAGTCAGAAATATCCGGCGAACTCCATTCTGCCCGGGAGGCTGTTGATACCTCGCGCGATGCTGACTGCCTGGTTGGGATGCCCGCTGAATTGTTGTATATGAGCCGATTGGCTCCTGATCTCCGGCCCGCCAGCGTTCTCCTTGCGGGCGACATTGCCACTGGTTCCGTGATTAATCGCTTGAAAGACACCTGGAAATGCGAAGTTTTCACTCACTACGGCCATACCGAATTCGGCTATGGGTGTGCCGTTGATTGTCAGGTTCACACCGGACTTCATCTGAGGGATGCCGACCTGATCCTGGAAATTATTGACCCAAAAACAAACCAGGCCGCTGATCCTGGTGAGTGCGGGGAGATTGTCATCACCTCACTTTCCAACGAAGCCATGCCCCTGATCCGCTATCGTACCGGGAATCTTTCCCGATGGATCACGGATCCCTGCGGATGCGGCAGCCAGTTATATCGGCTGAGCAGTATTGAAGGACGCTTGTCTGACCATATCCCGATTGGCAATGGCCAGATTATCAGCATTCAGCAACTGGACGAACTGATATTTTCAAACCCCGTGGTACGTGGGTTTACTGCATTTCTAACTTCCAGGACCCCAAGTGTTCTGGATCTGATCATGGATTCAGAATCCTCTGTTGATCATGAGCTTCTTAAAAGCCAACTGCCTGCCGGGCTGTCTTTACGGATTGATTATGGCCTCGCAGATCCCTTCCAGCAACGTGGAAAAAGAAGAATACACCTCACATAAACCCACTGCTATCCATGACTGACACTGTTTCTGCCGTCATACTCTCCTCAGGTACTTCCGAAAGGATGGGACAACCGAAAGCCCTGCTGAAATGGGACCGCTCGGTCACCTTTATTGAAAAGATCCTGAATGAATTCCTGGTGTCGGGCTGTAGCCAGGTTATTTGCATGATTAATGAGCAAACAGAATCCTTTTGCCGGGCACTTAAAGTACCCGGGGAAGTAAAGTTTGTGGTCAATCATCACCCCGAATGGGGCCGGTTCTATTCGATCCGAACCGGGATAGACCGGATTTCGGGCAGTGACTATTGTTTCATCCACAACGTAGACAATCCGTTTGTAGATCAGGAAATTATTGAAAGAATCCTGGCTAAAAGGAATCCGGCCTCCTGGTGCTCGCCGGTATTTCGGGATAAAGGCGGTCATCCGGTGCTGCTGCCCGGTTGTATCTGCAAGGAAATCGCAAAGGTAGAGGATCTGAATTCGACCCTGATGGATGTCCTGGCTTTATACCCCAAAGTCAAGGTTGAAGCCAGTCATGACGGGATACTCAGGAATATCAATACTCCTGAAGAATATAATGGGATATTTGGCATCCGTGAAATATAAACCATTGATGATCTAATAAATAGAGTTAGTTGCGGTCAGAACATTTGCCTGTAGATCATTTCACTGACCCGGTCGCTCGGATTGTCTGCCACAGGAAAAACGGAGCACTCTTTCAGTTCCCACTTTGCGATCACCGGGTTGGTAAGGGTATCACGAACCCCGAGAATTAATATCCCGCCATTGTGGATCAGGCCTTTAAGATAGGGTGACCAACCCTGATTTTCCATCTCGAGGCGGCCAACTTCATCAACCACAACCACGATGCCGGGTCCACCCGTTACTTTCTTCAAGGTATCCATTCCAAAGGCAAGCCCTTCGGGAAGTATGCTGTACTTGCCAATTTTATCCAAATCCTCGCCTTCGCGAATCCGGAGAAATGCCTGGATCATATTCGTCTCAGCATCAATTATATCATAACCGGTTGTGAGTCCGTCCTGCATGATTCTGGGTGAATAGATTCCTCTGACAGGAATATTCAGGGCCTGCAGCGTTTCCGCTATTTTCCGGATCTGTGTAGTTTTTCCTTCTCCAATTGAGCCGGAGATGATAATAGTTTTTGTTGAGGTTCTGGTTTTCAACTCGTTGAGCCGATGCTCGATTTGCGAAAGCACCGTAAAGATGACGGAAACCGGATTTCTTACAATCTCCTTGAACTCGGGTATTGTAGCAATCATAAAGGGCAAACTTTCAAAAGAAAGCTCCAGGGCCAGGGGTAATTGTTTAAAGGACGTTTTCCGAAAGAACTCGCGGATTTTAGGATTATACAATTCTGTGCCAATCACGGAGAATCCCAGAATCACAATGACTGCCCTGAAGTTCATCTTAATGCCAACCATCAGGCCATTCAAGAATTCCTGTTCCTGCATTTTATTAAAAACGAAGGCTGTAACCATTGTGATGACCACAAAAAAAATCCAGAAGCGCGGTTTTGAAAGCTGCCTCAGGGCTCGTTTATACCGGAGCACCCATACTGTAACAATCGTTGTAATAGCCAGGCTCCAGACTAACCATGATGTGAAATTCAAAAGAAAAAAAGCGCCAACGATGAAGCAGATATCAATAATCAGCCACGGGATTGAATAGTTGAAGGACTTCCTGGTGCCCGCGAATGACGGTTTAACGGGTCTTCGGGGATTGAGTTTATTTACGGCAGGTGTCTGGGACAGTTTACGCCCAACCCGGATTCCTACAGTGGCTGCCACTAACCCAAAAGAACAATAAACCAAAGCCAGTACCAGAATGGGGGACCAAACCAGATCCACGTTCATGCTCAACTGTTTTTGAGCCCATTTTAGTAAGCCGGAATATACGCTTACAATATTGAAGCCGTAAAACAGGATGAAATTCACAATTTTCTGAAACAGGTTCCAGGTCATGGCAAACATGGCTCCCACAGCAAAACCGAGGATATTTCTTCCGATCAGCCGGGTGAAGATTTCCAGCAGCATAGCCTGGCTGAAAATCGCGATCATGGGTCCAAAAATTACTGCACTGGGCGACATGGTTTTCATCAGGGCGCAGATCAGTCCGGCCCTCCAGAACAATCCTTTTTCGGTCCATTTGAAGCTGGTGGAAATAAGGATGATAATGCCTATTGCCGTGAGCATGTTGGAACTAAAGGGTATTCTGAGATTGTGTAAAAAACTGCCAAGCACAATTTCAGAAGCGGCCCAGATTGTTCCAATGATCGAGGCTTTAATCCATTTTTCGTTGATTTCAGTTTTTCTGCTCATTCACAACGCAAATCTTCTCTGCGCAATATTTGAACAGGTGAAACCCTGCACCCGCCTGGCTCACCAAACTAAACAGCAGGTCAGGCTTGGTAATTCGCGTCGCACCAATGATAGCCACCTTGTTCTGAAACAGAATATCCGGTATGAGGCTGCTGGATGGACCCGTTACAATTACTTTACTTCGGGAGGTAACTGAATCCAACAGACCATCAATTGTATTATTTACGAGGGTCAGGCCCGTTATGATGACAATGTCGGAATGGGGGATAACGGTCTGGTAATCAGCAGCAGGAACGTAATATTTTTTGTATTCTTCAATGAGTGCATCTTCGTTCAGTTCCAGGACGTGCAGCTTATTACCGGATGCGGAGACTTTTTGAATATAGGAATGAAAGGCACCTACTATCGTGACTGTTTTCGTGGGATTCAGATCAAGGAGGTCAATCGGGTCGGCATGCTCGACAATCCGGTAATTTCCATTCGCTAGCAGAGTGGAGGAAAATGCATTCAGAACGGCAATTTTCAGGGTATCGATGATACTTGATTTCTTGTGAATCTCAAACAGATGCGTGACTTTCTGACCTGTGATTTTTGCCGGTGTAAAATCCTCAAAATCCCGGTTTTTCTTAATGCAATGGTATTCATTTTCAAGCAAGGTGCTGGCAACTCCAACGCTCCCGTCCGATAAACCGACTGCTGAAAGATGGATTCCGAGACGGACATCCGAAATTGTCAGGTTTTCAATCTGAGGTTTGTACCTTGTTTTCAGCAGATTATAAGTCTCATCCAGTATCATCACAGGGCGGTTTTACTTTGATGGGATTGAATTCTTTACATCAATCAGTTTTGCCAGAATGCTGATGGTGATTTCAGCAGGGGTTATGGCGTTGAACTTAATCCCGATGGGCATATCAACGCGATTGAGCTCTTCTTCCGTGAGGATGTTATCCTTGAGAAAGAGTTTGGTTAAGGTTTCAACTTTTCTTTTGCTCCCGATCAAACCCAGATAGGCTGATGGTTTTTTCCCGATTGCGGCGAGAACCTCTTCATCCATTACATGACCCGGAGTCACAATAACGCAATAGCTGTGATCGTCAAACGTAATATCCTGAATGGCTTCAAGATACGGTTTGCAAACCTGTGTATAACGAATAGTATCAGGCGATTCGAAAATGTCAAATCTCCAGTCAATGAGAGTAGTTTCGAATCCCAGATCGGGAGCATATCCGGCCAGGCACTTACCGATGTGACCAGCTCCAAAGATGTACAATCTTGCGGGTTTTGAAAGTGGCTCGATATATACGCTAACCGCGCCACCGCAGGTCATGCACAAATCGGTGTTCAGGTTATACTCCAGGAAAACAGGCACTTCGGACTTAATCGCCTGGAGGGCGTCGGCAATGATTCTCTTTTCAATTGCTCCACCGCCAACGGTTCCTTCAATGGCCCCGTCGCTGAATACGATCATTTTTGCCCCGATTTTTCCAGGCACGGAGCCGCTGTTGCTGGTAACAATGCATAAGGCTGATGGTCGGGAATCCTTATGATATTCCGGGATGTTAAGAAGTAGATTTTTCATGAGTCTTGGTTTTGGGGTTGTTCATTGAGAGGGATATTGATTTTCTCCTCCTGAATCAATATGAACTGTTCCAATTCTGCTTCCAGGGTTTTAAAAACCGATATGACTTTTTCACCGAATTCCGTTACTACCGTGTTTCCGTGATTTCTTCCACCTTTCTTGAATAATACCACCGGAATAACAGCGGCATTGTTCATCTCGTGAATTTTAATCCAAGCCTGCCGGTAGGGCATTTTCATCTCGATGGCAGCTTGTGTTAGTGTGCCGCAATCTTTTATTTTTTCGAGAAGTTCAATCTTCCCTTTTCCGGCAAAGGGCCCCATTTCAGAGCTGATCCATACCCTGCTTTGGACAGAGAAATTTGTTTTTGTCATTTTACAAAAAGGTGCTTTCTAGAATTCGAAAACAATCCCCTGTGCCAGAGGAAGATCGTCGCCAAAATTGATGTTGACTGTTTGTCTGCGCATGTACTGTTTCCAGGAATCAGACCCTGATTCTCGTCCTCCACCGGTTTCTTTTTCGCCTCCAAAAGCTCCGCCGATTTCTGCACCGGAAGTACTGGAATTGACATTGGCGATTCCGCAATCTGAACCTCCCTCTGCCAGCCATTTTTCCATCTCGCGCAAATCGGTGGTGAACAGGGTTGAGGACAAACCCTGCGGTACATCATTATTGAGTGATATGGCTTCTTCCAGGGATCGGGCTTTAATGAGATAGAGGATTGGGGCAAATGTTTCTTCCTGAACAATTTTAAATTGATTCTGAGCCTCGATGAGAGTTGGAACCACAAAGGTCTGATTTCCGAATCCGGGACCAGACAAAACCCGGTTTCCGGATACCAGCTTTCCACCTTCATCAAGAGCAGCCTGAATGGCCTCTGAGTATGCCTGAACTGCTGTTCTGTCGATCAATGGACCAATCAGAGTGGCCGGATCCAGTGGGTTTCCGATGCGTTGCTCAAATTGGGTATAAGATTTTGCCAGCAGCTGTTTTACTTCCTCATATATTTTTTCATGTACTATCACCCTTCGTGTTGTGGTACAGCGCTGTCCACAGGTTCCAACGGCTCCAAAAACAATAGATGGTAAGGCCAGGTCGAGACTGGCTGATGGCATGATAATGGCAGCATTGTTCCCACCTAGTTCCAGAATGGTTCTACCGAAACGTTTTCCTACAAGCTCAGCAACATGTCGGCCCACACGGGTTGAACCGGTTACTGACAGGAGTGGGAAACGTTTATCGTCCAGAAAATTATCCCCCAAAACAGAACCTTTAGCCACAATGAGGTTAAATACCCCTTCCGGAACCTTATTCGCTTCCAATACGCTTGCTATGACGGATTGAACGGCAAGTGCACATAGTGGGGTTTTGGAGCTGGGCTTCCATACCACCACATTCCCTCCGATCACCGCAAGCATGGTGTTCCAGGCCCAAACAGCCATCGGGAAATTGAATGAAGTTACGATTCCAACTACTCCAATGGGATGATACTGGTCGTACATCTTATGGTTTGGCCGCTCCGAACGGAATAGCTGGCCATTCATCTGCCGACCCAGACCAGTAGCAAAATCACAGATATCGATCATCTCCTGAACTTCACCCATCCCCTCCTGAAGAATTTTCCCGGCTTCGATGCTGATCAGCCGGCCCAGTTCCTCTTTGTACTCCCTTAATTTAACACCGATCTGCCTGACCACTTCGGCCCGCTGCGGAGCCGGCCAGGTTCGCCATTCCAGAAAACTCCGGCCGGCATTGTTTATCATGACCTCATAATCTTCGATCCCGGCCGTTTTCACCCGTGCAATTACCTTTCCGGTTGTCGGGTTTTCGGAAACCAAAGGTGAGCCATGGGTTTCGATCCATTGAGTTCCGGTGCTTAAACCCGGGTTGATTTCTTCAATATTAAGATTAAGTAACGTGTTGCTAATTAGAGTATTAATTTGTTTTTCAGACATGGGGCATCAAGTGTTGAACGTGTGTTAACCAGATAATAACCATCAGCGGGGTAAAAATAAAAGCGATATGCAAACATTTGCATAACAAAAATCATCTTTATCTTAATTTCATGCGCCACGTGTCATGTAAACGGGCTTTGGCGGGCGGACCGCGGGTTCGCCCCTACCATTCACTATTCACTATTCACCATTCACTATTCACTATTCACTATTCACTATTCACCATTCACCATTCACTATTCACTATTCTTTTATCTTTACCCATTAAACCAAACCCAGCATGATACGCAACACACTAATCCTGATCGCCATGGCAGTCATCGGCCTGAGTTCGTGCAAGAACGAACCGAAAAGCACACTGGATCCATCGAATCCTTTCTTTAGTAAGTATACCACACCGTTTGAGGTGCCGCCGTTTGACAAGATCAAACCGGAGCACTACCTGCCCGCATTTGAGCAGGGAATGGCGGAGCAGAAGCAGGAGGTGGAAGCTCTTGTGAACAGCAGTAAGAAACCGACATTTGCCAATACAATCCGGGCTTTTGACGGAACCGGCGAACTTCTGACAAAGGTCAGCAGTGTCTTTTTTGGCATCACTGGAGCGAATACCAACGACGAGCTGCAAAAGATCCAGCTTGAGGTGTCGCCGAAACTGGCCGCGCATAATGATGAGATCAACCTGAATCCCAGGCTTTTTGAGCGGGTTAAAACGATCTGGGAAAATCGGGCTAAAGCCAGATTAACGGAAGAGGAGGCCTATATCCTGGAGAATATGTACAAGGGTTTTGTCAGGAACGGGGCTAACCTGCCGGAAGATAAAAAGCAGATATTGAAGGCGTTGAATCAGGAGCTTTCGGTATTGGGAGTTAAGTTTTCTCAAAATGTACTGAAGGAGACTAACGGATTCAAAATGGTGGTTGAAAATCCGGCCGACCTCAAAGGCCTTCCGCAGTCGTCCATCGATGCCGCAGCTGAAACTGCGAAGGCAGCCGGGCTCGAAGGCAAGTGGGTGTTTACCGCCCAGAAGCCCAGCTGGATTCCTTTTCTTCAATACGCCGAAAACCGGGATCTGAAGCGGCAGCTCTATGCCGGATGGAACCAGCGGGGTAATCACGGTGACGAGCTGGACAACAAGGAGATCCTGGCAAAAATCATGAGCGTGCGTGCCAAGAAAGCGCAGCTCCTGGGCTATCCGACTCATGCCGATATGGTGATGGAGTCGAGGATGGCCAAAACCTCGGCCAACGTGATGGACCTGCTGGGCAAGGTGTGGGAGCCGGCACTCAAGGCCGCCATCCGCGACCGTGAGGAGATGCAGCAGATGGTGATCCGCGACGGCGGAAAATTCAAATTGGAGAGCAGCGACTGGTGGATGTATACCGAAAAGCTTAGGAAGGAAAAGTATAATCTCGATGAAAATGAGCTCCGGCCCTATTTCAAGCTGGCAAATGTCCAGAAGGGAGCCTTCGATGTAGCCAATAAGCTGTATGGCATCACCTTTACCGAGATCAAGGAGATCCCGAAGCCGCACGAGGAGGCTTTTGCCTTTGAAGTGAAGGAGGCCGACGGTACGCACCTCGGGGTATTATATCAGGATTTTCATCCCCGTGCCAGCAAGCGCCAGGGTGCCTGGTGCGGAACCTACCGGGGCCATTCCGTTGAAAAAGGGAAAGAGATCCGCCCGGTGGTCACGATGGTATGCAATTTCACCCGTCCGAGCGGCGATGTTCCCGCGCTCCTGAGCCTGGATGAAGCATCCACCCTGTTCCACGAATTCGGACATGCCCTGGATAACCTTTTCAGCAAGAGGACCTTATCTACATCTTACCGGGCCCGTGATTTCGTCGAGCTCCCGAGCCAGATCATGGAACATTGGGCATCTGAAACGGAAGTCCTGAAATCGTATGCGCTGCACTACCAGTCCGGCGAGCCAATTCCCGATGAGCTGATCGATAAAATGGATAAAACCAGCAAGTTCAACCAGGGATTCACCTCCGTGGAATTCCTTTCCGCCTGCTATCTGGATATGGCTTACCACATGCAAAGTGATACGGTTCCAGTAAATGTCTCTGAATTTGAAAAGAACCTGCTGGATAAAATCGGACTGATCCCGGAGATTGAACCCCGATATCACAGCTGGTATTTTACCCATATTACCGGCGGATACGATGCCGGCTATTACAGCTATGAGTGGTCGGCCGTGCTGGATCATGATGCCTTCGGGGCTTTTAAGGAGAAGGGAATTTTCGATAAAGCCACCGCAGATTCGTTCCGGAAGAATGTCCTTGAGAAAAACGGCATGGCCGATCCCATGGAGATGTTCGTGAAGTTCCGCGGACGGCAGCCGGATATTACGGCGCTGATGAAGAATCGGGGATTCCTTGAATGACCGACGACCGTTGACCGCAGACCGACGACCGACGACGGACGACCGCCTTGTTGTCATCCCGGCGGAGGCCGGGATCCCCTGATCCTGGCTCTTGACTAACTCCGTCCTTTAGGGCGGAGGACACTAAGCTACGATGAAGTACACAGATATCACATCAGACCTCAGATCCCGTCTCGCGGACTTCTACCCGGACCGCGAGCTGGAATCCATCGCACGGCTCATTGCGGAGCACGTGACCGGTTTGAGCTGGGTGCAGATCAGGATGAACCCTGATACTGAGTTTACGGATTCCCAGCGGACGGATATCGGAATAATAATTAAGCGTTTGGGGGATCATGAGCCGATCCAGTATGTGCTGGGTGAAACGGAGTTTTACGGACTGAAGCTTAAAGTGCGGCCTGGGGTGCTGATTCCGAGGGGGGAGACGGAGGAGATCGTGGAGTGGGTAATCAAGGCGAAAGGCGAAAGGCGAAAGGCGAAAGAGAAGAGTAAAGAAGAAAGAAGAAAGATTAAAGAAAGATTACAAGATAAGAAAGAGGATAAGAGAGAGAACGGGAAGGGAATCATCTTAGACATCGGGTGCGGGAGCGGAGCGATTTCAATTGCCTTGGCAAAATATCTGCCGGATTATGAGATTGTTGCCTCCGATATCAGTGATGTAGCCTTGGAAATTACAGATGAAAATGCCCATTTGAATTATGTTGAAATTACATCCACTCATCTTGACATCTTAAAATCTTCATCTTTCGCCTTTCGCCTTTCGCCTTTCGCCTTGATTGTTTCAAATCCCCCATATATTCCACAAAGTGAGAAAGTAGCCCTGGCGCATCACGTCGCCAACCAGGAACCCGATCTTGCCCTGTTTGTGCCGGATGAGGATCCGCTGGTTTTTTACCGGGCTATTGCGGAGTTTGCAAGAATCAATCTGGAGCCCGGCGGGCAGGTGTTTGTGGAAATTCACGACCGTTTGGGCGCTGAAACTGCGGACCTATTCAGATATTATTTTTCTGATGTTGAACTTCGACAG
>CAYQFT010000069.1:0-5228 GCA_964416825.1 uncultured Porphyromonadaceae bacterium
GATTATTCTTCGACAAACCAGAACAGGGGGCTTTTCGAAAACACCACGGAGAAGCTGGTTGCAATACCTTATATATACGGCCAAAATAAAACCGGATATTGGTTCCTTATGCACGAGTTTAACTCCGACCGGTTTTATAAGGCTAAGCTTGACAGTTCCGGATTCCAGATAATGCCGCCACAAAACATCGGGAGTGTGCACCAGAATGATACGATTGACGATGGAACAAACCGCGGCGCCCAGGGGCAGATGAAAGTCAACGACCAGGGAACCAAAATTGCGCTGGCCGTAACTGGTGGTAAGTTCTTCGAAGTGTTTAATTTTCGAACTACTGATGGTCGTCTGAGTAATCCCCTGAAAATTCCGGCCGGAGACCAGGGTAACCTCAATGGGTATTATTACGGCGCGTATGGGGTTGAGTTTTCTCCAACGGGCAACTATGCAACGGTATTTGAGCCGACAAGCGGAAATTATCTATATGGATCCACCCGGGACGGTGCGTATGTATATCAATGGAATCTTGCTGAAATGGACAATCTTCAGCTGGTCAAATCCGGGAAAGTCCTCTTTAATAATCCTGAGTTTGAAGCGGGATCCCTGCAGATTGCACCAAACGGAAAAATATATGTGGCCTTCAAAGGACAGGATTATCTTGGAGTTATCAATTCCCCAAAGCGCCCAAAACCGTTATGCAAATTTGAGGAATTTGGGGCCAGCTTGGTAAATAGTGAGACAGGGGAGGGTGGAAAAAGTCAACTTGGATTGCCCGCGACCTTTTCGAAAAGAACCAATCCAGAGCCTTTTTATTTCGAAAATCTTTGCTTTGGGGATGAAACAGGAATTTATATTACCAATCAGTCTAATATAACCCAGGGTTCCTTAATATTTGTTATTACCTATTTAGGCACTGGTGTGCCTGTTAAAACATTACAGCCAACGGCTCCAACCGGGGTTTATGATGTAAAATACCGCTTTCCCAAGACTGGAACGTATAAGGTTTTGTTAAACCTGATGAGAGGCGGTGTGCGTCAGCAATATACACGAATGCTGACCATCAACCCCCTTCCTGTTGTAACCTTGTATCCAAAAGATACTATTCCCCTTTGCAATGGATCTGTTGTCCATCTGGATGCAGGGATCCATTCATTTTATGAATGGGAGGACCCCAGCATACGTGTTAGGGAGAGGGATGTCAGCCCTGTACAGACTGATCCTTACGACTACAATCGCGAATATCGAGTGCGGGTAAAGGATAACACCGGCTGCATTGGCTGGGACACAGTATGGATTCAAAAGAAGATTCTGCCGGTTATTGACTCCACCGCTTCAATAAGGGCATTTTGTGGCCAGCAGGACGGAGCTGCTATCGTTTATCCGCGAGGAGATCCGAATAGATTTGAGTTTTTATGGGAGCATAATCGCGATGAACGATCAAACCGGCTCAACGGATTAAGCGGCGGCGACTATGTTGTACATGTGATTTCAAAAACAAATGGTTGTGAGGTTACAGATACCATTCATGTTGATGAACTGGGAGGATCGAGTGTAAAATTGAATTATGGCGGAAAGACAGTTTGCCAGGGTGTTCCGATCACACTCACCGTAACAGGGTCATCCGAATTTAAATGGGTCAAGCCGGAAGCATTTGTGGGTAAGGGCGACTCCGTTACGATCGTCCTCACAGAAGATATGGTTTTCGAAGTGGATGCGATTTCCCGCGATGAGGGGCGTGAGTGTACCAATAAACTACGCGACACCGTCCGTGTTTACCCGGCGCACAAGCCCGAAATCGGTGCCGATCGCACCGGCTGCAAGGGCGATACCATCTGGGTTGAAGCTCCGGAACCCTATGCGGGATGGACGTGGAGCAACGGCTTTGAGGGAAGGGTGAATCCAGTGACCGAAGAGGCGAGTCCGCTGGTGCTGTTCGCGGAGGATGAAAATAAATGCATTTTTACGGATACCCTCACGGTGCATTTTAAGCCAAAACCGGAGGTGAATCTGGGCAGGGACCGGACTGAGTGCTCCCGGGATCCGGTTGTGCTGACCGGTGGGACCGGAGATACCTATGAATGGAGTACGGGAGACAAGAGTCGGGAGATATCTGTAAATCAGAATGATAAGTACTATGTTAAGATCACAGCGGACGGGTGCTTTGCCAGCGATACGGTGAATCTGCGGATCAATAACCCCGACCGGCTGAAAATAGATTCTTTAAAGGTCAAGGATATTTCCTGTTTTGGCAATGGCGACGGGGAGATCAGGATAAAAGCCGATGGTGATGGACTGACATACCTCTATTCCATCAACAACGGGGCTACTTTTCAGGATACTTCTGCTTTTCTGAACCTCCCTGCCGGCGTTAATTATCGGGTTACCGTCTGGGAAGATTCTGCATGCATGGTAAGCTATCCACTCCCTGTCACGATCGTGGAACCTGCCCTGATTGAGGCAAAATCCTGCATAAATCCGCCGAGCTGTCCGGAGTGCAAGGATGGAAACATCACACTATCAAATATTAAGGGCGGAACGCCGCCTTACAAATTCTGGCTTAATGCCATGGAAGCTGACCCTGACATCCAGGGCCTCGGCCCCGGAAACTATGCCGTTACCATTACCGATAAGAACCTCTGCAGCTGGACCACAACCGTGAATATGGTTGCCGGCACCAATGTGCACATTGTTCCCTCAACCGATGAGCCGGTTTGTCCGGGAACCGCGGTAACCCTCACCGTGGTCAATGGCTCGGAAGTGGAGTGGATCAGCCCTTCAGGGATTGGCGCTGCCACCGTGGTGAGGCCTCTGCAAACGACCACTTACAAGGCCGCTTCAACCAAACGGGAAAATGACGGATTTACATGCACTATCGTGGCAGAGTATACCGTTCAGGTTATTCCCTACGTTAAGCCCGATCTTGGTGAAGACATTAGCGCCTGTGAAGGCGACACCGTGCCCCTGTCAGCCGGCGATGGATATCTGAACTGGAGCTGGAATACTGGCGCAACCACCCGCGATATATCCCTCTATAAGTCAATGGATCCGGTGATTGTATTTGTCACGGATCCAAGTCATTGCCTGCTTTCCGATACGATTGCAGTCCGATATTTCAAGTACCCCGAAGTGAACCTCGGCGAAGATCAATCTCGCTGCACCAACCAGCCGATAATCCTCTCCGGAGGTACTGGCGACAGCTATCTGTGGAGCACGGGAGCGGAAGTACAGCAAATTTCCGTGAGCCAGACCGCGATTTACCGGCTTGTGATAACCAAGGACGGATGTTCTAAATCCGATGAGATATCCGTAAAAATCCTGAACCCGGATCTGCTGCAAATTGATTCACCTTCGGTAAAGGATAACACCTGCTTTGAATCCGGGGATGGATCCATCGAAATCCACGCCCGCGGCGAAGGCACATTTTATGAGTACTCAATTGATGACGGATCATCGTGGCAAACCTCTCCATTATTCGAGAACCTGGCTGCTGATGAGAATTTCCGGATCCGGGTAAGAGAGGATTCCCTGTGCACCGCTGAATATCCGGAGCCCATTGCGGTGACCCAGCCAGAAAAGATCCAGGTGAAATACAGGCTGAAATCGCCAACCTGCCTGGGATGCAGTGATGGCCAGATAATTATTAAAGAAATAACCGGTGGAGTTGCACCGTTTACGGTATCAGTTGCCGGTGTGGAAACAAGCCTTACCATAACGGACCTCGCCGAAAACACCTACACCGTGGTGGTTATTGACTCCAGGCTCTGCTCAACCAGCGTTGACATCAAGATCGATATGAACAACGTGATTCCCAATGTATTTACTCCCAATGGCGACCAGATCAACGACAAGTGGATTATTCCCTTGCTGGAGTATTACCCGGAAGGTCAAATCCAGATTTTCGACGGATCGGGCAGAGGGGTTCGCTTTTATTCGTTTACAGAAGGATATAACAACGATCCCTGGGATGGCAAGAATGAACAGGGCTCTGCGGTGCCAATGGGGACTTACTATTATGTCCTGAATTATCTTGATCCTGAAGATGGCATGATGCAGCTGACGGGGTGGGTGATGGTGATGAAATGAATGTGCTAATGTGCCAATTTGATAATGTGCTAATGTGCCAATTTGATAATGTGATAATGGGATAATGTGAAGTACTTTGGTGTCATATTGTTTATGCTGATGGCGGGGTTCTGGGAGGCCGGGGCGCAGATTTCGCCGTTGGCGGATCAGTACCTGGTTAACGGATTCCTGACGAACCCTGCATTGGCCGGGACCTCCCGCTATGCACCCCTGCTGGTGTCTGCGCGGCTGGATTGGCTCGGAATCGAAGGGGCCCCGAAATATCAGACTTTGACGTACCATCAAACCATCCTGAACAAGCGGCAGCGTTTCAACCCCCGGGGATTCCTGAATCGGGGTGATAATTCATTCGGAAAGGTTGGCATCGGCGGAGGTGCCTTCAACCTGTCGACCGGTGCGATTTCCCAGGCCGGAATTCATCTCGATTATGCCTACCATGTTTACCTCGACAAGGGCCGCCTCTCTTTCGGGCTCGCTCCGATGTATCACCAGTTTATCATCGATAAGTCGCGGTTGATCCCACCCGGAGGAGGTACCGATCCTGCTCTGGAAAATACCGGTAAGGAGGTCCTCCATTTTATCGATGTGAACGCCGGGGTTCACTATTTCTCCAAACGATTTTTTGCCGGTGCATCCGTTGTTCAGTTGTTTAATTCTTCGGTCTGGTTTGGCGACCTGAGCTATTCGTCCACCGAGGACAACTGGAACAACACCTGGCTTAACCGGAATTTCTATACGTATGCCGGACTCAGTTTTGAACTTGGAGAAACCATTTTACTGGAGCCCTCTGCTCTACTCAAATATTCCGAGCAGAAAGGCATTGGTATTCAGGCAAATACTCTCATTACGATCAATGAGAACTATCAAATGGGGCTTTTCTGGCGCTACCAGCAGGCGATCGGATTCTTTGCCGGTATCCGCACCGGAAACCTTGTTTTCCGCTATCAGTTTGAATCTCCCATTGGCTCCAAAGTTCCTGTGCGGTTCGTTTCGAACCAGGTGCTGGTGGAGTATCTGATGGAATAGGGAAGACTGATGACCGAAGACCGACGACGGACGGTAAAGAAGAAATACTGGCAATTGAACGTCGCCCCTCTCCCGCGACCATCGGGAGCGCGGGAGAGGGGAAGGGGGTGAGGTGGATTTGCACT
>CAYQFT010000069.1:5238-16174 GCA_964416825.1 uncultured Porphyromonadaceae bacterium
TGATGACAGAAGACCGACGACCGAAGACCGCAGACCGAAGACCGACGACCGAAGACCGCAGATGGAAGAAGATAATTAGAATATGGAAGACAAGAGAAGTGCATTGGTTTTTGGTGCCACCGGTTTGGTTGGACGCTACTTGGTTGAGGAATTAATTAATAATCAGGAGTATAGCCTGATTAAGGTTTTTGGCCGTGGGGAATATCAGGCTGAAAACAAAAAAATAGAATACCATAGAATTGATTTTGATCTGCCAGACACATGGTCCGGGCAGGTTGCAGGCGATGATCTGTTCATTTGCCTGGGGACTACCATCCGGAAGGCGGGATCGGTGACGATGATGGAGCGGATCGACCGGGATTACCCGGCTACGATTGCCCGGATCGCAGCAAAAAATGGAATCCGCCGGATCGCAGTGGTGTCATCGATGGGGGCGAGTGCGGCTTCCAAGAACTATTACATGCGGATCAAGGGAGAGATGGAGGATCAGATTATTGCTGCAGGAATTGCAAAAACAGTTATTGTCAGGCCCTCCATGCTGATGGGAGATCGCACCGAATTCCGGCTCGCCGAGCTTATTGCCAAAGGGGTTATGACGGTTATTAATCCTTTGATGGTGGGATCCGCAAAAAAATACCGTGGAATCCATGGCCGCACCGTGGCCAGGGCAATGATCAGTCTTTTAAACAAAGAAGCGGATACCGTTGTTTTCCTTTCTGATACGCTTTTGTTATCCGGAAAATAACGTGTTATGGATCAGGCTCCTGTTATTGAAGTCAGGCAGGTATATAAATCTTTTAAAACCGTACAGGCAGTCAAGGGTATCGACCTGACCATCAGGCCGGGCGAGTTTGTTGCGCTTCTGGGCCCCAACGGTGCCGGAAAAACCACCCTGGTTGAGATGATTGAAGGGATACAGTTTCCCGACAAAGGAGAAATCCTGATCATGGGCAAGCACTGGAAGAGCCATCAGGATGAGCTGCACCGGGTCATTGGACTGTCGCTTCAGGAGACGCAGTTTATTGATAAGATGACCGTTTTTGAAACCCTGCGCCTCTTCTCATCTTTTTATAACCTGGGGAAAGACCGTGCGATCGAGGTGATGGAGATGGTAGGACTGGAAGAAAAGAGGAAGTCCTATGTTGTCAATCTTTCCGGCGGGCAGCGACAGCGATTGGCGCTGGGTATTGCATTGTTGAACAAGCCTGCTATCCTTTTGCTCGATGAACCCACAACCGGTCTCGATCCCAATGCCCGCAGGGAGGTTTGGGCCATCCTGCAAAAGCTCCGTGAACAGACCGGCACTTCAATGATTCTTACCACACATTATATGGAAGAAGCCGAGCAGTTGTGCGATTTTATCGTGATTATGGACGCTGGGAAAATATTGCGTCAGGGTACTTTGAAGGATCTTTTGGGTAATCAGTATACATCCCTTGATGACCTCTTTGTTGAACTGTCAGGGAGGCGGCTGAATGAGTAGCGCAAATAATATCCGGCAGTTGCATTTTCTTGTGATGACCCACCTCAAGGAAATTATCCGCGAACCAGGAGTCCTCTTCTGGGGCATTGGTTTCCCTATCCTGATGTCAATCGGCCTGGGAATCGCATTTACCAAGAAACCCGAAACAGTCCGGAAAATTGGTGTGGTTGAGGTGAGTGGATCGGACAGGAAAGATTCACTGCGGGATTTTCCACTCCAGGAATATCTTGAACTAAACGCAAAAACTGTCGATGGCAGAAGGGAAGGGCATCTCCAACGGGAAATAGAAATAAAGGATGACCTCCTCGGTTCAACATCTTTTATCTTTCAAATGATGGGTTGGGATGAGGCTATGGTCCTGCTCAAACGGGGAAATTTCAATCTGATTTTGGATGACAGGACGGGAAAGATTGAATACCATTTTGATCCTATGAATCCCGATGCGCAACTTAGTTTTCTGAAATTGTCGATGCTCTTTACAGGTGAAAAGCCTGCCTCACTGGCTGATGGATCACTCATCCGGCCCATGACAATTAAAGGAACCCGTTACATCGATTTTTTTATTCCGGGGTTGATCGGAATGGGCATCATGATGTCATCCATGTGGGGATTGAGTTACGGAATTATTGAAAAACGGTCAAAGAAGCTCCTGAGAAGGCTCGTAGCTACCCCGATGAAGAAATCATTTTTTCTGATGGCGATGGTAGTAACGCGTGTAGCGATGAATTTTATTGAAAGCTTACTGCTGTTGCTGTTCGCATGGCTGGCCTTTGGCATTAACGTAAATATAAGCTGGCCCGCACTGATAATCATGTTTATCGCGGGTAATATTGCATTTGCGGGACTAGCCATACTGATCTCAAGCCATACTGCCAAGCCGGAGATCGGGAACGGTTTTATCAATGCGGTTGTCTTTCCGATGATGATCCTTTCCGGAATCTTTTTTAGTTACCATAATTTCCCTGATTGGAGCATTCCGGTGATCGGAAAGATGCATCTCACTTTGCTCGCCGACGGTATCCGGAGTGTCTTCAATGAAGGGGCCGGATTGGCCCAGATCGCAATGCCGGCAGGTATCCTCACTGTTGCCGGATTATTCCTTTTCATGGTCGGACTGAAGATCTTTAAGTGGTATTAACCACCAGGAAATCCTAAAAAAGAGTTAAATCACACCTTTTCATAATCTTTTTGTTCAGGTTTTTGTATTAAAATCCTGAACAAGATTATTAATCAATTATTCGCATATCATGAAAAAAACAGTCGTTTTGATTTTAGCCGCCATTCTGACGGTATCAGCAACAGGGATTGCACAGGATTATAAAGTGTTAACCGAAAAATCGGTTCTTCGGTGGGTAGGCAAGAAAGTTGCCAAGAGTCACGAAGGGGTGATCAAACTTAAAGAGGGTAACTTCTCGATTAAGAAAAACAAATTCGTCAGCGGTGAATTCGTCATCGACATGAATTCAATGGTTGAAGGTGATGGTACGGATCCTAACAAAGGCGCCCGGTTAATAGGGCACCTGAAATCTGATGATTTTTTCAGTACAGATAAATTCTCTACTGCTACATTAAAGATCAAAGAGAGCACGGAGTTTAAGAACGATGAAGCAACCGTAACTGCCGACCTGACCATCAAGGGAGCCACTCATCCGGTAACCTTTACCACTAAGCGCATGGGCGACGCTTTTCAGTCGGTTGTTACATTCGACCGCTCGAAATATGATGTACGTTACGGGTCTGGTAAATTCTTCGAGAACCTCGGCGATAATGCTATCGATGACATGATCCCGATCACGGTTACCCTTGTAGCTGTCAAGAAATAATTGCCAATTAGAAAAATAAAAGCGGAAGCCGGCTACCCTTGAGGTCAGCCGGCTTCTTCTTTTATTTTTCCAATTATTAATTACTTCAGTTCGACCGTTGTACTAACCGTCCCCCCTTTTACAGAATCATACGTGACACCGATCTTCCCGCTGCCTTTTACGAGATACTGCAGGGTGCGGGTCGTTTTTCCCGGGGTGCCGTTACGGATGATCAGGCGGTTTAGCTGTTTCTGATCGATCATTTCCGTTATCGGGTTCAGATAATCAAAAGTCTCCTTACTGTTGATCCAACTGGCTGAGATGATTTCAACCTTGCCGTCGAGGGTGATCAGGTCGGGTCTGACTACATTGTTTGTTGCTGCCTTGGCTGTCACTGTTGGGGCAACCTTCGGATTGGTGAAGTCAATCCAAACCCGGTAAACATTGTCGGCCATTTTTTTAACCCTGGTCTCACCGATGTTCATCTTCGGCAATTCATCAGCCTGATAAAGCGTGAAGGCCATGTTCCTGTGGCACAGTTCTTCGTTCATAAAGCGCGGGGGAATCCGGCCCATGAATTTTTTCCATTCGCCTCCGATTTCAACTTTCCCATATACCGGGTGGTCGAATTCTTTCCATTCGACATACTGATCGCTGAATTCGAGCTTGTCATCGAAGAAGTAGCGGCCTCTTTGTCTGCTGATGGGGCTGTTTGGATCTTCGGTCTGCTTCATAAGGTCGGGGCTGTTGAAATATTGCGAACTATTCCAGAGTTCATTGGAGAAGGACATGATGCCTAATCCGTCGCTGGTCCAGTCGATAAAGCCTCCGTGTACAGTATATAATCCGCTCCAAAGCACAATATATCTATAGAAAGGCAATATACGTTCGCCATTTTGCCCGAGTTCATCATAGGCCCGAACGTCTGAAGCGGAGTATTCGCCCATCGATTCGGCGCCCGGACCTCTAAGGATCATACCCCCGGAATTGTGGTAGGCCTGAACGCCGGCAATGTTAGGGCGAGCCATCATGAAATCATTCACCGCTTTAGTTTCAGGTAACTGGAACGGGTACTCCATTGCGCCCCCCTGAACATAATTTGGCTGCCAGTCGACGGCCCAGTTGCGGTTCGGATCATAGCTGCCAAGATCGTCTTCATTGATCCGGCCATCTCCGTCATCATCGATTCCTTCATCTCCAAGCAGAATATAATCTCCCTTTTCTCCGAAGCCGACGGGTTCCATGATTCGCTTATCAATCAGGCTGATGCGGTAGTTTCCTTGACCTGGTACATATTTGCGGATGCTTTCGATCATACCGTTGCCATTCAGGTCGTTGGGACCATCTTCCTCATAGAGGCCATCGTTATCCTCATCAACGGGCACATGGCCAGAGCGGGCGTTTCCGCCATCTTTTGCCATAAAATGTTGCCGGCCGTCGGGGTTTACGCAGGGCAGGATATAGAATACCCTTTCATTAACCAGCCGGGTGATTTCATCGATTCGTCCATAATTTTCCATGAGGAACCAGATGGTATAGAGGCAAACCTCTCCACCCTGAATCTCATTTCCATGGATATTGGCATCGATATACATGGCGGCCTTGCTCATTTCGGCGCCTGTTTCGGGGTTGTTGATAGTCATGGCCATGATTTCCAGGCCGTCATGACTTTTACCAATGCTCTCCAGTTTCAGGAACTTAGGAAAGGCCTTCTGAAGCCGGGCCATATCCGCCCATAATTCCGGGACATCCCTGAATCGGTTGAAGTCGATTTTAACCTTGAACTGAGGGTCCGAGAAAGATTTCTGAGCTTCCAGACGAATCGGGGAGAGAATCAGGATAGCCGCCAGAATCAGGAGACTTGCGATTGTATATTTTTTCGTTTTCATGATTTGTCCTCCCTTACTTAAGTGTGATTACTGCGGCATCTGAACCGGCCTTTTGGGCTACCACCTTCAGCTCGATTTTATCTCCTGCCTTTCCCTTGATGAGCCATTCATATTTAACTCGTCGACCGGATCCGTCAAGGGACTGGAAGAAATTGGTTTTACTGCTGCCCGAAAGGATCTGCTCAGGTTTAACGCCCAGCTGGACCATCGTCGGTTTTACCGAGCGGCTCTGAACCCCCTGGCGCATGGCGGTAGGCATGAAGCCTTCGTTTGAGATTTCGGCCTTTATGCGGAAGAGTCCGCCGCCCTCGCTGATGACCTCGGTTTTGGCTACTTTAACCTGTGCATAGAGCGTGGTGAGATACACTGCGAATTTGCCATGGCTTGCACCAAGATCGCCAAGCTTGTCAGCCGGTGGATTAAAAATATCATTCGGCGCAAAGCCTCCGACTTCAACATCACCATATTCTGGATGCTTAGCGGCCTGCCACTTGATAAACCCCTGTGGATTGTTGGCATTCAGGTATTTGAGCCATGAAGCGTCAATGCCCGCAGCCTGGCTGCCGCCGTCGGCACCGGCTCCTGCCTGGGATCCACCTGCTGCTCCGCCGCCCATTCCCTGCATGGCACGTCCCTGTCCGCCTCCGGCAAAGTTGCTGGCAGCGGCACCGGCAGCTGCTGCATTTCCGCCAGCCGGCGCATCAGCACCGGTTGTTCTGGCGCCGCCGGGCCGCATGCCCCTGCGGGCCGTGTCGGCCGGGAGAACAATACCCCATCCCGGGGTCGAGAAGGCGGGAACACCAAACTGAAAATAAGCATACTGGAAGAAAGCCCCTTCGGGATTCCTCAGCACGGGCTGTGTTTTTATACCCGTCAGCTCCTTGTATTTTTCACTGGCCTTTGTGAAGTATTCTAAATCCGATGTGTTGATTGTGGTGGCTGCCGTCTGGGCCGGGCGCTGCGACCGCGCCGAAGCATCCGCTGTGGCAGTCTGGCCGCCGCGCATGAATTCCATTCCTCCACCCATCATCATGAAGCGGTCGAACCCCCCGCGGCCTCCGGCGGTGACCATGCCTACACGGCCGGCACCTGCCTTGGTAGCCTCGGCGAACTGAACCAGGTCGAGCGGCCGGTCAGAACTGAGAGCGCCCCTCGAAGTGGGTGGTGTTATCAGGTTGTCACTTTCACCAAAAGTGAGTACCATGGCAATATTCCGGTGATCAAGAATCCATTCCATCATGGCACGGGTTTCTGGCTCAGAAACCATGTAGCGGCCTGCGTTTTCCTTGAAATAGGGATAGGCGTGCATAAAGTTCCGGTTAATATCCGTTCCGCCGGCGGGGTCTTCATTGATAAAACCGTCTTTATCATTGTCAATGCCTTCCGGATAGATCGAGTATTCTCCCCGTTCACCCTTTGCAGCATCTGCCTTTTTCATGAGCATCGGTTCTTCCGGATCTAGCCGGTAGAGGCCGTTAACATCCTTCACACGGAATACAGTAATCTGCCCGTCATTGTTCAGGTCATCCGGACCGTCCTCATCGAGCCTGCCGTCATTGTCGGCATCAAAGGTGGCCGAATTGGTTTTTCTTCCAATCTTAACTTTGCCGAAGAAAGCTTCGGCACCGTCGGGATTCATCCTGGGCATGACATAATATACATAGTTGTCGATGCTTTTCTTAACCGCATCATCGGTGGCATAAGAAGCCAGCAAGTAGCGAGCTGCTTCCAGAGCCAGGGTGCTTCCTACCAGGTGGTCACCTTCGAAATTGGCGGCGATCAGCAGGCCCTGCCTCTGAGCAGCCGGTGTTCCACTTTTACTGGCAATTGTAAGTACCCAAAGATCACGGCCCTCTGCTGTTTTACCGATCGATTCGATCGTTGCGAGTCCCTTGTTGGCATCCGCCAGCGATTTCACCGCCTGGGTGAGCTGGTCGTATGTCATGTAACCGCCGGATGCCTGGGAATATCCGGGTTGAAACATGCAAAACGTTGCCAGGATTGCCGTAAGCAAACCTGTTCGCAACAGCCTGCAAATGGAAGTAGGTTTTGAGAAAGTCACAATTTCCTCCTTTTTAGGTTTAAGGAGGAAATTTAGCATTTAGCGTGGTTAATGGTTCGCCGTTAACAACTTTTAACCTTTAAGAGCCCTGAACATCGCCTCTACATTTTCCACCGGAACATTCCCCTGGATATTGTGGACGGTGTTGAATACGAAACCGCCGCCGGGACCGAGAATGTCGATCATTTCTCGTACTTCGCGGTACACCTCTTCGGGGGTGCCGTAAGGAAGGGTTTTTTGGGTATCCACACCACCACCCCAGAACACAATATCCTTGCCGAACTCCTTCTTCAGTTCGCGCGGATTCATGCCCACTGCTGAAATCTGGACTGGATTCAGAATATCAAATCCGGCTTCGATAAATTCCGGAATGAGATCACGCACTGCGCCGCAGGAGTGAATGAACGTCTTCCAGTTGGTTTTCTCGTGAATCCGTTTGTTTATGGCAATATGAAAAGGCTTGAATATGTCCCGGTAGGTTTCCGGAGAAATAAAAGTGGTCGACTGCGTGCCGAAGTCGGTCCCGCTAACCATGGCTACCTGTACGGAGTCGCCCAGGATCTCTGCAAGCATATCGATATTCTGCAGCCCGATTTCGCACTGTTTCTCAAACACCGACAGCACGTAATCCCTGCGGATCAGAGGCGAAATGTACCATTCCTGGATATCCCGGATTCCCTTCGGATGCTTCATGAACGGAGCGGGCACCAGAGCGATGTCGCCGAAAGCGGTGCCGGGAACCACGACAAGGCTTCCGTAATCGGAGTTCCGTTCAATCCAGCGCTTTTTGTTCCGGTAGTAATTTTTATCCTCTTCGGTAAACAGCTTGAACTCTTCCGTATTATCATCCGGGTTGAGGTTGCTGTCGTCAATCGGGTCCTGGCGTATGATCGTGTCGCAGAAATATCCGCCGTTGGGCATCCTTACACTTGGCCCTACGCTCATGTCTCCCTCAGGATATCCCAGCAGGTCTCCTTTTTCAGGATCGACTGTGAAATTCAGGTTGTGATGGATCATCACCTCGGTGCCGTCGAACATGCGGAACGGCTTCCAGGGGCCCTCTTCATCGGTACCGATCAGGGATTTCCGGCCGGGTATTCCAATCACGTCGATGCCCAGTCCATCGCGCAAACCGGGATCAATCTCGCCCAGCATCTGGTAGGGTTCGGTGACCTTTACCTTATAATCGTGCTGGCCGAACATCCGCTGCCAGAGTTTATTGATCACGGATACGTGAATTCCGGTAACCGGAGTCGCACCAAAATCCACACAAACACGGTCGGGCTCGCGATGATTGATCGTTGCCAGTAATCGTTCTTTACTTGTCATGATCAGGAGAAATTTAACCGCTGAAAATAATCATTTCCGCCGATCAAAGGGCAGAATTTTTCCCCAAGTGTCTTCGATAAACAGGAAATAATGATACAGTCGGTAGTTCAGGTCCAGACCATATTTGGTACCCTCTTGGTAATCAATTTCCTCATCAAAGGGATTGTCAGGACGCTGCCTCTGGAAATTCCGGTTGCGGCAGTTGTCATTCCAGGCTTTTACATACCGATTGTTCCAGCTTTCAAGATAGTCCAGTGAATAGTACCATTCTGGCTTCCGACGGGTTTCGAACCAGGATGAAAATCCAGGATCCATTACGATCAATTGATATTCAATCGAATCTGTTTGAGGGTCCGCTATCGAGATTCCCTTTGCAATATCAGTCTGCGGCACTTTTTTTAAAGACCCGCATGAAAGCAGGCAAAATGATAGCAGGATGATAGTAAAACCTGACCTGACGCGCATATAACCTCCTTTGTTTTAACGATAGTTATACGCTACAAATGCAGATTTGGTTTTCATTTCAGGCGATTCTATTTATCCAGGGGAATAATATAAAATCGCTCAAGCGCCGATCTCCTGTGTTCTTTGGCCATGATTTCAAGCGCCCGGTTTACCAGGTCGGGATGCTGCTGGGCCACATCCAGCTGCTCCCGGCTGTCGGTTTCGAGGTTAAAAAGTTGTATTTCCGTGTTACCTTTCTGCATATTGAGCCGCATTGCTTTCCAGGGA
Organism: uncultured Porphyromonadaceae bacterium; assembly: GCA_964416825.1. Classification (GTDB taxonomy): domain Bacteria; phylum Bacteroidota; class Bacteroidia; order Bacteroidales; family UBA12481; genus UBA12481. Next base: position 14,536 of record CAYQFT010000069.1, read on the forward strand.
CCCATGCGAACGGCCTGCTGACCCTGATATTCAGGGAACTCCCAGTACAGGTATTCGTGCTGCGGCTGTTTCTTTTTACCCAGGAGCTCCGGAAGAAAACTCAACCCGTCGGTATCTGCCGGTTTCTTGATTCCTGCCACCTCGCAAAGGGTGGGAAGAACATCGTAGAATACAGAGATATGGTCCGATGTGGTACCCGGCTTGATATGTCCCGGCCAGGCGGCAATCATCGGTACCCGGATACCTCCTTCATGAACATAGCCTTTTCCCCAGCCCAGGGTGGTTACAAAAGGGGCAAAGCTGTTAAACCAGGCGGGATCACAGCCGGCATTGTAGGCATACCCGTTGTCGCTGGAAAAGATGATCAGCGTGTTCTCATATTCACCGGTTTCTTTCAGTTTCTTAATGATTTCACCAACCTGATAATCGAGGTAGGAAACCATCGCAGCGTAGGTGGCATGCGGATAGCGGGCGGGGAAGTATCCTTCCTGTCCGGTATAAGGCTTTTCGTCGCCGAATTTTTTAACATACTTTTCCACCCATTCCCTGGGTGCCTGCAGGGCGAGATGGGGCAGGGTGGAAGCGAAATAGAGGAAGAAAGGCTCATCGCCGGATTTCTCAATAAACCCTGTTGCCTCCTTCACAAACAATTCAGCTGTATTCTCTTTCTGACTGAATTTTTTATAGCTGGCCGGATCGAGCGGATCGGCTCCGGGATCCAGCTTGGTTCCGGGTACAATGAGTTCATTATCAAGCCATACCTTCTCCTCGTTTCTCCAAAGGTGTTTGGGATAATAGGTGTGAGCCTGTCGCTGGCACACATATCCGAAGAAATAATCGAAGCCCTGGCGGTTAGGCAAACCCTCGCTGTTGGGAGCCCCGAGCCCCCATTTTCCAACCAGGCCCGTGCGGTACCCGGCTGTTTTCAGGTATTCCGGCAGAGTCCGGACGCTGTCGGGAAGCGGGTATTGGCCTTCGAGGTTCGGATCGTTCACTGCCTTAGCAAAATTCCATACTTCGCCCCGCTCGCCCCATTCATGGTTTCCCCTCACAAAGGAATGACCCGTATGCTGGCCGGTCAGGAGAACGCATCTTGAGGGTGCACTCACCGGGGAACCGCAATAATGCTGCGTAAACCGCATGCCGTTGCGGGCAAGCATATCCAGGTTGGGCGTTTCAATCAGTTTCTGACCATACGGCCCGATCTCGGAATAGCCAAGATCATCGGCGAGGATGTAGATGATGTTTGGTCTTTCTTTTCCTATCGCCGGAAGGGCGGCGAGGCCGGCGGCGAGCAATACGGGAAGATTGCGCATGGTTACTGGTTGCTGGTTACTGGTTACTGGTTGCTGGTTGCCGGTTGCCGGTTAACTTACCCACCCCCTGGCCCCCTCCCTCAAACAGGGAGGGGGAATGAGCTCTTAAGTCACCTCGGAGCCAAGTCCCTCCCTGGTCGAGGGAGGGGTTGGGGTGGGTAAGTTTATGCAACATGCAAAAATTCTTGGTTATGACATCGGGCCACCGCTTAAAAATACACAAAAACCCGAAAGGAACAGGCTCAGAGGGGCAATTGTGGCAGATCGACGCGGTCCCCGCTTTCGCGGGGATGACAAGTGCTCCGGGCGGTCTGCGGTCCACG
>CAYQFT010000069.1:16184-16775 GCA_964416825.1 uncultured Porphyromonadaceae bacterium
TCATCACCAAAACCGGGATCATCAAGAATAGAAACGGGGAAAGGATTTTTGTTTTCATGCCGGCTTCCAGCATAGGATCAGAACTGGAGAAAGCAAAGGTAGTAAAAAGGCCGCATTGAGGCAATCCCCGGTTCGATGAGGATGACAACTGCTCCGGGCGGTCCGCGGTCTGCGGTCCGCGGTCTGCCGTCAATCTTTAACACATCTCACCGAGTACCCATCAACCTTCTGGCTCTGGTCCCGGCAAACTTCATTCCCGGTTACGAGCCGGCGCGACCAGGCGTTGCCGGAATCTGTTTCGGTTGAGGACCAGAATATTGCGGCATAGTCGTGCCCGTTATAGCCTGCCTCTGGGCGGTAATAACCAGCTGGGAGACCGGTAAAGCCTGTTGAATTATCGCCGTTAAAATTATGATGCTCAAAAGCCGGCCAGCCCTCACGGGATTTCAGATTGTAGCCCTGAGATCCGCGGCAGCCGGTTGCTTCGGCATCAATGGTCAGCATGCCTGCAAACTTTTCAAGTTGCATCCATTCTTCATCAGAGGGGAGGTGCCAGCCACCGGGACAAGCATTCCGGCTGGCTTCCCAGGT
>CAYQFT010000070.1:0-16737 GCA_964416825.1 uncultured Porphyromonadaceae bacterium
AATTTATTCTAGGCAGCAATTCTTTTCCCCAAATGTAAAGATTATGGAGGTGCTTTGGAATTATTGAGTGGAATCCGTAGCATTGTTATTCCAAAATCAAACAAAATCCCTATGAAAAAAATTTACAAAACCACAAACCTGATTATGGTTATGATTCTGGCCCTCTTTCTGTTAACAAACGTTCCATCTGTTGGCCAGACGAAACCGAAGGTTCCGTGTCTTGAACATTTCACAGCATCAACCTGCCCGCCATGTGCTTCATTTAACCCTGCTTTTGCCGGCTATCTATCAGGCTTTGCAGGTAAATACACCATCATCCGGTATCAGATGTATTGGCCTGGCACAGGTGATCCATACTATTTTGCCGAAAGCAGAAAACGGCGGGATTACTATACGGTTACCGGTGTCCCCGGACTGATCTGCAACGGAGCCAAGCAGATGCCCTATGCCCAGAGTTTTTCAGTAGCCCGGATGGAGGAACTGCTGACCCTATTTACCGGCATGGAAATCGGGATAACGGCATCCGTTAATGCCGATAAAATCGTGACTGCAACGATCACAATTACCCCTGAAATCGGTTACGAGGCCGGATTGGTTGCACAAATCGTTGTTATGGAAGGAGTTACCACACAAAATGTGGGAACCAATGGTGAAATCGCCTTCGACCATGTAGCCATGGGATTCATGCCCAATGCCAACGGAACCGCTCTGGCTGCCCTGGTTCCCGGTCAGCCGGTGACCCTGACTTATACCCTCGACATGAAGACCACACACAACGAAACGGCCAACGACCTTATCGTGGCTGCTTTCGTTCAAAACAATACAACCAAGGAGGTGGTGCAGTCGAAAATGGAAAATGTGACCCATCCGTTCGTCGATTATCAGGCTAGTTTCGATGTATTTGATAATGACTACAACCCGGTTCCGGGCGGCAAGGTGTTTTTGACCTATTATGGGGAGAAAATTATTGACCAAAACGGTGGTGTTCAGTTCAATGGGGTCTTCCCGGGTTCCTATTCCTACAAGGTTGATGCTTCCGGCTATTATGGTACGGAAGGTGAAATCACGGTTGGCTCAGGTCCTTACAAGGGTGAGGTGCTCATTGAGAAACCGGATCTTTTCTTTTATCAGGATTTCAACAACAACATGGTCCCCGAAGGATGGACAACCGTCACTACCAATAGTTTCCTGATTGGTGGAACCGGTACCGGAACGATTGTTTTTTATAAGCCAAATGCAGGAGATGACGAATCCTACCTGATCCTCCCTCGTGTTAACATGAACCAATCCGGCCTGTTCAGTTTCAAGGCAGGAAACCAGTTCGGAAACCCTGTAGCCAAAGTCGGGATTGTTACAACCGCACCCGTCCCCGGAACCGAGGGAACCAGTGATATTCAGGTTACAGGTTTTACGGAGCTATACAGCGCCACCATAAACATGATGTCGGGTTTCAGAGTATTCGGATTTCCACTGCCTGAAACGGTGGGGAACCAGCAACTGGCCATTAAATACGTTGGCTCAACCGGTTCCTTTTTCGAACTGGATCAGATCGCCATTCTAGAGGATAACCCGGGAGTCAGGGTCCAGTTTCTGGTTACCGACCAGAACGATCAACCCCTTGCCAATACCAATGTAACCCTGCAGGGTAAAACGGCTGCAAACAACTCCCATGGCTACGCCACTTTCCGCGACACAGACCCGGGCAGCTACACCTATATCGTGACCTATAAAAGTGAGCAGATCGCTGTCGGCACCCTCAACGTAGAAGAGGAAATGGTTAAGAAAATTTCCCATAACACTTCCTCCGTTGAAGATCCGGTTAAGATCGTATCATTCAGCGTTTATCCAAACCCGGCAAGCGGAAAGTTTGTTATTTCCGGCATAACCCAGGGAACCCTGACGGTCATGAACCTCAACGGTCAAACTATCCTCAACCGCCTGGTAACCGATGGAGAAACCATTGATCTGACTGGGGTTGCAGAAGGAACCTATCTGATCAGGTTTACAGATGAGAAGGCATCGCAGTATCAGAAGGTTTTGATCAGGAAATAAGGCAAAAGGCGAAAGGCGAAAGGCGAAAGAAATCTTTTATCTTTCTTTCGCCTTTCGCCTTTCGCCTTTCGCCTTTCGCCTTTCGCCTTTCGCCTTAAAAGGTTCCTCTCAGAGACAAAATCACATTCCTCCCCGGCGCCACAATCCCCGATGAATAGGACCTGTATCGCTGGTCGGTGATGTTCTCAAGGCCTGCGGTTACGGTCAGAAAATGGGTGACCTGATACATCATCTTGATATTCAGCGTATACCAGGCGGGCGACCATGGTTTTCCGTTCTCATCCTTGGCATAGATGAAAACTTTGGCCTGTTCCGACGGAGCCATGTTCTCGTTAGTTATGCTCCCGTTGTATACCCCATAAAGGTCAGCCTTGAACCTGTTGCGCGACCAGGTAAGATGCGTGGTGCCAAACCAGGGACCGGCATGCCGCAACGGTGCCGTGGAACCATCATCCAGCTCCTCTTCCCCTTTCTGCCAGGTGAATTTCGATGAGAGCCCCAGTCCTACCGGCAGCTTTACATCCAGGCCGGCCTGAACCCCGTACACATAGGCAAAGGCAGCATTCTGGACCGCCTGAACCCGGCTCATGTCGCCGTCATACAGGATACTGTCGAGACCGTTCAGCTGAAAATCCCTACGAACCAGAGCATTATCCAAATAAGTATAATATCCGGTTACATCAATTTTCACATATTCGCCGATCACACGGGCAACGCCGATCTCAGCATTGTACGCATATTCGGGAACCAGATCGGGGTTGGGAACCACCACCGCACCCGGCTGGGATTCAAAAACCTTGCCCACATCATCAATATTCGGCGCCCGGAACCCGGTGGAGAAATTCACGTTAAACTGCCAGTCGGATGTTGGCTTGTAAGCCAGCCCCAGGCTGCCATTCAATGCACCCGTGTTCAGCTCTGCCGTGGTAAACGGAAATGGGAAAAAGGCAGTGTCAAAATCAGCCTTCAGCATCACATAGCTGTACCTCAGCCCGGCCTGAACCGTTAGTTTCTCATTTAGCCTGATATGGTCCGTGCCATAGGCGGAAAATGAATTCCAGGTGGATCCGTCAGGATACCTTGTGCTACCGGGAACCGACTCGCCGGTCTTGATATTTTCGTCGGTCCCCTGCGACCCCACCTGATTGAACAGGGCTTCCACACCATAAAAAAACTCCTGTTTTACGCCGGCTTTTTTATCGAAATCGATATTGGCCGAGATCACATTCACATTCTCCTGGCGATGGGCAAGGGCACTCTTCCGGTAACTCCGGTTATGCCGGCTCTCTTCAAATGATTGGTGTGCCAGGGTGATCCTCGCTTTATCGTACAACGGATTTACCTTGTTGTTAATTACTGTCAGGTTATTCATCATCCATTTCTGGGGACCGTAATACCATTCGCCATCCCTGAGCTTGCCGCTTTTGTATTCGATCAGCCGGTCATACCTCGGATAATCGCCGGTTGCAGAATAGTGGAACCCATACTGGATATCCCAGCTTTCATTCGGCCGAAACCGGATTTTCTGCATCAGGTTATACTGATTGTATCCCGATGGAACCTGGCTTCGTGGATTCGGATTGGCAACGATGCTGTCCTTTCCGTCGATAAACTGAACATATTCAGGCCGCAGGTATTCCTCCGGACCGTTGGAACCCATGATCAGGTCTCCATAATCCGAGTAGCTGAGGCTGGTGACAAAGGCCCACTTTTTAAATCCGATATTCAGATCGAAATGGCCGGTCTTCTCCATGTTGGCCGATGACCAGCGGGTGAAAGCCTGCCCCTTGATCAGCGTTTTGCCGTTGGTGGTCAGCTTGGGTGTCAGGGTTTTAAAACCCATAACCCCGCCAATGGCGTCGCTTCCATAAATCACTGAACCCGGACCAAATACGATTTCTGTCTGTTCAATGGCCAGCGGATCTATGGAAATGACGTTCTGTACATTCCCGCTGCGGAAGATAGCGGTGTTCATTCTCACACCGTCAACATCAATCAGGACCCGGTTGGTGGCGAAGCCGCGTATCATCGGGCTGCCCCCGCCGAGCTGACTTTTCTGCATAAAAACGACGCCCGAAGAGGCCAGCAGGTCAGCGGCCGTCTGGGGATTCTGGAGCTGAACATCGGCAGCGGTCACCTTGGCAATCGTATTCGGCACATCGCGCTTATCCTGCTCCCAGCGGCTGGCAGCGACCACCACCTCACCAAGGGAAATAACCGAGCGCTCCAGGTAAACGGAGAACTTCAGCGCCTCAAGCTGTTTCCAGCTGAATTTTGCAGAGGTGTATCCTAACACCCGGAACTTTATCTCCGGAGAACCTTTAAAGGCTGATATATCAGCCTGTCCAAAATCATTTGTCAGGGTCGTGGCCTGAGGGTCTTGACTCTGGAGGGTAACCAGCCCGATCGGTTGTTGGGTCGACTGGTCGCGTATGATCAATTGCTGCCCGAATCCGGTTAATCCTGTGAGAAACAGGCAGCAAAGAACCCATGTTCTAAGCATATCTTATTGATTGTTAGTTGTTTAAAATGTAAAATCAGGCTTTCATCTCATGGAAAAGCCTTACAATCCAGATTAAACAATAGACCATGGGGGCGGTCCGGGTATCGAACCCACCCAGGTTATGAGGGAAAAGTAATAGGTGCTGTCAGGGCTGTTCTGTGGTCCTTCTGGGAGGACTCCCGGCCCTATCCAAAAATCAGTTATGTAGGAGGCTAATGTAAGTTGAAGAAGATGCGTGGCAAGGGCCGACTGCTCTTGTCCGGCAGGATGCCGGCTCTCCGTCATATCTTTTGCCAGATCAGACTCCTTATCGTCCTTATAGCAAATATAGCGTGTGTGATCGCCCTGAGTTTCACGGCTGACGATATCGTAATAATGCCCGTTAAAAATGATTTCCCTCCTGCCTTCAAACTCATACCCCATTTCCTCCGCAACGGCAGGGTCAGTTGGAATAATCAATTCTACGAGAAGGTGAGGTTCTATTCCGGTCTTGATATATCCTTTCACCTCATACCGGATTCCCGATTGCATCAGGCGGAACAAAGCCAGGGAGCCGGCTGCCTGAAACATCAGCAAAAAAAGAAGCCCGATGGAAACAATTCGTTTCATCGGGCCGAAGTTAGGTGTAAATTCCTACCTCCACAACCCCAAAATCAACCCCTTCAACACAAACGCCACCGTCACATACCCCCAGTTGATCAGCATCAGCTTCCAGCCTCTCATCTCGAACAGGCTCAGAATACCAACGGCCATGGAGGCCCAGCCGAAGCCGGCAAGGAACGAATACAACAGATAATCACTCAGTTCCATCTTCGGATCACCCAGAAAAAATGCCAGGTTGTAGGTGATGATCAGGGAGAAAACAAAGGTAAGGCCGTACTTGACCAACGCATTGTCTTTTTTCATTTTCTCTTCCGTCAGGCCGGTCTCTTTCATCCATACCTTAACGAAAAGCAGTGGGGAGTACCACAGGGCACCGACAACAAAGTCGGAAAGTGCAGCCGCAAAAACGGCCAGGTGATTGATCGCAACGTTTTCCATATAATTAGGTTTTAACTAATTATACAACGCACATTCAAAAATGTTCAGAAGATAGCTTTACCGGTATTCCGCATCGGCAGACATCAGTAACCCCGGCCTTCAGGCCGGGGAGGATGCGGCGACCTGATCAGCACCCTGAAGTACCGTATACTCGAAAGAAACAGCGCCAGCCCGATGCCGATATATAAAATTGACAGGTACTGCCTGGGGATGGCAGAATGCCTTAGTCCGATACCCATTCCTACCATAACTAGTACGATCAGGTAGGATTTCCACGACATGAAAGCAAAAACGCATGTTTTTGCCTCCATCTTTGAAATTCGGCGAAGGTTTTTGTCCACAACCCGCAGAAAACCGAAATGATGGATAATAAGTGCGGCGAAAAATCCAATCGTGGGATAAACCCATACGGCAGGCCCCTCAAATTGCAGCAGCCAGCTTATCGCAAAACTGTTCAGCATAACCGCCACCCCTATCCACAGAATTCCCGAAAGGAAAAGCAGAAAGGGCGTTTTAACGGCGGGTTTATAATTGCTGTTCATTTGGCAAATTTACGAATGCCACCCACTTGCTCTCTCCCCCCTCCAACTCCACCTCCAGATCAAGCTCATACTCCCGGTTCAGGCGCCCGCGCTTGACCGTGCCGTCACCGGAGCGAATTTCAACCGAACCGGTCAAACCCGTATAATAAAGGTTGAGACGGATGCTCTTCTGAATCGCACACATCGCAGGGTTGAAGATCATCAGGAATCCTTTCTCTTTCAGCTTCGGATTGGCATGAAGCATCCAATCGAGGCCGCGCCCGTCGGCCCGCCGGCTGGAGGAGTGGATAATGTCGCTTTCCAGGATATCCCGGTGTTCCTTGTAGAAGTCGACCCATCCTTTCACCAATGCTTTTGTGGTATCAGTATCATAGAGCCGCGGCCCGCGGTAGCAGGCCTGGACTCCATTGCCCAGGTTGGCCGCCAGCATGTCGCCGTAGTGTTCCAGATGATCCTTCAGCGGCTCGATAGTCGCTGCCGCACCGCCCCCATGATATTCCGTGAGCGGCACAAACATCCAGCCCATCGAGGGGGTCTTTTCGCGCGTTCCATCGAAAATATTCTGGCGCGCATGAATCAGCTGCTGCTCCCGGGGCAGCGACCAGTTCACCTCCCGGTATCCCATGCCGCACTTGGTTCCGCCGCTCAGGTAATACCAGTCGGGGATGTTCAGCGAAATGCCCTCTGCCCTGCACCATTTGTAAAAATCGGTTATTGTGCGCCATTGGGCCCACTGGGAATCTTCAGTACCCCGATGCCCCGGATGCAGGGTTGAAGCGCAGATATGTCCCGGATACGATCCGTCATGCTCCAGCAGATTCATCCCGGTGCTCCGGTACCAGGTAGAAAGCTGATCCATATACTCTTCGCCCCATTTACTGCCCAGGCACGGGGCATTGCCGTGGATCACCCCGCCGGTTTTGCCGGTCGCAGGATTCACCACGTCGTTTTCATCATCAATCCGCCGGCTCGACAGCAAAGAGTAGCCCCCCAGTTCAATCCCCTTCTGATGAGCATAATCGGTAAGCTCCTTCCAATGTGCGATATAGGCCGGGTCGCGGCTCTCAATATTCAACCCCGACCCGAAGGTCAGGATCGCCATCTCAAACCCCACCTCCGCACACTGGTCGATGGCTGTTTTCAGCCGTTCATCATCAGAAAACCTTACGTGCATCATCAGCGGATTCTCTGTAACCCACGGAGCAATAATCCGATACATCTTCCTTTGAGACAACAGCTTACGCTCCTCATCAAAGGGATCCGTCAGCAGTTCCCAGGCCCTGAGGGATTCAAACACCGATCCGGATTCCAAAACCTGGTCGGGTCCGATCTCGGGCCGCACCTCCAGCAGGCACGGTGTATTCCGGTTGTAGTTCACCTGCGTGGCAAAATCCGGGTCGGGAATCCAGAATACGGAGTGCAGGGTGGTATTCAGGGTTTCCATTCCGCTGAACGAATAGTCTGTCTCCACAAACAGATCGGGCTTTTTCATCGGCACCCCGCGGTCCTCCACAGGCGAATCCTTTTCCACCACCGCCAGCACCTCAGAGGTGCACGACTGGATCCGTAAAGGGTGCCCCGACCGGTTTTCCACCGTCAGCCACTTGCTGATCAGGGGTATCCCGTCATAAATCTCATAATGAATGGTTATTCCGATATCACCCCCGGCAAATCCCGATGGCGGTAAATAATTCATTTTCAGATGTATCCCTTTCGGCGGCCATATTGCGTCGGGTGCCGCATGCCGTATCCGCTTCCAGGAAAGCCTTTCGGCAATGGGCCCCGTCGAATATCCGGAGAAAACAAAACACCCGGTATCCGCCACCAGCGCGGCAATCCACGGCTCCGTGAGGTAGGCGTAATTCGGCTGCCCGATAAGACCGCCAATAGCATAATCACGGTCATTTAGCCTGATTTTCGCCTCAGGTTTCACCCCGCGCAGCATCGACGCCCCGGTTTCCAGGTTGTCAAGCCCGATGGTGGCGCAATTGGGCTCCAGCAGGAAAGTGCGGCTGACCAGTCCGTTGGTAAGTACCAAACGGTCCGGTACCACTGAATCGACCTCAGCGGTGTAGCCGGAGGGGTTGATGAGCCAGTCGGCGCTGTCCGTACTACTGTGGCTGCAACCGGCCAGAACCAGGATGATCGCCAGGAGGGTCCCCGGCCTGAAGGCCGGGCGATGGGCAGTGGAAGTCCCCGGCCTGAAGGCCGGGGTTACTGATGTCGCTGAAGTATCCATGTATGTATCTTCTACGTAACTTAATTCTCTCGCATCACGGTTCACGGTTCACGGTTCACGGTTCACGCATCTCGGACCACCGGGTTCGGCGGGCGGACCACGGGTCAGCCCCTACTGGTCACCATTCACTATTCACTATTCACTAAAAAACCCACGGAACAAACCGTTTCGACCGCTTCATGTACCGCCGGTACTCATCCCCGAAATACTCCTTGTTCTCCCGCTCCTCGGCCAGAACTGTAAATAGGAGGAACATGCTGGTGATCCCGGCCAGAATCAGGATGATGATCGACGGGTCTTTGAGGGCAATTCCCCAGGTCAGGTACAGCAAGGAGGCATACATCGGGTGACGGATATACTTGTATACCCCTGTAGTGATGAGCTTTGTGGTATGCTCAAAACCAAAGAGGGTCGGGTCGTTCCGCTGACGGTTGATCCGGCCGGCCGACTTGAAACGGTACAATCCGTCAGCCACGGGATATATCGAGATAAACAATAAAAACCAGGAGGCCAGCTGATGGGCTGCCAGGGGATCTTTAAACCAGAACCTGATATTGGTGACCAACATCCATAGCATGAGCTCCCAGGCCAGAAACCGGTAGAAACCGTGATTCCGATGGCTCTTTAACGACCTCATCGACAACCAGATAATCGGAATACTGCCGATTGCAAAGGCGACCAGTTTTATCAGGTTAACATCCATTCGGTAACTAATTAAGTAGATTTGCGTCAAAGAGATTAAAGTACTTATAATTCCAATCCGATATGAAGGTTTTACGATTTTTCCTGTTCGTGATCGCCCTGACCGGACTGCTGATTCCGGTAACGGCACAAACCGATATTCAGCGGCAGTGGGCCCAATTCCGCGGTTACCGCGGCTCCGGTATCCTGGATAATGCCAGAACGCCAACCACCTGGAACGTTTCAAAAAAGGAGAATATCCTGTGGGATATCCCGGTACCCGGACTGGCTCACTCCTGTCCGGTGATCTGGAACGATAAAATCTTTATCACTTCGGCCGTGAGCCAAAGCCGGCAGGATTCACTGAAGATCGGCCTGTACGGAGATATCGACATGGCTGACGATCAGAATGGTCATGATTTCAAGGTCATTTGTCTCGATAAAAAGAGTGGAAAGATCATCTGGGAAAAGACTGCCTGTCAGGGTGTTCCCAAAGAACGGCGCCATACAAAATCAACCTATGCCAATCCCACCCCGGCTACCGATGGAAAGCTGCTGGTGGTCTCTTTCGGGTCGAACGGGCTCTATTGCTATGATCTTGACGGAAACCTGATCTGGCAAAAAGATCTCGGCAGCCTGGCCACCGGCCCCTTCAATGAAAACGGCGTGGAATGGGGATATTCCGCTTCCCCGGTCATACATAAGGGGCAGGTCATTATCCAGGCTGACCTATTAAAAAATTCATTTCTTGCCGTTTATGATCTGAAAACCGGCAATGAGATCTGGAAGATGGATCGCCCCGATCAGATTTCCTCTTGGGGAAGTCCGGCAATCTATGAAGGCAACGGCAAAACGCACATTATTGTCAATGGCTTTCCCTACATGATGGCCTACGATTTCGCAACCGAAGCTGAGATCTGGAAGCTCGGCAGCGTGGGCGATGCACCCGCTCCCACAGCCATCGTGGCAAAAGACCTGATCTTTCTCAACAGTGCCCACGCCAAATGGTCGCCGATCGTGGCCATCCGGCCAACCGCAACCGGGGATCTCACCCTGGCCGACACGGCTACCAGCGGCCCCCAGATTCCCTGGATGGTCCGGCGCGGCGGGGCCTACATGGCATCCCTGCTGGTTTACGGTGACAACCTCTATAACATGCAGATCAGCGGGTTACTCAGCGTTTACGATCCTCTCACCGGCAAGCTCCGCTACAAGCAGAACATCGGCAAAGCCTTCTCCGCCTCCCCGGTCGCCTCCGACGGCAAAATTTACCTCACCGCCGAAACCGGCGAAATATTCGTGATTCAAGATGGACCCGAATATAAACTGATATCCGAAAACAACATGGGCGATCCCTGCATGGCCACACCCGCGATTGCCCCGGGCGTGATCGTGTTCCGGACGCAGCACAGACTTATCGCCGTGGGCGCCCTGTAGAGACGCATAATAATGCGTCTCTACGAAGGCAGAGGGCAGAAGGCAAATGTAGAGACGCATAATAATGCGTCTCTACAAGGTGGCTTTTGCCCTCCTGCCCTATCTTAATTATCTTCGCCCCCAAACACCCGCCCATGAAATCTTTTCATCTTTTATCTTTCTTTCGCCTTTCGCCTTTCGCCTTTTGCCTTGTCTCATGCAGCTACCTGCCCGAGAAACAAGACATCCCCGACGTCATAACCGTCTACGATTACCGCGAATACATCGAGATAAACCCCACCAGCAACCAGTACGCAAAAACCGGCCTGGTCTTTTACCCGGGCGGACTGGTGGACCCGCATGCGTATATCGAACCCCTGTCGCAATTTGCCTTATCTGGAAAAGGCCACAAGGTGGTGATTGTCAAGATGCCTGCAAATCTGGCCGTTCTCGATGGCAACCAGGCCGCCTGGATCTATAATGATTTCCCCGGAGTCAGGCAGTGGGTGATTGCCGGACATTCGCTCGGCGGGGTGATGGCCTGCGAGGTGGTAGACAAATACCCCGATTTTTTCAAGGGGATCATCCTGATGGCGTCCTATCCGCAAACCAGCACTAATCTGAATGACTGGAACGGCGCAGTTCTCTCCCTCCGCGGGCAGTTCGACGGCCTGGTCGACAGCCTTTCTATCGCATCCTACCAGGGCCTTTTACCCACGCCCTACTGGATCACTGAACCGTCGCAAATACCGGACGACCGGAAACCCATGACGGTTTACTACACCGTTCCCGGAGGCAACCACTCCATGTTCGGCAACTACGGCGAGCAGGAAGGCGACGGAACCGCAACCAAAACACGGGAGCAACTCACATCGGATATTACCCTCATGATCTTGCGCTTCTTCATCCTTAACGGCTGGGAATATGAAATCGACTAAAACACTGCTGTTCTTTATCCTGATAAGTGCCGTGGCCCTGAAGCTTCCGGCGCAAAAACTCGATATCTCCTTCCGCACCTACTCATCCTCCTGGTACAACGGCTACTTCGAGCCCGCCGTCGACGGCAGCGGCCTCACCCTCGCCTGGCATCCCCGCATCACCGACAAGCTGAGCCTGACTCTCTCCGGCGAGTTCGACATCCTCCGTGCCCGCAGCGAACTGCTGATCGGCACCGGCGTTACCCGTTCCCTCTGGACCAAAAACCGCTTGACTCTCTCCCTCGGCGCCAGCCTACTCAACGGCATCGACCTCTACAAGCCCCATCCCCTGTACGTTGGCGGCGCCGAAGCGCTGCTCCGCCTCGACTACAAAATCGGAAAAAAGAACACCTCCCTCTTCGCCCTCATCGGAGCGCGCTATACCGTGTGCCCGGGGTACCGGGAGTATGGAGTGTGGAGGTATAATAGCTGGCCAGTTGGCATAGGCATCGGGTTTTGATGTTTGAGGCTTCAATTTGAGGCTTTAACGTTGAGGCTTCAACGCAGAGTGTTGAATGTTGAAAATTAGATTCAATTATATGGCTGACTAATCGCTCTGGTTGGACTGAGCTACTTTATCAGCTTTTCCGGTATTTAAGTTTGTGTTCTTTAGGATAGTAGCAAATATCCTGACCAATTCATCTGCTTCCTGAGACAGAAGAGCAAATTCCTGATTTCCGGGATAGATTTCCTTAAAAAACCGGAGCCAGTATAAGCTTTCTCTCAGTTCTTTAAGGACAGCACTGATTTTATACGTGAAATCTTTCCGTGTATTTGCCGATTGAGCTTCGCCATAGTGAGCTCCCGGCGAGGATGATGATCGGATCAGTTGATTCTTATTGTCCTTAAGGTCAGCATTGTAAGGCAAATCATGCAAAACCTTGAACACCCTTGTAGCGAATTTCAGTAGTCTTAATTGCAAGTCAATCATAGCACCTCCTTTTTCAGGATATAGATGCTTCTAATTCGCAACAATGGAAAAAAACTTGAATCTAATTTTCAACACTCAACACTCTGCGTTGAAGCCTTAATCGGAAAACCTTGAATCTAATTTTCAACATTCAACACTCTGCGTTGAAGCCTCAACGTTAAAATCTCAAACCTCATCCCTCAACTCCTGAAACTCTTCACTCCCGCTAACCCGCTCCAGCTCACTTCCCACCTTGCACTTCAGATACGGTAGTATGGCGGGGTCAAGGTTCGCCACCACATTAACCGCCAGCGCCTTGCTGTTGTCAGGATCATCAAGGTATTCGTCGGTTTCGGTGCCGGAGAGGAACCGCCACCCGCTGTCTTCCTTGTCCATGCGCTCTTCGCGGTACATGAACCCCACCTTCATACCGTCAACCGAGATGTGGTTCGACACAATGCTGTAACCCCAGTTGGCCACCAGGTCCTTTATGTCCTCTTCTTTGATTATGAGTGATTTCATGCAGCAAAAATAGCGATCAGAAGGTTATCCGCCAAACGAGCTTGGCCGCGCCGCTATGGATCTCGGGACGAAGCAGCTCGGCCTGGTGCATCGGCTCGTAGCCGTTGTTCAGCACAAAATAAAAATCACTCCCGATTTTGGGAATCCAGTGAACGCGGAAGTTCATCAGCAGACGGTCGGATTCGTTGTTCCACTGCCCGAAGAGCGACAGGTCGATCCGGGTGTTGAACGCATAATTGATGAACGCCGCCACCTGATGCACCCAGGTTTTGGATTCTCCAAACGTCAACAGGTTGAACTCATACTGCCCCATCAGGTTCAGGTTCTGGTTCACATTCACCCCGATACCCGATTCGAGACCGGTCATCCGGCCGCTGTAAAACTGGCCCGTACCAAAATCAAACTCAGCCCACACCCGACGCCCCTGAAACGTTTCGAGCTGAAAATGATGGCTAACAAACCGGTAATCCCCGGCCGGGATTGTCAGTTCATCCGTGATCTCAAACTCCTCCGTGGGCCGGTCAAGATCATACATCACCGAATATTCAAACGAATCTCCCGATTTCAGTTCAAAGCCAAAGGGGGTCGAACCGAGGGTAACGCTCTCCAAAGCTTTTGTGGTATTCCTCCGGAAAGCCACAATCGACCATGGCTGCAATAAAAGCTTCCGGATTCCCCAACCCGTAAGGACTCGAGGCTGAAAATCAATCTTCCAGTTCAAGGCATCATAATCCTCCCGGCCAAGGAATCCCAGTTCGGGATTAAACCCTTTTGGCACGGAGGCAATCCCGATGTAATGATCGATCAACTCGTTGGGATAGTCCACCATCAGGCGGTATGCCACGTTGTTCCCCGCCCACTTGCCGTTATCCATCGAAGCCGACACGCATCCGAAGGCAACAAAATTCTTGTCGCCGAACAGTTTGGAGGTGGTGTAGCTCCCGTCCAGCCCCAACACCAGGTTGGTTTTATCGGCATTGTATTTCGACGTGATGATCCCCCCGATGTAGGACTGCGACCCGATATCGTGCTTGTAACGCAGGACTGTGTTATTGGTGCTGGGCGTACTGGCGTTGGCGGCTGTCTGCAGGCTCAGGAACCCGATGTTGTGCGGTCCCTCCTTGCCAAACAGCCTGACGCCGCCCAGCACATTCACCGGCTCAAAGTTCTCAATTCCGATTTTGCGCGTGTAGAACACCCGGCTGGTTTGGCCCAGATTGAATGAAAAATAGTTGTCGCCCTCCAGAAAGAACTCCCGTTTCTCCGGATAATAGAGGTTGAACCGTGTGAGATTCACCTGGATCTGGTCGGCCTCCACCTGGGCAAAATCGGTGTTCACCGTGAGGTTCAGCTTAAGGTTCGGGGTGACATTATAGTTCAGGTCGCCCCCGATCTTTCCCACCGGCTTCACCGTGTTCTCCTGATCATTCCGCAGCCATCCGCCCAACGCATACGGCTTAAACTCGAACCGCCCGCTGTAATGAATATCCTCTATCCCGATAAGGTTCCCGGCCACGGCCAGGTTCGAGAGATTATGATCGCGGCTCCACCCCTGCCAGCGCACCTGCTCATTTTTATACTGGATCGTCCGTTCCACGTTCAGCGCCCACTCCTGCACTGCCGATTTCTGAAACTTCAGTGTATTCAGCGGGATCCGGATCTCGGCATACCAGCCTTTCGCATCCCTTGTGGCACGTGCATCCCACACGCCATTCCAATCCTCGTTCCACTCCTCATTGCCCGATACCAGTGCATCCATCCGGGCGCCCAACGGGTTAATCATGAACAGGTAGCCGTTGCGGTGATCGTTAAACGGCGAGATCACGACCTGCACATTATCCTCACCATCCTCATCGAAATCCCGCTGGAACGACTTCGCCACCACCTTCGACATATCGGATTGATAGCACCACACGGCAATCCACACATCGGTCTCGTCATAGGCCACCGCTACCTCGGTGGATTCCGTCGCCGGCTCGCCCTCCGCCGGCTCCCGCTGGGTAAACCGGTCGATATGCACCGCCGTTTTCCAGAACGCCTCATCGGGATTCCCGTCGAACTTGGGGGCCGACTGAATCTTCAGTGCGGTGGTGGTATTATTGGCCGGATTCTGGGCCATAAGGAAACAGCCCGTAAACAGGGCAAAAGCGGAAAGTACAAGGGTCTTCATACGGTCTAGCGGAATCAGGAGGGAAAACTACAGAAAAAACTGCGGGAAAAAGATGCTGCTCACCAGCCTGGTATTTAGCTACCTTTATCGTTGGCTAACCAAACCCAATGAAACCCACCCTTCACATTAAACCTTTCTTCTTCTTCCTGATTTTTGCCTTCTGCCTTTTGCCTTCTGCCTTCCCCCTGCGGGAGATTCTTGTAGATCCTCGTAAAACTGATTTCAAAGTCTCCGATCATTTCAGCGATATAAGTTACATCAAGCTGGAATCCTCGAAAGATTGTTACCTCCGATATCCGGCTGAGATCATTTTTGATAATGGGATCATTTTCATTCAGGACCTGGAGGTGTATGCCTTTGACCTGAATGGCAAGTTTCTCAATACTTTCGGTCGGATTGGCAAAGGCCCGTCGGAGTACCCCATGCTGACTGATTTCTGGGTGGATGTTCATGGCAAAGCCGTTGAAATTCTGGCAGGAACCCTCATTAAGCGCTTCAACTATGCCGGACAGTTTATAGAACAGGAAACAGGATTAATCGCGAATTCATTCGGGAAAACAAGAAACGGAGATTATCTGTATTTCAATGATTACCGTCCGGTTTTAGCCAAGGGTGATGATCATCTTCGGACAGATCATCTGATAATACTGGCCGATAAAAAAGGAAATATTATCAGTGACCTGAGCGATCAGGTGGATTATTTCGGCAAGTATCCGGCCGGAGGAACCCCAACCAGAATTGCGTCATACCAGGACTCTCTTGTCCTGGTGATAGAACGGAATTCGTCAGTTTATCAATTAGAAGGCACAACACTCCGGCAGAAATACCATATTACCTTTATTCCAAACTCCTTGCCCGATCACCTGCCCAAAAACCACCAGGATTTTACCCAGCAGGAATATTCAGCCTATAAGAAGGGTAACATACATACCATTAATGCCTTCCGCGAGTCGTCGAAACTGGGATCATTCTGGTTTATGTATGACCAAGCTCCCACCTATTGCCTCTTCTTTAAACAGTCTGGCAAAGCGTACCCCTTTAATCCGAAAACGATCAGAAATGATAGGAATCACCTGGCATTCGGAACCATCCTCAATCTTGACGACAATTACGTCACAACCTCCCTCGATGCCACCGACCTGATAGATCAGTTAGAGGAAAACCTGAAAAGCCTTGATGAAGCCGGTAAAAAAAGATTCACACAGGCTAATCCGGCATTGATGGAGATTTACCAGAAAACCCAGAGGGATGATAATCCGATACTGATCCGGTATCGGATAAAATAATCATTACTATCTACCTGTGATTCTTTTACATCCGAATTACGAATAAAAGTAATCTCAGAAAGAATCAGTAATTTTGAAAAAAAACAGAATGCAACGGATTCTTGAAAACCGAATCGAAGACTTAAAGAATATATGTCAGTCGCTTAAGATTGAAAGATTATATGCCTTTGGATCTGTAGTTTCCGATAATTTCAATAAGAATAGTGACATTGATTTCTTAATTTCATTTGCCGACACCTTAACAATTGAGGAGTATACAAATAACTATTTCATACTCCATTACAAACTAAGAGAACTATTTCAGAGAGAAATTGACATTGTTACTGAAAGGACATTATCAAATCCCTACTTCATTGAGAGCATTAACGAATCGAAAGAATTGATCTATGAAGCGTGAA
>CAYQFT010000071.1:0-1694 GCA_964416825.1 uncultured Porphyromonadaceae bacterium
TCTGTGCAGCTTTGGGCTTGATCTCAAAAAGAGAATAGTACCGGTTACCCGGGGTAATGGAAAATACTATCTCCAGACAACAACAGTAATCAATTCCGATAAAACCGGCATTTACCAGCAGCTGCAGCCGCTCGAAGAATCAATCAGGGAAGAAGCCTATAAATACCTCCGCACCTGGAGAAAATCAGGTATCAATTCGCAGGAGCTCGACCGGTTTTACAAATTTGTTGATAATCAGGTTCCCGCATTTTACCAATCAATCCAATAAATCACCATGGAAATCTTTCTGCAAGCCGAAACCTATGTAGCCCTGTTGACCCTTACTTTCCTGGAGATTGTGCTGGGGATTGACAATATCATTTTCATTTCGATAGCCACGGGCAAACTTCCAGCTAAACAGCAACCCAGGGTACGAACCATAGGCATGATTATGGCCTTGGTTTTCAGGATTATCCTGCTTACCCTGATCACCTGGATTATACAACTGACAGAACCTCTCTTTACGATCGGGGAAACCGCTTTTTCCGTGCGAGATGTAATCCTGCTTGCCGGCGGTATTTTCCTGATCTGGAAGAGTGTCACAGAAATTCATCAGAAGATCCTCGCTGAGCATCCGGAGGCCCATCACAAAACAAAAATAAAACCCGGGGCGGTTATCTTTCAGATTATCCTGCTCGATATGGTATTCAGTTTCGATTCAATTCTGACCGCAATTGGGCTTAGCAAGCAGCTGATTATCATGATTTTGGCTGTTATTATAGCTATGATCGTCATGATTTCTTTTGCCGGCGTCATCAGTCGTTTCATTAATGATCACCCAACCCTTCAGATTCTGGCCCTGGCCTTCCTGATATTAATCGGTTTCACCCTTGCACTGGAAGCATTCCACAAGGAGATCCCGAAAGGATATGTATATGTGGCAGTGCTTTTCTCATTTTCTGTTGAACTGATTAATCTCAGGGTAAGAAAGACCGCGGACCGCAGACTGCATAAAGAAAAGTGAGGTGTTGTGAGGTACTGTGAGGAGTGGTGAGGTTAGATCGTGATGGGGAGGAGGTAATAGTAGATGCCGAAGAAGTGGGAGGCGGCGCCGGCGATGACAAGCAGGTGCCAAACCAGGTGGCTGTGCAGGAATGATGCCTTGCGATAAAAATAGATTCCGATCGTATAGCAAAGTCCTCCGATGAAGATCCAGACCACGCCCATCAAAGGCAGGCTCCTGAATATCTGCGGGATAGCGATCAATACCATCCAACCCATAGCCGCATATAAAAGAATATAGAAGAGGTTAACCCCTGAACTGAACTTTGTGGGCCTTGACAGCTTAATGACAATACCAACCAGGGCAAGGCCCCATTCCAGCCCGAAAATCACCCATCCGAAAGGCCCGTGCAGGGCTATCAGGGTAAATGGGGTATAGGTACCCGCAATCAGGGTAAAAATGGCAATCTGGTCAACCGTAAAAAACAGATCCTTTGCCCGTCCCGGTTTCAGCCAGTGGGTCATGGTTGACGAGAAGAACAGGAGGATCATGGTTGCTCCGAAAATTGCGGTGCTCACGATGTGCCAGGCATTGCCGATCCGGGCAGCTTTTACCACCATCAAAACCAAGGCAGCGATAGCCAGAAGGGCTCCGATCAGATGGGAAAGGGCATTGGCGAATTCTTCGCCGTCTGTGTAGCGGGGTTTGTTGG
>CAYQFT010000071.1:1794-16653 GCA_964416825.1 uncultured Porphyromonadaceae bacterium
AACCAGCAACCAGCAACCAGCAACCAGTAACTATCGTCGTCCAATCTCCCTCTCCGTCACCACCTCATTTTTTTCGCTGACCACCCTCAGCTTCAGGCTTTGGGCAGTAGCTTCGGCTTCAATACGGTCCATGTTGCCGTTGATCAGCATGGGGAACCCAAGTCCCGATATGTTGCTGTCGAGCCACAGGTGCCGGTGAGTATGACCAGCTAAAAGGAGATCCCCTCCTGCATTCTTGATGACCGGGCCGAAATTATCGGCCAGGAAAATCATGCCGTGCGCACTGTCGCCCTGCTTAACGGGCATATGGACCACATAGACCCGGTACGGGGCTTTCTTAAAGGCTTCTGACTGAACCTCTTTTTTTAGCCAGTCAAGCTGAACCAAACGGTAACGGTCGTAGTCAGCCAGTCCATAATAATACCGATTATTATCCGGCTTATCTTCCCCACAGTCCAGAATAATGAAATGAACGGGGCCCAGATCAAATGAGTAATAAAACTTGTTGTCGGGGTAATCCAGATAGCTTTTCAGGCTCCGTGACATGATCCCGCGGGTTTCATGGTTACCCCTGATGAACACAAAAGGAACCGATGAAGCAAAATAGCGTACGCTGGTGTCAATAATCGGACCCAGAAGCTGGTTCTCATTCTCGAAAACATCCAGCATGTCGCCATTGAAAAAAACCATGTTTCGGGTACCAATATCACTTGATTTCAAATGATTTGCCAATTTTCCGCCATTCGTATGAATGTCATTGACAACAAGAAAACGGGTAGTTTTACTTGTTAAAGAATGAGTAGTAAATGTACACTCTTTCCCACGGACAGTATCTCCGAAATAAACCTGGTAGGGCCTAAGTTTAAGCAATTCCACCGGGCAAACCTTGTAAGAATAAGTCTTCCCGGGCTCCAGTCCGGTAATCCGAACCCGGTGCAGGGTTCCGCCAGCATCAATCATCCCGTCGGTCGAATTCCTGACCAGGGAATCAGGCAATGGCTTGCGCTGAGTCAGCAGTACTCCCGGAACGGCCGGAAGATTGGTTGTAAAACAGACCGTCACTCCGTCGACTGTAAGATTTTGAAGCCAGGGACCGTGAGTAATACTTAAGGACTGAGTACTCTGAGCCAGTAACAGTAAAGGAAAAATCAATAATCCAACAAACCAGATTCCTATTTTCATAGCCGGATTAATTATTATTTAGAGGCCAATTTTCTTATTTTTGATTCATAAACTGATCGGAAAAGATATGAAAAAAAAACTTGCCCATTTCAGGAATGTACTTCTGTTCTTAGCAGTCGTTTTTATAGCTTCATGCGGAGATTATGGTGATTATGGTGATTATGGAGGAACCGGATTAAGCCAGGATATTCAAAACCTGATCCCGGATTCAATCCTGACCGTTATCACTGGTTTAGGTATGCCGATCAACAAAGGGAATAAGCCTCCAACACTTTCCGGTACTTACCTGGCCAGCCCGTTTATTCTGAAAAGCAGCAACAGGCCAGGCGATTTTGCCGGTCAGAGCTTTTCTGATTACGAAGTCAGGTTCTACAACTTCAGCATTAGCGCATTGACCCTCACCGTTGACTATTATAACGGTGGAGAACAAGGCTCCGGTTTGGGGTCCTTTGTATCAGGATCCGGCAATAATTTCAGCGTATTTGCGGAACTAAACTCAACCTACAATAACCATCCTGCAAAACTTGTACACATCATTTCAGGAACATTGACCGCAACCGGCATTTCCAACCTGCACTTTGCAAATATTATGATCAATAACTTTGGTAATCCCGATGGGACCTGGATCGAGAACGGGCAGGGACGCGTTATCTATGATTCCGACGGAAATTCGCCGAAAACAGGCCAGCCTAAATCATACAGGAATACCTATTCAGGTCGGGGATCTGGGGCTGGAAATTAACAAATGCTTATTAATCAACTATTTACTCGTACATTTCAGGCTATTATCTGTCTCTTTGGAGGTTTTTCATTACTCGCCCAGGTCCCTTTTCCTGATCCAGGACATGTTTTCCGAGATGATCTAATTCCTGTTGTCAAATTGTTTCTCCCTGCCGACAGCCTGGCAACGCTTTACCAGAATCCATCATCAAATCATGAGTATCCAGTAACCTTTGTTTTTGAGAGTGGCCTGATCAGGGATACTATGTTTAATGTTGGGTTGCGATTCCGCGGAAATACTTCCCGCGGTTCCGGTAAAAAGTCATTCAAGGTTTCCTTCAATACCTATAACAACCGTCAATCATTTTTCGGGCTTGAGAAGATGAACCTTAATGGCGAACACAACGATCCCTCGATCATTCGCTCAAAGCTCACCTGGGACCTCTACCGCATGATCGGTGTCCCGGCCCCGAGATCAAACCACATTTACCTATATATCAATGAGGTATTCAAAGGGATTTACATCAATGTTGAGCAGATCGATGAAGAATTCGCGGATCTGAGGTTTGGAAGCAAGCAGGGCAACCTGTATAAATGCCTTTATCCGGCCGACCTCACCTACCGTGGGCCCAATCCCGGCGACTATAAATTCATGAGCGGCTCCCGGCGTGCATATGCTTTGAAGACCAATGAATCAGTTGATGATTATTCTGATCTGGCCACCTTCATAACCAAACTAAACCGAACCCCTGACAACCAGTTCCGGGCTGAAATCGAATCGGTCCTTAATGTAGGCACACTCCTGAAGATCATGGTGGTGGATGTCTTTACCGGGAACTGGGATGGCCCGTTTTACAATAAAAACAACTTTTACTTATACCACAATCCCCGCACAGGAAAATTTGAGGTAATGCCCTATGATGTTGACAACACCTTTGGAATCGACTGGTTCAATGTGGATTGGGCGCAGAGAAATATTTACGTCTGGTCTCCTTCGGGACAGGACCGGCCGCTATTTACAAGGATAATGGGGGTTGCGGAATATCGGGCTGAGTACACAAGGCTTTTCCGGGCATTCCTGGATCAGGTCAGTTCCGGTGACTATCTGGTGCAGCATGCGATAACACTCCGTGACGGCTATGCATCCCGGGTATCGCAGGATCCTTTTTACAAGCTGGATTATGGATGGGAGGTTGCTGACTTCACAAAATCATTCAACAACAGGCTTTCAGCAGGCCATGTAAAATACGGTCTGATCCCATTCATATATGCCCGTATTGAATCGGCCCGCCAGCAGCTGGACCCGATATCGGGATTGGATGAAATAACTTCAACAGCAAACATCCGCATGTATCCCAATCCCGCAAGTGATTTTCTTACTGTTGAAGGTGCCTCCGGATTTGAAAGCTGGTCCCTGACTAACACCTCCGGCCAACCAATATTATCAGGAAAAACTGAATTGTCTCAATCCTTTTCGATATCGATATCCACCCTGCCTCCCGGCATATACTTCCTATCCCTTACCCCTCAACCGGTAACCGGCAACCGGCAACCGGCAATTCATTACTGGCCGGCCTTAGAGCCGGCCAAACCGGCAACCGGCAACCGGCAACTGGCAACCCGTAAGATCCTGGTCACCCGCTAACCCCCTGCCGCTCCATCCACCGCGCCTCCTCAAAAACCTGTCCTTCGTGGTGCTCGTCGAACCCGCATATTTCTTTCAGGAGATGGTTGGTTCCCCGGTCGAAATGTTTAATGAATTCCACATCCCGCGGAAAAAGCTCTCCGTTTTCGTCGGTTGCCCGGAAATGAAAGCCGCAAATAAGGGCATTCAGTATCTTATCATACGGAAGATTATAGGTGATGGCTGCCTTGATTGCCCCTGAAAGCCGGTCTTCCGCAGCAAGTTTTCGCATCAGGTCACAACCCACCCTGAATACCGTGTCGCCCAAAGCTTTGTTTTGAAACCGAATCAGAAGATCGTCAATATGGAGGGTTAAATCCACTTTTGAGAATTCCCCAGGGTATTTCATCATCAGAATATCAGCCGATTGGAGCATGGCAGCCCGGGTCTTGTGGAAAACCTCCGGGTCCGTCAGAACCTCGTACATAAAGTTATTCCTGGGGTTCTGCATAAATCCGTAATAGGCTCCGGCGGCATGGCCGAGATTATGGATAAACAATTTCCGGTCTACCCAGGCTTTCATATTCTCCTTGGGTGCGAGCCCGCTAATGTCAGGAACCGCATTCCTGAAGCCTCTCTTATCCAGGATCAGTGTATTATAGGGTTCGGCAAATACTTGTAAAATATCGGCCTCGATATCTTTATTAAGCATGATGGGGACCATTTTTCCGATGCTCGTTTCCACAAGCCCAATCAGCTTGTCAAAAGGATACTCCTGTGGCAGGAGGGGATTCAGGTGTGCGCGGAAAAAATCATCGGCATCACGCATATTTTCGGCGATGATGATATCAAGCGCTACATGGCTATTCAAATCATACCGTCGCTTCAACCCCTCCGCCAGTAAGGGAAAGATGCCGTTAAGCCCATGCAGCCCAACTGAAACCGCCAAGATACGGGCAGTTGCCACCTCTTCGGCAACCTTTTCGTGATCGTACGCATTTACACCCCGCACATTCTGAATATTGATAACCTCCTCTGTATCAGACTTGATTACAACATTGTAATTTCTGCGGATATTCAGCTCACAGATAAGCGGCTGGAAAACATCACAAAAAACTACTTCATAACCTCCCAGGCTGAACAACTGGCCGATAAAAGATCTTCCGATTTTTCCCGCGCCAAAGATGACTATCTTATCCTCCCGAATGGTACTCATTCAATATCCGATTTGAGTGAGATAGTCTTGCCGTATCCTTTGAGTTTCCTTCATTTTTTGCCCGGGATGCTCCTCGATAAAGGTTCCTCCCACTGAAAAGCAGCAAAAGCCGCCAGATGCCACCCCGCAGCAGACCGCTTCAACCAGGCTGAATTCACCTCTTTTCCTGATTCTGTGCTGACCGGCGAGAGAGACAATAATACCTCCTGCAAAATTATCGCCGCAACCGGTGGTGTCACCTTTCCGGCCGGCGTTCATTTTCAGCTCTTCCGTAACTCTTTGGGAAACCGGAAATTTCTCCAGCCGGCTCTTTTCAAACACTCCCCCGCCCGACCAGGCGACCAGTTCCTGAGCCCCGTTGGTTATGAAAAAGGATGCAACTCCGGATGAAATGAAAAAATCCGCAGCCTCCTCCATCGTGTTCTTACCGCTGATGCAAAGAGCTTCTGTAAAGTCCATGATCAGCACATCGATCAAGCTGAAATCCTCGGGGCGGCTCACCAGAGGCCAGGGTTTCCCCGGATTGGCCTTCTCGTTGCGGAAGTCGTAAACCGTATTTACGAAGGTCAGGCAGCCCCTGTCGCGCGCCTTCCTGAGCAATGATGACAGATTATCATGGATTAGCGGCACCAGTGCAGTTCCCCCGAAACAAACGATATCGGAATTAAAAAAATCATCGGTCAGCTGATCGGGAGTATAATCCCAGGCTGCGCCGATGTTGTTGATGAAAGTCCGTTCCCCATGGCCATGGTCGAAATCGGGATCAGAGAGGACGTCGGTGAAGGGTGTGCGAAGGTGAGGTGTGGTTAGGGATGGTGAGGTGTTGAGAGGTATTGTGAGGGATCGTGAGGGATGGTGAGGGGTTGTGAGGTATTGTGAGGTATTGAGGGGAGTTTGGTTGAGGATGTTAAAGATTTTTTCGGCTATCACATCATTTCCGGCCATTCCATAAAAACGGACATCAAATTCCTTTTTACTGAGCAATTGGGAGGCATGAATGAGGGAGACAACCGATGGGCCGCCGACATTAAAAGCGTCCGGCGTGCGGCTGCCAATTATTTCACTGGCAATTTCGGAGTAGGGTTTCCCGGCGAAATGCTCCAGCTCTTCAGTAAAAACAAGTTTTCCCGGGCTCAGTCCTCCGTCACCAGGGCTGACCGAATGATACTTTTTAAACACAGGACCCGAAAAGGAAATCCGGTTGTACAGGAAGTCGGCAAGGGCGCAACCGGTGCCGGAAATGATAAATTTATCTGCAACCATAGGGGTAATAGAAAACCGAAAGATATTAAATCTATCCCAGCTTCCCTTTGATCAGCGAAGTGTACCTCCTGCTCATGATGAAGGGTTCAGGAGTACCCTTGAGATATACACGGAAGGTGCCGTTAAACCATTCCTCCGTTTTATCCACGGATTCCAGATTTATGATGGTTGAACGGTGAATCCGGGAAAACATCTTTTCCGGCAGCCTTTCTTCCCACTCTATCATGGTTTTGCTTGTCAGACCTCGGGAGCCGTCAGACAGGTGCACCTCTGAGTAATCACCGGATGCAGCAATGTAAACAATTGCATCGACCCTGATCATCTTGAAATGGTTTCCAAACAGAATGAACAACCGGTCGTCCCTATCAAGCTTGGCTCGAATCGATGCTGGTGGTTCCTTGTCGTCAGAAAGGCGGTCGATGGCGGTCTTGAGCCGCGCCGGACTCACAGGTTTGAGCAGGTAATCAAGGGCATTCACTTCGAAAGCTCGAATTGCGAAATCATCGAAAGCGGTAACGAATATTACGCGGGCCCTGGTGTTGATCTTCTCAAGTAGACCAAACCCCGAGTCACCCGGCATCTGGATATCAAGGAAAATAAGGTCGGGATCCGTCTGTTCGATCAGTGATATGGCGGACCCAACAGAATCTGCCTCACCTGCAATTGAAATGTGGGTGAATTCAGACAGCATCTCCGCAAGATCGCGCCTGGCCAGTCGCTCATCATCAACAATAACCGCAATCAGCTTCTTATCCATGATGCCCATCGGAATTAGAGAGTTTCTTTGAAATAGATATCAAGGCAACTACGCAGTCACCCTCCTGCCCAATGGTGAACTGGTGACTTAAGGGGAAGGCATTTTCAAGTCGCAAGCGGATATTGTTTAGCCCCGTACCGGTTCCCTCTCCGTCGGTAATTTCTACTTGTGGTTTCCATGAACCTGTGTTTTCAACCCGGATTCGCAATTCATCGGAATCAATATCTGCCCTGATCTTGATTTTCAGAGGTATCGGGCTCGTTCGCATCCCATATTTGACTGCATTTTCTACCAGCGGGTGCAGGAGAAAGCTCAAAACGGGGTATTCCTCAGCCTCCGGATCCACCTGAATTTCAACAATCAGCTTCTCCTCAAACCGTTTTTTCTCGAGGGCAAAGTAGTGCCGGATTGCTTCGATTTCCTGCCGGAGCGGCACGAGTGAATATCCTTTGTTGACCAGCGAATAACGCAGAAATTCAGCCAGCTCAGTCACCATCTCCCTCGATGCTTTCTGGTCCTCAGTGATCAGGGCCCGGATGGAGTTAAGGGAATTGAATAAAAAGTGCGGATTGAGCTGATAACGAAGCATCTGGAGCTGGGCAGTCTGGGCCAGCTGATCTGCCTTGTCGGCCCTTGCACGCTCAATCGTCCATTGGTTCCAGTATTTGATGCCGAAATAGAGAATGCTCCAACCCAGGAACGATGGGAAATTCCAAAGAACAAGCCACACAATGGTCATGAAATTCGATGAACT
This sequence comes from uncultured Porphyromonadaceae bacterium, assembly GCA_964416825.1. Classification (GTDB taxonomy): domain Bacteria; phylum Bacteroidota; class Bacteroidia; order Bacteroidales; family UBA12481; genus UBA12481. Next base: position 9,311 of record CAYQFT010000071.1, read on the forward strand.
GTAGGGTTCAACCAGGGTTGAGTAAAGGAAATTACCGAAATAGGTTCCCATAAAGGTGATGAGAACCGATATGAGGGTGATCCACAGGATGGTCAGGCTGATGGGCAGCTGCCTGTTATATATCCACCGGTAAACATATCGTATCAGGGAGGTAAGCACCAGGCTGGCGAATCCATAGATCAGGAGAGAATAAAAACTGTTGACGGCGCTTGCAAAATCCTGGTTATCGCGGAGCATTTGAATTACCTTCCGGAGAATCACGAAAGCCTCAAATCCAAGCCACCCTGCGAGCTGAAACTGCCAGAACTTAAGTTTTCGCGGTGTCAAGGCACTTACGGCCCCCTTAAAACGATTAAGATTCATTCCGTTTCTTCCAATTTCCCACTAAGATAGCGGTTAAAGCCGGTTATCCGAGCGATAGATTTTTAGCGATGTGTTTCTGCCTTTCATACCTTGTACCCGTATCAGGTAAATACCTTCAGATAAGCCTGATAAATGGCTGAGAGGGGCTTGGTCCGCGCCTCCTGACAGAATCAGGAGGCAGGGATCGCTTACGCAACGGCCCGACAGGTCAAATATTCTCATTTCGACCGGTTCACCCGCCCTGCCTGAAAGAATCACGGATGCCTGTCCATGGCCTGCTGAAATTCGGGCAGATAAACCTTTACTCCCCGGTTCACCCGATCTGGTGTAAGTGAGTAAATGGGCAGAGTCGATATAATTCACACATTGAATAGTCAGACTTGAAAGTTCATCGATCAGAAATTCAGTCCCATTCCCTTCGTAAGGGATTAATTTGGTGCGCTTTCCGTCCATCCATAGCTTTTCCGAAAATTGCTCCAACGTTTCATAACCGGCTCTGCTTTTATCGGCGGCAATGGCCAGCGGGGCCGCACTGCCCGACCAATCGGAGGCCGGGAATGTGTTGATCAGGGGATTGAAGGCAATGGCCCCCTTAACTTTTACAGTGCCCGACAGGGCCATCTGCAGGGCCGGTTTCCCCTGGCAGCCGGTTCCCATTAAATAAACGGCATCCGAAGAAATATGAAAACGCTTTATGAGATGGGCAATCACTTCGGTTATCTCAGCCGGGTTTGACCAGTAGTAATCCGGTGCCGCCGCCAATCCCAGGTTTGGAGAGGCAATAACGATCTGTGCCTCGTCTGCCGCCGGGATCAGATAATCCCTCAGGGTTGATGCATACTTCTCCTCCGATGAACCATGAAGTGAGATCAGTAGTTTTGAAGGACTATCATCTGCGTAACTTTCAGGAAGGTAGATACTGGTTTTCAGGTTAGCACCGGAAGCCGGAATATAGGTATCGAACCTGCCGCCCGGATGATTTTCGTACCACCGTATTTCGGCGCCTTGATCCCCTCCCGCTACGATATCGATATCGATATCACCGTCAATATCATCGGCAAAGGCCATCCAGGGTTCCACCAAACCGGTATCAACGGTCTTTTTCTTCCAGGAAGTGGCCTTGCCGTCACTGTTTTCATACCATATTACCTGATTTGAGGTAAAACCCGTCGAAACAACATCCAGATCACCATCAAGATCGATGTCCTTTGCTTCTCCAACGCATGATGTACCCAGCTGGCTGTCAATATTTCGTTCGGCCCAGATTGAGAAATCGCTTCCGTTGTTCTCCCACCAGCGAAGAAGGCCGCCTACATAAGCCCAGCCGATAATATCGAGCCTTCCATCCTGATTCAGGTCAATAATCTGGACCCGGTGAGCACCGTTAAAATTGGTTGTAAGATTGGTTCCCTGCCAGGTGATCGGATTTCCGCCACCATTTTTCCAGATGGTGATGCGGTCCCCGTCAAAAGCCCCGCCAACGATTTCGGGCTTGCCGTCACCATCAAGATCCCCGGCAGCAACAGTTCTTGATCCTCCGAAAGTATTTGTGATCACTTGTTTGCCCCAGGTCTGCGATCCCGGACCAGGATTTCTGTACCACGTAATTTCATTGTTCATCACTGCGGCAGCCAGTACGTCCTGCAGTCCATCCCCGTTGATATCCAGAACGAATATCTCATGAACCTGGCCACAGTTTGAATCGATCGTCTTTTTCTCCCAAACCTGATGACCCGCGTTGCGATACAAGAACACGCTGTTATCGTCCCAGGAAGATGCTACTAGATCAGGAACTCCGTCCTGATCGATATCAGCCTGTTGTACAGAAAGACATCCCTTGATTGAGACATCAACGGGCCGTGGATTCCATTGCACAGGATTCCCTCCCTGATTTTCGAACCAGAAAAACCCTGTAACACCGGATCCGGCCAGGATATCCTTATCGCCGTCACTGTCAACATCTGCCAGCCCCAATCCGGCTGATCGGGTAAATGGCTTAGCTACAACATGTTTCTCATACGTAATCTGACCTGTAGTCTGTGAAAAAACACCGGAGACAGTGGCCAGGAACAGGATACCATAAATGCGTTTCATTGTTATCTCTTTTTTCTTCAAAAATCGGAGTCTGACCATCACCGGATTCGTGCTTTCGCCATGATGCAGTATTTTCAGGCCGGATGGCTTTCCCTGCCGCTGAAAATAGAGCCGGAATAATCGGATTTATAAGGATAAAATCTATTTTTACCTGTAATTCAGATACCAACCTCTCGTCTGATCCCTAAAAAACCTATGAAGCTGAGCCACTTACTCACTGTCTTATCAGGCCTTGGCATTGCATTCACCCTACAACTGCAAGCCCAGTCTAAGCCTCCTGCCAAGATTCCGGAAACTATGGAGGCAGTTAAAGTTTCTGAGCCACCGTTTATTGACGGCATTCTTTCTGAGGAGTGCTGGAAAGTGGCGAAACCCTATTCGAACTTTAAAACCTTCATCCCCGATTACGGAAAGGAAATTGAGCAGCTGACCACTTCTTACATGGCATATGATACTGAAAATCTGTATTTTGCATTCAGATGCCTTGACCCTGAACCGGATAAGATTAAAGCTAATGTTTCTGCCCGCGATGATATACTGAAGGATGACTGGATCTGTGTCAATCTCGACCCTCGATTCGACCAGCAAGGCCTCAACGCATTTTATGTCAATCCATTAGGCATTCAAAGTGACTCCAAATTTGCAGCCGGGAACGAAGATCCCAGTGTCGACCTCGTTTGGTACAGTGCAGGAAAACTGATGGATGGGGGATATTGCGTTGAAGTTCAGATACCTCTAAAAAGCCTCCGTTTTTCAGAAAAAGAGCCGGTATCCATGGGGCTGCTGCTGGAGCGTTTTGTTAGCCGGACCGGAGTTCATGTGGGTTATCCGGAGCTGGATCCCACCATGGGCTTCAATCTTTTACCTCAGCTTCTGCGTGTGGATTATGCCGGAGTCAAGCATTACAGTTTGTTTGAAGCGATCCCGGCCGCAACCTACACCCATAAGGATGTCTTTGACGGTGAAAAACTGGCTAAAGACCTGCGAAAACCAGATCTGAGCCTTACCCTGAAATATGGGATTACTTCGGATCTGGTTCTTGATGCAGCTATAAATCCGGATTTCAGTCAGGTTGAATCCGATGCGGGTCAGGTTGATGTGAACCTGCGTTATCAGTTGTACTACCCCGAGAAGCGGCCGTTTTTCCTGGAAGGGAGGGAAAAGTTTAAAATCGGGGCGACCCAGACTTCTGTAGCAGATCCGATGTATTTTCTTGTACATACCCGGACGATAGTTAATCCGATTGCCGGTGTAAAATTTACCGGAAATCTGGATGCTAAAAATTCTGTTGCCCTTTTATACGGAGCCGACGAATTACAGCGGGACTCCGACAGTTCCCGACGGGCATTCGCCCACTTTCCGATATTCAGGTACAAGCATAACCTGAAAGATGACGGGTATCTCGGACTGATTTATACCGGACGTGAAACGGAAGCCAATGGCAACCGGGTTCTTGGCACGGATGCACAAATCCGGATTAATAAGTCGACGATGCTGGAATACAATCTTTTCGGATCTCAATATACCGATACCTCCGGCAGATATAATAGCCAGGCCGAGGGTCTTTACCTTCATTCAGAAACCCGCAATTTCGATTACGGCCTCTCTCTGAAGAATATTGGCAAGGATTTTCGCGTTGAAACCGGTTATATATATCGAACCGGGCTCACCCAGGCCAGCCTGTTGCTGAAGCCTAAGCTCTATCCCGAATCCAAATTTTTCCGGCGGTTTGATTTCGAGTTGTTCGGGTCTGCAACCTATGACTGGATTTACTCCCTCTGGGAGACCATGAACCATGGTTCGGCCCAGGTTTGGATGGGCGGAACCACACAAGTCAAGATCAAATACCAGTTGTCGAATGAGGTGTTCCTGGGCAAACGATTCAATACTGGCGGCATGCATGGGGCGATTCAGGGCCGTTACTGGAGCTGGTTCTCGGGCAATATCACCCTGCGTCGAACGAATTCCATTTATTATTCCAGTGATCCGTTTCAGGGTATCAGCAACCGCGCCTCGGTTGCAATCGGAGTGCAGCCCTGGTCGAAATTCGAAGCCTCATTCAGCTTTACATACAGCGATTTTCAAAGGCCCGGCGAATCAGATTTGTTGTATAAATACTCCATCGAAAGGCTGAACCTGACCTATCAATTCAATAAATATCTGTTTATCAGGGGAATTCTGGAGTATAATGGATACCGAAAATCACTCCTCACGGATTTCCTGATCTCCTTTACCTACATTCCGGGCACCGTATGCTACCTCGGCTATGGATCGATATTTGATCAGACGGCCCCAGACCAGCCTTTCTTTGGTGGTGATAATGAGCCGATTGAATTGCAAAGGGGGTTCTTCCTGAAATTGTCTTACCTGTTCAGGCGGTAGGGGGTGGGACAAAAGGCAAAGGGCAGAGGGCAGAAGGCAGAAATTAGTTTTAAGGGATAGGAAATAAGAATGAAGGTGATGCTGTATTTAATTATTAATGTAGTGGTTATATCTTTATACTTTTTTTAACTTTTTACTAATTTTTGCCTTCTGCCCTCTGCCCTTTGCCTTTTATTCCGCCCCCTACAACATTTTTGCGCATAGAATGTTATAGGTCAAAATCGTTTTATGAAAGGAAAAGTCGTTTTGATTACCGGTGCCAACTCGGGCATTGGAAAAGCAGCTGCATCGGATCTCGCAAAGCAAGGAGCCCACGTGGTTATGATGTCGCGGAATGTGGAAAAAGGTGAAGCTGCCCGAAAAGCGGTTATCTCGGAAAGTGGCAACAGCCTTGTCGACCTGATGGAGTGCGACCTTGCCGACATGGCGAGCATCCGGCGGTTTGCCGCAGAATTTCTGTCAAAATATGACCGGCTGGATGTTCTGATCAATAATGCCGGCATTTTTACAAACACCCGGATGGAGACTGCCGATGGCCTTGAATATCAAATTGGAGTTAACCATTTCGGTCATTTTCTGTTAACAGATCTTCTTCTCGACCTGTTGAAAAAAAGTACGACTGCCAGAATCATTAATGTATCCTCGGCTGCCCACTTGGGTGGGAAGATCAATTTTGACGACTTGCACCTGAAGAAAAGATATTCAGCCTGGGTCTCCTATGCACAATCCAAGTTAGCTAACGTTCTCTTTACCTACGAACTGGCCCATCGGCTGACAGGAACCGGGATAACAGCGAATTGTCTGCATCCGGGGTTGGTAAGCACAAGGTTTGCCTATGACCGCAAGGATGAAAAACCTCACTGGATGATGAAAATGGTTGGATCTTTTTCGATTACTCCGGAGAAAGGTGCAGAAACCACGGTTTACCTGGCATCTTCGCCCGAGGTAGAAGGCCAGACCGGTAAATATTTCGTAAAAAAGAAAGCAAAATCATCGTCGAAGGCCAGTTATGATTTGGCATCGGCACAACGGTTGTGGGAAATATCCGTGGAAACCACCGCCATCCGCACGTAATTATCCCGTCCCCGTAGGGGCGTCCTGCGGACGCCCGTGATGCCGGGCGTCCGCAGGACGCCCTTACGGGGACAAAAGTCAGTATGTTGGCAAGTATTGCGGGGGAGTCGATTTTTGGTTATTTTCAAGGACCATTAATCCGATCGGCCATGAAACGCAAACTCCTCTGCCTCTTATCTTTATGCATCCTTCCCCTGATCTCTGAAGCTCAGAACCCATTAAACGGATCTGTTCCTTTAGGGAAAGTAATTGAAGGCCGGTCCATGACCAGCCAGATCCTCGGCAAACCCGTAAATTTTGCCATCTACCTGCCTCCGGATTACGAGGTCAGTGAAAGAAGGTATCCTGTGGTTTACCTTCTGCACGGTTACACTGACGATCAATCGGGCTGGGTTCAGTTTGGAGAAGTCCAGCTGGCCGCCGACCGAGCAATTGCTTCGAGGGAGATTCCGCCCATGATCATTGTAATGCCCGATGGCGGTGTGTCCTGGTATATCAATAATGCCGACGGCAGCGTTCGGTGGGAAGATATGTTCGTACAGGAGTTCATTCCCTATATCGACAAGGAATTCAGGACCAGGGCTTCCCGTGAATTCCGGGGAATATCAGGTTTATCTATGGGCGGTCACGGTTCCCTTACCCAATCGCTGAAGCATCCCGAGCTCTTTGTTGCCTGCGCCGCTTTCAGCGCTGCCGTCTGGACCGAGGAGGAGATGAAAGCTATGAGTTCCGGCGGTCGCAATGAGATGTTTACCAAGCTATTCGGACAAACAAAGGACAAGAACTTGCTTACCGACCATTATAAAGCCAATTCCGCACTGGAATTATGCAAATCCCTGCCGAAGGAGCAGATCGAGAAGGTAAGGTTCTATATCGACTGCGGCGATGATGATTTTCTCTATAAAGGAAATGCTGCCCTTCATGTTTTGCTGCGCGACCGCCAGATCAAGCATGAATTCAGGGTTCGCGATGGTGCCCATTCATGGATTTACTGGAGGACCGGTATTACGGATGGGCTTAAATTCATCGGCGAAAGCTTTCACAGATAATCCACAACACTATTTACAAATGAAAACTCTGTCAAATTGTGGTCTGGTGTGCGCTGACTGCGAGTTCTATGAAAAAACCTGCACGGGCTGCTATGCCGTTCAGGGGAGCACTTTCTGGGCCAAGGAAATGATGCCCGATAAAGTTTGTCCGCTTTACAAATGTGCAGTAAACGACCGGGGATATGAAAGCTGCGGTGACTGCGGAGAACTCCCGTGCGCCACTTTCATTCAGATGAAGGACCCTGCCCTTTCCGACGAAGAACATCAGAAAATGTTGCTGGTGAGGGTGAAGAGGCTGAGAGACTGAGAGACTGTAAGACTGTAAGACTTTAAGACTGTAAGACTTTAAGACTGTAAGACTGTAAGACTGTAAGACTGCAA
>CAYQFT010000072.1:0-16351 GCA_964416825.1 uncultured Porphyromonadaceae bacterium
GATTGACGCGTAATGATTCCTTTATATATTCCGGCCGGCGTTTCTGATGGTATATCCACGGAAATCCATACAGGTCGGGTACCCGGGGTATCCAGGGTAAAACGGTTTGCATGACTCAGCAGATCAGGGCTGATATGAACCGGATTCTTGCTTTTATCCCGTGCGCCGCAACCTCCTGAGAAGTCATCACACAAAACATATCTGACTATCGATATTGAAGTTACTTCTTTATCAATCTGATGATTAGCGCTGCGAAACGCACTCGGTTCAATCGTGATCTCTTCTTTATTCCCTGTTGACCAAACGAGCAACTGACAGCTAACGCGTTCACCCTTCCACCCTTGAAGCTTAATTGTTTTCGCAACATTTCCTGCCGGCGGAGTGCTTTTTGACCAGGCAACATCGGTTGATCCGAATCCGGAATGAACGCCGGGTTTTATAGTATTCCAGGCGGAATAGTCCTGTTTATCTGGGTCAGCCGGTTCAGGGGATGGCTCCCTTTTTTTTTTGACGCCAGGGATGATACCTATTGTCAGCTCGTTTGTGGTCGAATCGTTCCTGATGAGCCCGATGGAGTTTCTGGCAGTTACCTTGACATCGTAAATTCCCGGACGCAAGCTGGCAATCCGGTCTCCGGGCAGCTTCCAGGTGCCGTTCCTGTTATCAATACCCTGATAAACCTTGCCTGCGATCTCCACCACCAGGCTGTCTGTCACGCTGCCCAGGGTGCCTGTGATATCTGCAGCCGGTCCGTTAATGGTCATTTTATTCACAGTCACATCCGGGGGAAGCCGGTCGAATTTGAAGCTGCCCAGTTCGTAACCAATGCGGAACCCTCGTGCTTCCAGAACCTCGCGAACTCTTGGAATGAGCCGGGCGGCATTCCAGTACCAGATGTGATTCAGAACGGAATCCGGAAGATTGAATCCTTCGAGGAGGGGGCCTTTGTGAAGACCATTAGTCACCTGATTGGTTTCCAAAACTTTGCGTTCGTTGAGGAAAGCATCGGCGCCAGCCCCGGCTGCAAAGACATCGGTACCAAAAAGGAGTCGGTCGCGGTATTTGATGTAAAAATCCCTGGCTTTGCTTACGGTGTAATGGGCCGCCTGGCGCATATTGTGCGTGAAGGCCAGATCTACAAAGACATTCGGGCATTGATCAAAGATCCCTGCCAGCTTATCGAGCCCTTCGTCGTTTTCCAGCATGAAGAGTCCGTGGGCAAAGATAAATGTGGTTTGCGGGTGCGCTTTGGCCACAGCAACCGCATCCTCTTCAAACTTAGGATAGGCAGCGCTGTTAGCATCCTTGGTACCCGGGTCCCCGGTATGCAGGGCTATCAGCGGCATGCCCTGCCGCCCTGCCTCATCAAGCTGTTCGTGAATCCCGGGGATTTCGCTGGTCAGGATTGCTCCGTGAGGCCACAACTTAAGGCCCACAAAACACTGTTGCTTAAAGGTTTTAATATCCTCAACGCTCCACCAGATCCCATTCTTTGGTATTGTGTAGGCTCCGGGCACAAACAGAATCCGGTTATCGAGTTTTTCCTTTACAAACAACATATCGTTACCCGGGATCTGTTTCACGCTGGCCGGACTCGCAGCGCTGTCGTTGTTGTCCTTTACCCAGAATATTCCTGATAGGGTAATGCTGATAGTGCCGCCCCACTTGTCCATCGCCTCAACTGCTTTTGCATACTGGGTTTTGGCATCCATGTGGGTGTGCATGTCCACGCGGGGCATGGCGGATGGCGGGTAGATCACCTGCTGGTCTGTTGGTCTGGTAACACCGGGCCAGTTATCGGTGCGGAAAGGTACTGCGGGCAGGTTTTCTTTGTTCGACAGGTTGCATACGGGGTTATCAGCCCATCCGTATCGAACGGCAACCGGCCTGGGTATTTGGGGAGATGATACCAAAACGGTTTCTCCCTCAATGACCGCATCGGCCCAAACAAACTTCCGGTCCTCGCCGGCAATCGCGAACCCGGTTATTTTATCTCCCTTGGCGGTGAGTCCGCCCCGGGCGTGATCAAAATTGAGTTTGATGCCTTTGCCGGTGATTTCCATGGATTTGTACCAGGGACCCGACCATTCGATATCCTTTCCGTAGGTATTCGCAAGGGCGCTGAGGGCAAGACGGCGACCTACTTCCAATTTATTTTTGGGATGTATGTCGCGGGCATCACCAATATCTATCGCCATGGCAATGCCGCTGTTGGGCATCGCGCTTGCGGCCATGGCCTGTGCTTCACGCAGCTCGGCCCAGGCGCTCTCCTGCGGTGAATCAGACGTTTTCATGTAATTGGCCAGCGAAACGATATGGAACCCGAAGTCGCCAACCCCAAAATTTGAGCGCCAGTCCCTGATCATCGTTTGCAGCAGGGCATCGTACTGGTAGGCCCGGGAAGTATTAGCCTCACCCTGGTACCAGATGGCTCCCTTTATGGCAAATGGGATCAGGGGAGCGATCATTCCGTTGTACAACACAGAGGGTATATTCGGGTTTCCCACCAGCGGCGCACCGGTGACGGCGCGTGGTGCCGTTTCCTGAACACGCCAGGGACGGGCAAGGGAGATGGCAGAGGATTCCTCCCCGTATGGATAGACTTTCATCTTGTCGGCGGGGCCAAAGAATCCGCCGCCACCGGAGTTCACCACCCTCATGGCAATCACGTTGCTGCCGGTTTTCACCACTGCCGCCGGTACTTTATAGATACGCGGCATATCATAATAATCCGTTTGTCCCACCGCGGTTCCATTCACCCAGGTGACGTCGCAGTCACCGATGGTGCCGAAGCTGAGAACGAGATCTTTACCGGCCCAGGCGGGGGGTGCTTCAAAAGTATGGTGGACCCATACAACGCCTTCATATCCTGATATTCCGCACGCATTCCAATTTGCCGGCATAGTTGCCGTTTTCCAGGCAGAAACATCTGTATCGGGCCGGAACCAGGCTTTTACTGTGCCCGGGTCGTTGGCCTGGTACCACTTATCCATGACCGTGCCGAGTTTATCAGGTCCCGGTGCAGCAACAACCTTTTGTACCTCATCTATTCCGGATGCGAAATCACTCAGGGGTTTGAGGGCCTCTCCGCTGGTCCATGCTTCGCAGACCGTACCGCCCCAGCACGTTACCATGAGCCCGACCGGAATATTGAGATCGCGGTGCAGTTCCCGGCCGAAGAAATAGCCGACAGCCGAAAATCCGGCCCAGGGGCCATCCATCAGTGTAGCCGGACTGCATGGCTGCCAGTAGCAGTTGAGTGTTGACTCCGGCATGTAGGCAATCTTCTTGGGTACGTTCAGCAGGCGAATCTGTGGGAAATTGGCGGCAGCGATTTCATCGGGCACGTTGCACGCTCCTATGCCCATTTCCATGTTAGACTGGCCAGAACATATCCAGACATCTCCGACAAGAATATCGGAAATCCTGGTCTTTTGCTTGGTTCCTGCGACCTGAACCGTAAGCATTCGGCCTTTAGCGCTGGCCGGCATGGGATCAAGGTATACCGTCCATTTACCATCGCCAGCGGCGGTGGCACTTTTTTCCTGCCCTGCAAAACTAACCGTGATTGTTGCGCCTGGCGTTGTCCAGCCCCAGACCGGCACCCTGATATCGCGCTGAAGAACCGCATGATTGGTAAAAAGCGGATGAAGGAGCGGTTTCGGATCTTGCTCTGAGGCATTAGCCATAATGGTAAGAGCAAAGAGTACGAAGCCCGTGAGCGAAAGGGCTGAAAAATATTTTGTGCGCATGTTAAAACTATTTTATAGTGGCATTTTACTATAGGATTTGGTCTAATGCGATCTAATCCATCTAGACCCTGATAAAATCAGATTCAATACTTTCAATTAACGCCTTGCTGATATTCAATTCCTTAGCATAGTCCTTAAATTTAAATACCGCGCTGCATACCCTGTCAATCAGAAACTTATAATTACGAATATCATTGCGCTGTGCTACTGCTTCCAGATCTTTGCGCGTTATATTTTCATTTTTACCGTTAATGGTAATTGAATGTCTGTTTAAAAATGCAGGGGCCGAAAGATCAACACTATAAGTAAGATCATATGCCGGGGATAATTGCCATTTACCGTCGGATGTCATACAGAAGCTGAAATTTTTTGAATGGTCATCAACATTGCGGGCAAGTAAATTAAATACCATCCGCAGATATTGCTGGCGACTGTCAGCGTGAGACAGGTTAAGCCTGCGCATTACTTCAAAAATATCATCATAGCTGTCACCTCCCGGCGACATGGCAGCAAAGGTTTGTGTATGGATCCGGTTATTGCCGACACGGTCAAAACGACGGCTAAGAAAATGGGTAACATTTCCATAGGAACGTAATTCGGATGGCATCATGCTTATTCCGGCATCCAGAGCCATCTTATAATAAACATATTCCATCCTGGCAAAAGGATAGGATGTGTTATCATCATACTTTAAAATAAAATGATCAAACCCTTCAGGGATATTTCCCTGCCCTGACATGACTTCTCCGGTAGCCTTGTTAACCGCGACAATTGCTTTTGGTCGCTTACCTCCGGGAGAAGAACTGATTTTGATCAGATCTTGCCATAAAATAGAATTCTCCGCATTCAAAACCGTGGTTTCCCGTTCATTCAATACCTGTTTGGCAAATGCATAGAGATGTTCAATATCGACCGAAAGAACAGAGTCATCTCCTAATTTCTGAGCCGGTTCATATTCCAGTGCGCCCATAGCCCGACTGCCTATAAACGAAAGGTGATCCACCGGACTTACCTTATTTGCGGGAATATGATTATCACGCAGCCAGGCTCTGTAAAGCGAGTGACCCCATTTGTCGGGTAATGAATCTGCAATCATCGGCGGAAGGCCCAGATATAATTTGTCTTTATTACCTGTCCAGGGGATCTGTGTCCTGCTTCGGGGGGAATTAACGGACATTGTCAGAGGAGCTATATCCAAACCTCTGTCAAGGAATTCAGGTTCATATTCAAAAAATGCCGTCTCTGATTTTTTATCCCATGAAAGATATCCTACCGGCATCTCCCATAACTTAACCATCACAACATTCGTTTCCATAATTACTTCCCCTTCTGCCTTTTCTTAAATAATGCACGGGGACTCTCAGGCAGTTCAGGCAACAATTTCTCAATTTCATCAAGACAATCGATGGCTCTTAATAATTTAATGAACGAAGCCAATGTTATTCCGGTAGCAGAACCATTTTCAAAAGAACTGATTGTAAATACACTCAATCCTGATTTCTCAGCAACGTCCTTCTGAGTTTGTCCTGTCCTTTTTCGATAGTCACTGTATCGCTGCCCCAGTTGCCGGATAAGTTCACTACCCGGCATTTTGTAAAGTTCACTATACTTATTAAGCATTGTCATTCTTTTACAAATATAGATATATCTAAATTTATATCCAAATATTTACGATAAATATAGATATATCATGTTTTAGAGATGGGAATTTTAATCAGGTAGTCCGGCTTAGCAGAGCCTTCTGCTTAAAGTTGGCAACTTTCAGAGATGGTACCTAAAATAAAACTGGCCGGTGCAAATGAATTAATCGGGTTTAATAGTCAATATATCCGTTCTTATTGACCTTATACCCCCACTTGGTTAAATAATATTCCCGTGGTTTGAAATCATCACCGATCTTTTTCAGTTCCTGCCGAAGTGAAGATTCCATTTTCTTTTGCAGCCGGGAATAGGCAGCATTGCCTGCAAGATTATTCAATTGCATCGGATCATCGGAATTATCATATAACAGCCATGGGCCTTTGAGCGTTTCCACATAGGTATAGCGGCTGGTGTAAATGCCCCTGTACTCATCCTTCAGCAGGGATATCGACGGTGACACGCTCATGATCAGTGCTGCCTTATCGCTTGGTTTATGAGGTCTTCTGATCACGCCGGTCATATCCTCCCCTTCCACCGTTTCAGGCACAGGGATATCCGACAACGACAAGAGAGTCGGGAGTATATCGGGGGTATTCAACGGCGCACTGATTCGTATTTTTTGATTTCCGAACCGGGCCGGATACTGCAGAAGGAACGGCACCCTCACGGATTCGGCCCAAGGTACCTGTTTCTGCGTGGGTCGGATCCCTTGTGATCCCATCATTTCGCCATGGTCGGAGGTAAACACAAAGATGGTATTCTCCGATATTCCAGCTTCAGCAATAGCGCGTTGCAGGTCACCCATGCATTTATCCAATGCTGCGATATGCGCATAATACCCTGCCGATTCCTTCTTTGCGGCACTTCTCATATTCTCTGCCACATTGGGCTGCAATCTTATGCTGTCGGGAATAAACAGCTTCTGCGTCTCTTCGGGGGCGTTATTGTGCGGAAAATGCGGGGCTCCCCACGCCAGGACAAGTAAGAAAGGGGCCCCCTTTTTTGAGTTCTCGCGGATGTATTGAATGGCATCCGCTGTCTCCAGATAAGGACCATATCCGTCCCAGTACCTCTTCTCATCACTATAACCCGAATAATAAAGCAGTTGGTTATAATCATGCGAGCACTCCAGCGCTTTCCAGTAGTCGAATCCCTGCCGCCTTTCGCGGGGAGTAAAATTTGTCCGGCCCATGCCATCCAGATGCCATTTACCGATATAGGCCGTTTGATATCCGGATTGCTTATAGATTTCGGCCATGGTCAGCGCCTCATCGCGGAGGTGCAGGTCGTTCAGGAAAATCCCATGGGTTGTGGGATATTGTCCGGTTAGCAAAGATGCCCGGTATGGACCGGAAAGGGGACAAACCGAAAGGGTATTGACAAAATTCAGTCCGGTTTCGGCCATCCGGTCGATATTCGGAGTGCGGCCCTTAAGGTTTTCATCCCCGTTGTATCCGGTCGACTGTGCACGCCACTGGTCGGCCAGCACGAAAACAACATTCGGCCTTTGCGAATCCTGCGCCTTTAGGGACCATGAGCAATAGACCAGCATCAGAAAGACTGATACCTGAATATTGAAGATGATTTTTGGAATTTCAAACCGAATTATTTGCCTCATGACGTTACTTTAACTTGTTTGTTATCCCATCGTCCACCCCGACCGGAACTCAGGCTTGATAACAGTATTTGCCGCTTCCAGATTTGTAACCTTCATGCTGTTATTATCCCATTTCAATTCCTGGTTTCGGAATAAAGACGCAGCGGTCCCCAATAGCACCGTTTCCGTGAGCGGCCCGCCATAATTGAAGTTGGCACTGGCCTGTTTTCCGGTTTTTATCGCCTCGATCCAGTCGGCGTGATGCCCTTTGCTCCGCTCAATCAGTTGAGGCGGTGTTTCGACGACCACGTTCTTATCAAATGGCAGTACTTTAAAACCACCGGCCCCATGGGAACCGTGTACAATGATCCCCTTTTCCCCGATCAGCAGGGCTCCGCAGTCCTCGTATTCCAGGCCCCGGAGCCGGTCGTCATGAAGCGGGAGCAGTCCGCCGTCATACCACATGAGTTTAACAGCCGGCTGTCCCTCCCGTTCCGGGAACTTGTACGTGATGATAGATGCCGTTGGGTAGGTATCGTATTTAACCTCGGGTAGCAGGTTGGATGTGCTGGCGATGATGCTGTCAGGACTTCCCAGATCCAATGCCCAGAAGGCAGGATCAAGCGTATGGCACCCGAAATCGCCCAGGGCACCGCAGCCGAAATCGATAAACCCGCGCCATTTCATCGGCAGGTAGTCGGGCTGATAGGGGCGGTCAAGCGCCGGGCCGAGCCACAGATCCCAATCCAGCTTGCGTGGGACTCTGTGATCGCCTGTGGGGCGAACGATCCCATGCGGGAATGAAACCGAGCCACCTCCGGCCGGACGGTCACACCAGGCATGAACCTCAGTTACTTTGCCGATGGTTCCGGCTTTAATGTGCTCATAAAACTGACGGATGCTTTCCGATGAATGGCCCTGGTTCCCCATTTGCGTTTGGACCCCATATTCCTTTGCCAGGCGGGTTATTTCCCGGACTTCAAATACAGAGTGTGCCAGTGGTTTTTCACAAAATACATGCTTGCCCATCTTTATTGCCATCGCCGCAATAACACCATGAGCGTGGTCGGGCGTGGCAATCACAACAGCATCGATATCCTTTTGCTTTTCCAACATCACTCTGAAATCCTTGTAGCGCTTGGCTTTGGGATATGCATCAAATGATTTTAGCTGGCGCTCTCTCCAGTCCACATCACATAAAGCCACAATATTCTGGCCTTTTAAAGCATTTGAATTACTGCCTCCCCTACCCGCAATACCAACAACGGCAATGTTTACTTTATCCGTTGGCCATACCACATTTTCAGTTTTTTCTTCGCCGGGTGCACAGGATGCAGCTCCGAGTATCAGGGTTCCCGCTGACCCAATCGAGATAGTTTTTGTAAATTCCCTTCTTGTTGTCATGATTTGCTTTTTACGGTTTTCGGGCTCAAGATAATACACCTTTAGGATATCTATATGTATCAAATTGGTAGGATTGGGTACTAACTTATAACCTATCTTTGAATCACTACCAAAAAAAAATATTGCAAAATTTCGCTCAATATGGTTAAGATGAATTCGCAACTAATCAGTTCAATCAAGACAAGTGTATTTCTTTTATTAGTATCATTTCTCCTGGTCCAGTGTACCGCCAAAATGCCTTCAGGGGGGAAACTGGAGCAAGAGTTCAAAAATCCTTCCATTGAAAACAGGCCATTGGCCTTTTACGACTGGTTAAACGGCTATGTCGACACCGTTAAGCTGGTTTATGAACTGGAAGAAATGAAGCGGCAGGGGATGCGCGGTGCATTTATCTGGGACGTTGGGGCGCTGGCCGATCCCGGGAAAATGATTCCGGCAGGGCCGGCCTTCCTGGGCGAACAATCGTTGAAAACCATTGCCCTGGCATTAAAAACCGCTGGCCGGCTCGGGCTCGAAATGGGAATGATAGCTTCCAGCAGCTGGAATGCAGGCGGTGACTGGATTGGCGAGGCTGATGCAAGTAAGCAGCTGCTCAGTACAACCCAGATGGTTGAGGGGCCATCAAAGAAGAAAATATTGATTAATAAGCCAGAAAGCTATGCAGATGGAACCAGAGCCTGCTCATGGATAACCTCTGTCGCCGTGCCGCATTCCGACTCAAAGAAGATCGATTATACGGGGGCTAATGCGGTTTCCCTCGATGAGTTCACCACAGCAGGTCAGTCTGTCGAATGGGAGGTACCCAAGGGAAAATGGGATATCATCTCATTCTTCATGTGCAATACCGGTCAGAGCCTGGAATGCCCCAGTCCAAATTCCATCGGCCCCATGATCGACCATCTGAGCAGCAGGGCGACTAAGATCCATTTCGATACCATTATTACCCGTCTGGACCGGATAAACACACCGCAAAACCGGTTAAAGTTCCTGGAGGTCGACAGCTATGAAGTTTGGCCCGCAAAAGACTGGACCCCCGGGTTAATTCAGGAGTTCAAAGCCCGTTACAATTACGATCCCGCGCCATTCCTACCTCTGCTTCAGGGCTACAGCAGTGAGGACTCTATTGTTGGGGAACGGTTCCTTGGTGATTATAACCGCCTGGTCGGCGACCTGATCGTTGAAAATCATTTCAAGCAAGCCACCGAACTTTCAAATGCCAATGGAATGAAGTTGTTCGCCGAGGCCGGCCATGGAGGCTATCCCCGGGTTGAACCGCTGAAAGGGCTTGGAAATTCGGATGTGCCCATGGGTGAATTCTGGAACCGGCAACGATTCTGGGTTACCCGCGAGGCTGCCAGCGCCGCCCATATTTACGGAAAACAGGTGGTGGCATCAGAATCGCTCACAGGCTGGAATCATTGGCAGCACGGCCCTGCCGATTATAAGCAATTGATCGATATCGCCTTTTGCCAGGGCCTCAACCAGATTGTTTTCCACACCTTCGCACATAATCCCGAAATTGCGGGCAAGCCCGGATTTGCCTATCATGCCGGGGAGCATCTCAACGTAAATACCACCTGGTGGGATATGGCACGGCCATTCATGGACTATCTCAGCAGATGCTCCTATCTATTACGACAGGGGAATTTCGTTGCAGACGCCTGCCTCTATTATGGCGATCAGGCACCCAACCTGGTACCACCCAAACGGATCGATCCGAATATCAAGCCGATATACAACGACGACCAGTGCCTCCACTGCGGACAGCCCAAGCCGGTTAATGTCGGGGCTCTGCACGGACATGATTATGACTACATCAATGCCGATGTTATAACCACCACTTTGCGGGTGGAGGCTGGTAATCTGGTGCTGCCATCGGGCATCTCCTACCGGGTGATGTTACTTCCAGACCGGGCAGATATTTCCCTGGAAGTCTTAAAGAGTCTTGAGAAACTAGTGTCAGACGGGGCTACTGTGATTGGCCCAAGGCCGGACAGGACTACCTCACTGGCGGGTTATCCCGGATGCGACGATGAGGTGAAAGCCATCGCGGCGAAGTTATGGGGCCAGGCCGACGGGGAAAAAGTTTTTTCAAACACTTACGGCAAAGGGAATGTTTACTGGGGCAAATCGGTGAAACAAGTATTGGAGGAGATGAATGTGGGTCCGGATCTTGATATACAAGGCATTGACAACAGTCAGTATATCATCGACTTCATCCATCGCCGAACGGAAACAGAAGACATCTATTTTGTTTCAAACAGCAGTCCGGATGCACAAAAGATAACCTGCACCTTCAGGGTCAGCTCAGACTGGGTTCCCGAATTGTGGGATGCGGAAACAGGCCTGATCCAGCGGAAGGTCGTCCATGAAAAAACGGGCGGCGGAATCCGTATCGAACTGATGATGGATCCTTTGGCATCCCGGTTCGTTATATTCAGGGACAGGTCGACGAAGAAAAATGATCCGGGGCTGGGTAAAGATCTTCAGTTTGGATTTTCAGGCAGCGCAGATAAAACCGAGCGAATCGATATCACTGATAAATGGAAGGTAAGCTTCAATCCCGGAATGGGAGGCCCAACGGCCTTTCAGATGGACCGGCTTACCAGTTGGCCGGATGTCGATTCAACCGGCGTAAAATACTACTCCGGCACCGCAACTTATAGCCGGGAGTTCACGGTTGATGAGGGGATGCTGGCTAAAAAGCCGGCTGTTTACGTGGATTTCGATGATATTCAGGAAACAGCCAGGGTCATCATCAACGGACAGGACAACGGAATTATCTGGACCCCACCCTACCGGGCCAATATCACCGGGCACCTCAAACCGGGAACCAACGAAATCAAGGTTGAGGTCATCAATAACTGGAACAACCGGATTGTGGGGGATCACAGGAATCCTGACGGCCCCGCCTACACCAGAACCAATGTCAAGCACAAGTTCAACGCAAAGAGTGCCCTGCTGCCATCGGGTTTGATTGGCAAGGCTGAAATAGTTATCACATGGGCGACGCGAAACTAAGCAGCCGGTTATTCCTCCTTTTCCCTCTGATATTGCTGGAAGCATGCGCCGGGAGGAGTGTTAAGAAACCAAATTTTCTTATTCTGATTGCCGATGATCAGCGGTGGGACCAGTTAAGCTGTGCCGATAATCCGATTATCCCCGAGTTGAAAACCCCGAATATCGACCGGCTTGCAAGTAGCGGGGCATACTTCAGGAATGCATTCGTAACCTCTCCCATCTGTGCCGTTTCGCGGGCAAGCATCATGACCGGAAAATATGCAAGTACGCATGGGATGAACCATTTTAACACCCCGATGACCCCTGCGGTTATCAGCAAAACGTATCCTGCCTTATTGCACGATCATGGATACACAACTGCGGTACTCGGGAAATGGGGCATGGGAACGGAAGGCACCGACAGGATTTTTGACCTTTTCAATGCGTGGGCCGACCAGGGGAGCTACTTTCATAAAACCGACAGCGGGAAGGTACACAATGAGGAGTGGCTGGCCGCCAAAACCCGGGAGTTCTTAGAATCCCGCAATGCAGGTAAGCCTTTCTGCCTCACCGTATGCTTTAAATCTCCGCACCATCCCTATCAGCCCGACGAACGGGACAAGGATCTGTTCAAAGAGGTGATCATTCCCAAAAGAGCGACCGATACCCCTGAGGCTTACGGAGCAATGTCGGCGGCCGTGATGGAGAATTCCCTGAACCGTTGGTGCTATTTCGATGAGAGAAAAGACGAGCCCACGAAGGATAATTTCGAGAAGAATTTTCTCAGGTGTGTAGCCAGCCTGGACCGGTCAGTAGGAAAAATCGTGCAAAGCCTTAAGGATCTGAAGCTTAACAAGAATACCATAATCATTTACCTTTCGGATAACGGCTATTTGTGGGGTGAGCACGGCCTTGGCGGAAAATGGTTGTTATATGAGGAATCAATCCGTATTCCGATAATTATTTACGAACCGGGCCATCCCCGTAAATTGAAGGGAGCGAAGCTTGACCATCTGGCCCTGAACATTGATATTGCTCCAACGATACTGGATCTGGCCGGCATAGCGGTTCCTGACGAAATGGACGGGATGAGCTTATCCCCTTTTCTTCGTGGGAAAGAAACTCCGTCAAGGACCGATTTTTTTATGGAACATGTTGATATTATTGAGGTCGAAAATCCCATCCCCGACAGCAGGGGTGTGCGATCCGAGGAATGGAAATATATTCGCTACGTCAATATTGAACCTGAAGTTGAAGAATTGTACCACATCAGCATGGATCCACTCGAAACAAATAACCTCGCCAATGACCCGAAATACAAGGGGATCAGGGATCAATTAGCCGGGAGGTACGAACAGAAATATCCGTCCGTTTTTCACTCTCCAGCCGGAGCCAGATAATCAGGTCATCACCATCAGGCGTTGAAACGATTCCCTGCCTGCAGTCTTTTCCTTCAGGGATCTTCCGCCCGTTAAGGCTGATTTCCGCCTTTTGTTTACCCCAATTCCTGATAATAAACGCCGGGTTTAATAAGGGAGATTCATCGCCGGCCCGGATGGTAAAATCAAGCGAGCCACGAGCGGTTTGAACACTCTTTTCGATCACATATGCCCGCTCTGCCTGATCATAACCCCCACCCTTATAACTACTTGATCCGAGTTCGAGCACAGGTGCCCTGAGCCATGATCTGGCCATCGGGACCAACCCCGCCGCCCCATTGGGAGTCATCCCCTGCAGCATGATCCGGGTGCGGGTTTTGTTGGTGACGGCATAATCCTCCCATTGCACAAAGGTGGTCAGGTTGAAGTGACTCGGATGATCGGGTGTAACCACCCAGCGGCCGTCGCCCGGTATCTGGGCAACCGGCCAATGGTTCCACCAGCCGTAGGCCGAGGGTACCGGATCCTCCCGGTAGCCGATCGCCATATTGGCTCCATAGGTCCTGAAATAGGGGGAATCCCATTTGCCTTCAACCGTTTCAACAGGATTGGGTGAAACGATTATAAAGGGTTTGTAGGCTGATTTAAGGTTCACGAGCGACATATTTGCACCTTTGGGTTGGGGCATCTCCACCTCTAGCTTGTCATCCCACGTGTAGTCCGCCGTTTCGCCCTTCATATTAACCAGCGTAACACTCTTTTTATCAATCACATCCTGGGGATATTTCCCCGGGGGCAACAGCACGATCTGCTCCTCCCAGTCATGCTTTCGCACGGGCGTGGTGTAATGAAGCTCCATCTTGCGGACTCCGGCCTGATCGGGATAAATAACATAAAATTCGTCGCACCACTCGCCCCTCGGATTCTCCTGGTTTCCAAGTATGGTATAGAAAGCATCATTCAGGGCGTATCTCCAGTGGATGACCACGCGGGCATCGGTATTTTCGATGATCCTGACATGCGAATAACGGCAATCCCGGTCCATGAGGGGTTCCGCGCAACTGACCACATCACTGCCCCAGCTTTCGAGCCATTCGTTCGTGTACCAGGTTCCGTTTTCGCTCACCCAGCAAGGCACAAAGCTTGTGCCCCTCCAGAACACAAATTGCACGGGCGATTCGTCGAATCGGACAAATACGTCGGGAACCTCGCTGACCCTCCAAAGTTCATCCCATTCCTTATAATAATCCAGCTTTGTATAAAAGGCGCCAAAACTGCCCGAACCTGCGGGCCCGAGTGGAAAGAGCCTCCTGTCACTGAGCGCCGGTGCCGGAAGATTGGAAACGGATGCCAAATCCTGACGGATTTCATCCTCCTTTTTTGCCCGGTCGTAAATCTTCACCTCATCCAGAATGCAGTCAAGGAAGAAATAGCTTTTTTCGGTGGTGAGTTGCCGCTCCAGCCAGGTTTTGGGCTGGGCATTCCGGCCGATCATAAATTTTCCATATAAGGTAGGGATGAAGTTCCCTTTGATCTTCTCAGAAGCCGCTTCCACCCCATTAACATAAATCGAAATCTTTTCACCCGCCACAAATACGGCACAAACGTGGGCCCAACTACCAAGCGGGAGGGCTGATTCGGTTTCGACTTCAAGCCATGAATTGCCTGCGGCAATTTTAAATCCAACGTGCCCCACATTGTTGATCCCAAAGAAAAACCCGGTGAGCTCATCCTGCGAACAGTCGGCAACCGGCGACCAGTCCCAGGGATAAGCAGCCAGGGCCACCCAGGCTTCAACTGTTAATGCGCCGTAGGTCTTCTTTTCATTGACCAGCTTCCGTTCGATGAAAGAGGTAAACCCGTCGAACTTCAGCGCCATACCCTTAACACCCGGTACATCCTCCAAATTTCCGGTAAACAGGTCCGCACCCTTTTCCAGCGGCTTGTCAAAGGACCAATGGTAAATCAGATGCGGATCAGCAGTCTGGTTCTCCTGGCTCGCTCCAAATTGGAAAGACGACAGGAGCATAAAGAAGGATCCGGCCGCAGCCAGGCGCTTCAAATTGATTGTATGGGCCATTTTATTCAACGTTTTACTATGCTTAAAATAACACAAAATCCGGTACTATTTCGTTACTATTCAGAAGGCATTTTGTCTTGATCCACCTTACAAAACTGCACTCAGCACCAAAACAATTAGGAATGCGACACTCCCGAGCAAGGTTTCCATAACGGTCCAGGTTTTCAGGGTTGTTTTTTCATCCATTTCCAATAATCGCGAAACCAGCCAAAACCCTGAATCGTTAAAGTGAGACAGGACCGTAGCACCACTTGCAATTGAAATAACGATAAAGCACAAATCGAGTTCAGAAATCCCCGAAGTGGCGGCAATGGTTGGGGCAATAAGCGCCGCGGTAGTGGTCAGGGCAACGGTTGCTGATCCCTGCGCCACACGGAGGCAGGCGGAAATAACAAATGCAGCTATAATGACCGGCATTCCCGTATCTGAAAGCACCCCTGCCAGTGCATTGCCGATGCCACTGGCTCGTAATACGCCGCCAAACATCCCTCCCGCGCCGGTAACCAGAATTACCGCACAAACCGGGGCCAGCGAATGGTTGCAAAGCTGCTCCAACCGGGTCATGCCGTACTCCTTTGCAAAAACTACCAGGCAGACTATCAGGGTAATCAACAGTGCTATCGGCGTGTTGCCGAGTATCCGCAAAAACCCAACTAATGGGGCTTTGCCATCGATAATCCCCTCCACAGCCAGGGTATTCAGTCCCGTATCCATAAAAATCAGCAAAACAGGCAGAACCAAAATAGTCATCACCGTAGCAAACCTGGGAAGTCTGGATGGGTCGATGATCGCATCGGCATTGAAAATGGCTGAAGGGAGTGGAATCTGGATTTTTTTTCCTGCATAAAGCCCAAACAGATAAGCGCCAAGAAACCAGGTTGGTATCGCGATCAGGATTCCGACAATTACCAGCAATCCGATATTTGCTCCGAGCAGTTCGGCAGCAGCAACGGGTCCGGGATGCGGAGGCATAAAGGCGTGCATGACCGCAAATGCTCCGGCTGCGGGTAGCGCATATTTGAGCAGTGAACCCCCAAATCGCTTCGCAACGCTGAAGATGATTGGCATCATCACAATCAGGCCTGCATCAAAGAAGATCGGAAAGCCGAACAGCAACGATGCTACTCCGAGTGCAAATGGGGCGCGCTGCGGACCAAAGCGCCCGATCAGCGTATCAGCGAGCACTTTTGCACCGCCCGTCACCTCAAGAATTTTACCAATCATGGCACCCAGGCCAACCAGCAATGCTACAGAAGCCAGGGTGCTGCCAAAGCCACCCATCATGGTCGGCACAACTTTATCAAAAGAGACACCGGTGGCAACCGCTGTGCCGAGGCTCACCAGCGTGAGCGAGACAAAAGCGTGAACCTTGAACCGGATAATCAGCAAGAGCAGAGCGGCAATGCCCAAAACGGCAATGGTTAATAAATATGCCGGTGATGCGGTTTGAATAAATGTATCCATGCATCTAAAAGTATCAAAAAATCACAAACAGCTT
>CAYQFT010000073.1:0-16265 GCA_964416825.1 uncultured Porphyromonadaceae bacterium
TGCACCGACAGGATCAGCAAGGGCACGAGGATGCAGACGATACTCGGCAGGAACATCGACTTCATGATCCCGAACGTCGTGACCTGGCCGCCGATCCAGAGCATGGTGGTGGTGACATCGCCGATCGGTGACCACGCACCGCCCGCGTTCGCCGCGATCACGATGATGCCGGCGACGAAGATGCGGTCGTCGTGATCCCGCAGCAGTTTGGGATGAGCGAGACCATCACGATGGTGGTGGTGAGGTTATCGAGAACGGCCGACGTGAAAAAGGTGAGAAAGCTGAGAATCCACATCAGCCTCGTAAATCCTGTGGTCCGGATGCGGTCGGTGATCACCTGGAAGCCCCGGTGCTGGTCAACGATCTCCACGATCGTCATGGCTCCGAGGAGGAAAAAGATGATGGCAGCTGTTTGTGAGAGGTGTTCCAGAACTTCGTGATGGCCCACGAAATTGATCATCTCATGGATGCCGGCGCCCGGATCGGCCGATTTTAGAGCGTTCCAGCCCTCATTTAATCCGAGATTCAGGATATCGGGCAATCCGATCATGTAGGCAACCCAGGTCAGTGAAGCTATAATCAGTGCCGTGGCAGCCTTGTTGATTTTAAGCGGATGTTCCAGAGCTATCGCAATATAGCCCAGAACAAAGATGATGATCATCAGGATAAACATGTCAATCGGTATTTTAGACCTAAACATAAGGGATTTTCAGCTATTTGACCAAAAGCCACCCATTTATGTGGGAGCGTTGTGATAATCCCCTACATTTGTTATAACAGGAATTGGAATTTTCTTTACCATTTAGTTCAACATGCGTCTGCTCTGGAGGAAACGGAATCGTGACCTGCCCGGTAGCCTGGTGGAAACCGGTTCGGGATCGCTGGAGAATTACCGCACGGCGAGGATAACTTCCGAGTTGCAGCGTGAACTGCTGAACGTACAGGACAAGATGGAACTGTTCCGGATTCTGCCTGAGAAGGTGCGCTCCCTGATTGACGGCGGTTTGGTGATAGGCACCTGCCTGAATGATAAGACCGGAGAGCTGCGCGTGATTCATATTGCAGGAATACCCGGCAATTGGGCTCGTATGGCGCAGAAAATCGGAACGGACCCGGCTAAGGAGGAATATTCGGTTTCCGAAATGGATCCGGAAATCATTGCTCAGTATGCGAGCGGGCAGCTCGAGCTGCTGGCCGGCGGACTGAATAAATTCAGCGGCGGGAAAATTCCGAAAGCTGTTGCCCTGATCGCCGAGAAAGCGCTGGGTATCGACCGGATCTATGTTATCGGTCTGGTTTCGAAAGGGTACCAGTTTGGCAGCCTGGCAATCCTGACACACAAGGATTTATCGGGCCTGAAAGAAATGATCGGACAGATCGCCGGTCAGGGCGCCATTACCCTCCAGCGGCTCACGGCCGAGGAAAGGCTTGCAGAGAGCGAAGAGCGCTACCGCAGCCTTCTTACCGCGGCGCCGGTGCTGATCGGAGCCATCGTTCAGGACAAGATTGCCTTTATCAATCCGGCCGGAATAAAATTACTGGGAGCCGAAAGCTCCGACCAGATCATCGGAAAATCCATAGATGAATTGTTGCATCCTGACAGTATTGCTGAAGCACGCGCACGGGCCCAGCGTTTCATGGATGGCGATAGTAACGCCTATCCTGCTGAAGATGTGTACATTAAGATGGACGGATCGACTGTAACCGGAGAAGTTATTGCAACCACCATGACTTTCGAAGGCAAGCCGGCTTTTCATGTGATCGTTCAGGACATCACCGCAAGGAAGAAGGTGATGGCTGAGCTGACGGAGGCCAAGGACAAGGCGCTGGAGAGCGACAAACTCAAATCGGCTTTTCTGGCCAACATGAGTCACGAAATACGCACGCCCATGAACGGGATACTCGGCTTTCTCGACCTGCTGGAAGATCCCGACCTGCCCGTCTGGAAACAGGAGCAGTTCCGGGAGATCGTGCGCAAAAGCAGCGACAGGCTGCTGACAACCATCAACAACATTATCGAGATCTCCAGGATCGAGAGCGGGCAGGTGACGATGGAGTATTCTGATGTGGATCTGGAGCAAATGTTTGGCTACCTGAAAGACTTTTTCACCCCCGAGATGAATCAGAAAGGACTTGAGTTCCGCATCTGCAGTGAGTTTCCCGAGGGTCTCAGGAAAATTCATACCGACAGGTTCAAGCTGGAATCGATATTCATTAACCTGATCAAGAATGCCATAAAGTTTACCGACCGTGGCTTCATTGAAACGGGCTGCCGTTTGTCGGGCGGGCTGCCCGAGTTTTTCGTGCACGACAGCGGCATCGGCATTTCCCGCAAGGATCAGGAGTCAATCTTCGGCCGCTTCAACCAGGCACATGCAGATCAACCCCGCCGCTATGAGGGTTCAGGCTTGGGACTTTCGATATCCTCCGCCTTCGTGGAGCTGCTCGGCGGCACCTTCCGGCTCGAATCGGAGCCCGGAAACGGGGCCGTGTTTTCATTTACCGTTACACCGGCCGAAGGCTGAGGATCACCCTATTCCTGGCCGATGATGAGCGGTTTCGTGACCGTTTTCCCGCGGGTAATCAGGGTTATGTTATATTGGCCCGCCGACAGGCCGGTGACATCGAGGGGAAGGGTATGCATCCCGGCACCGTATTCCTGATCCCGGATGCATCGAAGTACGGTCTTCCCGCTCAGGTCGGTTATAAGAACGGTGACTCTCCGGCTGTTCGGCAGGGCAAAACCCAGGAAGGCCGAGGCAACCGCCGGGTTGGGATACACTGAGATCGCAAGTTCTTGATTTTCCGACAATTCAACCCCGCTTGGATGATATACTTCCTTAAAAGTTTTTCCGGCGATATCATACTCAACGATCCGTTCGGTGATTTTCCCGTTAGCCTGGCGGCCGCCGATATGGTATAGTTTCCCCTTACCTGTACTCTTCAGCCCGCCGTCCGGAACATAAACCAGGGTGTGTCCACTGGTTTTAAAAAGGTCATCGGTGGCCACCGGATATGTCCACTCCCCGGTGGCAGCATTCAGATACGCCAGATAAGCTTGATAATAGGTATGCATGGCAGCATAATCATAGGATACCCCACCGGATACCCATACATTCTGGTCTTTATCCTGGCAGATCCCAAAATCGGCCAGCTCCGGTACGGTTCCAGTGGTGGTCCTCCCCTGCCATTGGTTGCTGGCGGGGTTAAACTGCCAGGTATTCGCGCTGTAGCTGGGCTGATTGCCGGGCAGTTCAGGATTATAATCGTTCCAGAAGCCACCAAATAGATAGGCCTGGCCATTATATACATAGGTACCGGAAGACTGGAGGGGTTCCTGCATGGGAGCCTTGGGTATCCACGCGGTGGGTGTGGTCAGGTTAAGAGCGTGCACATAAGCCTGCGAGCCCATTTCGAGAAAGGTTCCTCCGCACACATAGGCAATATCACCGACAACGCACTGCACCGTTTCGGAGCGGGGCATGGGAGGGTTGGTGGGTTCCAGCTTTTTCCATCTTCGGTTTTTCATGTCGAACTCCCACATGTCGTTAAGTAACATCCCGTTAGCGTTCTTGCCGCCGAAAATGTACATCTTGTCGCCCTTAACACTCGCCGAATGCCCGGAACGGGCTTCGGGCCACGGAGGATAGGATTGCAGAAAAAATCGCTCTCCGGTAGCGGGATCGAAGATATTCATGTCATTGCTTGCCGCGGGCTGGCCCAGAATATCCGTGGTACCGCCAAAAGTGTAAACCTTTCCGTCGTACGAGACCGAAGTGGCATTCTCCTGGCCGGAAACCGCTGTAGCCAGCATCAGAAGGGCCGCACACAGCCCGGGGAGGAGGGTGAAGTTTTTTTTCATGGCTAGTGGTTTTGATTATCAGGCGTTAATGTACAAAAAAAATAAATTACACGTAGGGGCGGACCCATGGTCCGCCCTGGATTTTCGGGCGGACCACGGGTCCGCCCCGACGTGTGAATTATGTAATTTATTTACAGGATTTTGTAACACCCATCGATGTATTGTTGCGGAAATTACGCATGCAGTTTCACACTTGCACATGACACAAAAAACGGATGATAAAAAGGTAAAAATTGCCCGGATTGCCGGGGAATTGAAAATTTCGGAAAACCGGTACCGGCGATTGTTTGAGACGGCCCAGGACGGAATCCTGATCCTCAACGCGGAAACGGGTCAGATCATGGATGTGAATCCTTTCCTGATTAAACTGCTGGGCTACACGCGCGAACAGTTCGTTGATAAAGCCATCTGGGAAATAGGTACGTTTAAGGATTTAGTTGCAAATTATGACAAGTTCCTGGAATTGCAGGAAGAGGAATATGTGCGGTATGAAGACCTGCCGCTGGAGACCGCCGACGGAAGAAAAATCAATGTGGAGTTTGTCAGCAATGTATATCTTGAAAAGGAGCATAAGGTTATCCAGTGCAATATCCGGGATATCACCCAACGCAGGCAGGCTGAGGTAAAGTTGAATGAGAGCCTGGCAAAATATCAGGTTTTATTTGATTCTTTTCCGCTCAAAAACGGTACCCGGAAATATTTGGCATGCTTGACACTCTCGATATAAATGCCAATCCGGTTTTTCTGATTGGAAAACTCAGGAGGTAGAAACGCTCCAATTCTTGACGAAGGACACCTTAGGTCATAACCGAAACATCACAAAAACAGGATTGTCATTAGGGTCCGTCGATTTCAAAAAGGATAGCAGGCGATCGCTTTCCGGTGTTTTAGTCTTTCGTTTTTTATCTATTTGTTCCGATAATTCAACCAGATCCCGGAGTCCGGGCAGATAGGCCTGGTAATAGGATTGTGCCCTGATTGAGTAGTTGGCAACCGGAAGCCCGATTCCAAACCTGGAATTATCATTCATTGAAGCGGTTACGTTTCGCCAAACCTGGCCGTTCTGCGCCGGCATCAGGTATTCAACCTCGTTGTTTTTTACAACCCTGACCAGCGGAGCATTCTGATATGCCGAAATTCCAAAATGGTAGCCCTCCGGGGCTTTCCCCTCAAGGAGATCACCGGGTGACCGGGCTTTTCCTTTCTGCCGGCCAAAATCGAGAACCAATACTGGATTAACTTTCCGGTGCTTATCGATGAAATAGACCGTATCAATGTTGGTTTCGTAAAAAACCAGCCCTCCCGGGAATTCTACAAAACAGGGCTGTACTACTTTACCCTCCATTGACAGATCGTGCCCGATACTCTTTTTGATAATTTTCCCGTCAACGACATCCAAAAAGACCAGGCTCCGGAATTCCTTATCGGGTTTGGTCTCGTGATGATCCAGGGCCATGACAATGGTCCGCTGATCCAGGAAGCAAAAATTTCTCACCCAGTTGTTCAATCCAAGCTGCCCCAGATCGATTTGCTTCTGAACCCGGCCGTCGGTTCCATACCTTAGCCACTGCTGCCGCTCCAGGTCAAGCACTGCTAAACCGTCCTCATCCGGTGTCAGTGCAATGGCCTCTGCCGAAACAAATTCACCCGGTCCTTTGCCGATTTTCCCGATCCGGGTTTTAAACTTTCCCATCTGGTCAAACAAAAAAACCGATTTTCGGTCGGTCACCGCAATTAACTTCTTGCCGACAACATGGTCATGGAAAAACGAAATATAGCAGTCGGGTTTCGTTTCCAGCCTGACAAAATCAAGCTGTTTTACACCCGAAAAAACATCTGCAACCTGTTCTTTATCCAGTGATTGAATTACATCAACTCTATAAGTTTTCGAGAAATCAAAAGTCTGAGCCAATAGGGTTACCGGCAAGGTGAGGAACCCTATCAGGCTTAGGGCGTGATGCAGTTTCATGCTCAAATTTACACAGAATCTTAGTTATTAAATTTATATTTGTATTGTTAGTTATCTTTATTTTTGGGGTAACATTTGCCCCATTTCATAATTCATTTAACAATGTCAAGAGTATACAATACTGTAAACCTTTCGATTGAACAACAGCTCTTTCTGAAGAGACTTGATGACCTGGAGGTTGTTTTGTTTGATATCAGGGATATTGATAACCTCATGGGTGAGAGCATCCAACATCTTCATTCAATACTGGAAAATCTGGCTTCTAAAGGTTTCCTTTCGCGCCTGCAAAGAGGAAAATACTGCAGATCAACCTTTCACAATGATTTTGCAACGGGTTGTTTCCTGGTAAAAGACGGTGCCGTTGCCTATTGGTCAGCACTT
Organism: uncultured Porphyromonadaceae bacterium; assembly: GCA_964416825.1. Lineage (GTDB taxonomy): Bacteria > Bacteroidota > Bacteroidia > Bacteroidales > UBA12481 > UBA12481. Next base: position 6,213 of record CAYQFT010000073.1, read on the forward strand.
AATGTTCATGGATTAACAACCCGATTCGCAAATAAAATTTTCATCCAAACCACCCAGCCTAAAAAAGAAAAGAGCATCGGGGGCACTACTTTTGATTTTGTTAAAATCTCAGGGGCAAAACAAGTCGGCTTAATCAACCTCGGATACGGTAATAATACATTTCGAATAACGGACATGGAAAAAACCTTTGTCGATTGCTTTGATCTGCCAGCCTATTCGGGTGGGTTCCCTGAGCTTCTTGCCTCATTTTCCACTACGCAATTGTCTCCCGAAAAACTAATTGCCTACCACCAGGCCGTTGGAAATAAAGCTGCTTTGAAACGGATGGGGTTTCTGGCTGAGATCTTAGATAAAAAGGAACTTTCTGTCTTTATTGCCTACGCCAAATCTGAGATAACCAACACCTATGATTTATTCGATCCTCAGGGTAGTCGTACAGGAATTCCTGTGGGTCAATGGCGGCTAAGGATGAATATTCCAACGGACAAGATTCTTGCCATTTGTAAACCGGAAGCAATATGATTCTTCAGAAAGAAATCGCCACCATTGCAGAACAGCAGAAAGTTCCAAAAAGTACTGTTGATAAGGACTGGGCACTCGGACATTTTATTGCAGCCATATATTCAATTCCGGAATTAATTGAAATGCTGGTTTTCAAGGGAGGAACCTGCCTTAAAAAATGCTGGTTTAATACATACCGCTTCTCTGAAGACCTCGATTTCACAAGTCGGTCCCCAGATTTCCGTTTTTCACAGAACCATCTGGATTCGATTTGCCTCCACGTTTATCAGCAATCCGGGATACTGACTCACATAGTGTCCTTGCGGAATCTGAAATCCAATGAAAAACACACCGGTTTCGAAGCTGTAATAAAATTCTGGGGGGCAGATCATTCCCGGAAGGAAAACCCTCCCTCCACCGATCGCTGGCTCACCAGTATAAAAATCGAGATAATTCTGTTTGAGTTGATGGTATTTCCACCAACCCACAGATCGGTCCATCATATTTATTCGGATCGATTACCCCTAATAGCCAACTCAATCCCTTGTTATTCGATTGAGGAGATTATTTCAGAAAAACTTCGTGCAATCATCCAGCGTTCATACTCAGCACCACGCGATTTCTTTGATCTTTGGTATATCTCCCGTAATTACCCGGATGCAGATCTCGATCTTGTGGTTAAAGCTTTCCACAACAAAATGAAATACAAAGGCCTTACATTTTCGGGAGTTGACCAATTGTTAAATGACGGAAACAGCCGGATAGTAGAGACTGCATGGAAAAATAGTCTGATTCATCAGCTTCCGCCTGATCTCATGGTGGATTTTGAAACCGTAAGAAATGACTTGTTAAAATTATTTGCCAGGTTGTTTTAACAGTTTCTAGTTTTCAGCTAGCGGTATTCCGGATTATCGAGGTATTTGTCGAGATATTTGCTTCGTAGGATGGCACCCGGACTCTCTAGCCGGATGTTGATGATTCTCCCTTTTGCGTCAAATAACAGATATCGTGGGATGCCATCAAAACGATGTTACGACCCTGATAAGCTTCCACGAGCTTCTTGAAATCAGGTAACCCTCCGATGCAGGGTCCGCACCAGGTGGCCCAAACATCGACAAAAATAAACTTTCCCTTCAACTCACTCAGAGTCACCTGATTTCCATCAGGAGTGTACCCTGAAATGCTGGGCCCGGTTTGGCCGGGCTGGATACCCAGATAATAACTTTCCTCCTGCCTCACAAAATCAAGCATTTCATTATCAGTACAATGATCATAGAAAAGATGTAGTCGTCCAGATAATATTGCATTCTTGGTACGGATATCATTTCCGGATAGCTAACCAGGTACTTTCTGTCAGCCATTAGCTTTTCTCTCCCTTCCGGAGCCATTGCGTCCGAATGATTTAAAAAATAAAGCCTCGCAAAATCATATTTGGCAAGCGGCGCTTCGAGTCCGATCAGGGTTTTCTGTTGCATCCAGAAGGGATGGGAGGGGTTCTTCTTTCTGGAATTTGCCAGGAGATCCGTATTGATATCCGATAAGTCTCCGCGGAACCGGACCCGCTTGGTTAACGGATCACCGGGGCGGATCAGAATCCTGATCCTGGAACCGGGTTCAGCGTATAAATCAAATTCTTCTTTGGCATTAACCTTCAAATACGTAAAATTACGTAACGCAAAATCACATAATTCGAAGGAGCAATAGGTATGTGAGAAGGCCGGTTGCTGGTTACTGGTTACTGGTTACTGGTTAATGGAGCCGGAACCTTCTTTCTTATTTCATTTTTCTTCTTACTAATTTTTGCCTTATTAATCGGGGTGCCCAAATAACAAAAATCACTTACCCGCTAGATGATGTAAGTGTTTCATTTTCTTGGCATTTCATCCAGACTTGAATGCTATGTTATTTTAATTTGTGATAATTCCAGGCATCCGAATTCAACATTATTGACGAAATCCAACACGTCATTTTGTCGGTTTTTCAAGATTAAGGCAAGATCACCCGTTCGAAGATTGCTGGTTTGGAACCACAATATTTTTGGCGGAAATCCCTTGAGGAGATATAAGTCGTTAAAATCGGAATCCTGTGTAACGATAATAAATTGATGAAGTTTTGCGTATTCCCAAATTTCAATATCCAGAGCGTTCATCAACCCTTCAGATTTGACGTGGCTGGAACCTGAATAAGTTTCCGGGAGTTTTTTCAGAATCCGGTAGGAGATATTTTGGTCGAACAGCAATTTCATACAGCTACCTGATAGATGCTGCGTTCCCTGTCGGCGGCAAAACTAAGTGCGGCAAAAATGTCATCAGCCTGAAGTTCAGGATACTCTTCAACGATATTTTCGGCTGACATACCCGAAGCCAGCCAAGTAAGAATATCATAAACAGTAATCCTCATCCCCCGTATACAGGGTTTTCCCCCTCTTTTCCCGGCTTCAATCGTAATGATTTTCTTGTAATCAACCATCTTGTCACCTTTTAAATCTTTATCAATGAGCAAATTTAGTCAATAGAGATTCATTATACAAACATCGGCTGAGGAGGTTTGTTTCCGGAGAGTAAAGCTGGTTGCTGGTTGCTGGTTCTGGTTCGAGAGCCAGAACCTTCTTTCTTATTTCATTTTTCTTTTTACTGATTTTTGCCTTCTGCCCTTTGCCTTTTGCCTTCGCGGGGCTGAAGGCAGAAGCAGTACCAGTTGCCCCGGTTTTTGAAACCGGGGGATCGAAAAGCAACACAGTTTTTGTACTTGTCCAGGCCTTTAAAGGCCTGGACAAGTGATAATTGTGAACATTGCCATATCCCCGGCTTGGAAAGCCGGGGCAACTGATAGGGAGCCTTACCCCAACATCTGCCTCAACGCCCCCCCTTATTTCTTCTTTCTTTTTCCTTTTTACTAATTTTTGCCCTCTGCCTTCTGCCTTCTGCCCTAAAAATCACTATTTTTATTGCATAAGCTTCTAATAAGCAATAGTTAAACCCAACCATCCCCATGAAAAAAAACCTATTGGCCCTCCTGGTGATCCCACTGGTTTTCCAGTATTGCACAAAGGCTGATAAAAATGATATTGAAAAAATCACCGTGGATCCCAACACCCAGGATTCTTTACCGTTGTCAACGATTGTAAAGAGCATTGATTACATACCCCTTGAAACCTGTAAGGAAGCACTTCTGGGCAGATACGGGAGTCCCCGGTTTTTTGAAAAAGGGATCGTGATCAGCAGTAGCAATTCATTGTATTGTTTTGGTCCTCAGGGGAAATTCAGGTACAAAATATCACGGGCAGGTAAAGGGCCGGGTGAATATCAGGAAATATCCTCCTATCTGCTTGATGAAAACAAGCAACGAATTGTGATCATGGATCGGCGAAGCAGAAAGCTTCTGATATTCAATCTTGCTGATGGTTCTTTTATCGATGAAAAAACCTCAATTCAACGTGCACAAACCATTGAACTGCTCAACGAGTCGTCCTACATATTCTTTACAATGGGTTATGGTTCAGCTATTTCAGGAGGATCGTCAGACTGGGATTATAAAGTTATTATTACGGATCAGGATAATTTGAGCATAAAAAGAAAGTACTTCCCCGGTGAGTCCAGATACATGGGGCTGCAGCCCTTCATTAAAACGGATCATAGTTTCAAGGTCCATGTACCGCTTAATGACACAATTTATGAGGTGAGGAATGATACCATTGTACCGTCACTGGTCGTTGATTTTGCCGGGTTCGGTTTGCCGAAGGGGTACTACAATCTGACTTTTGAAGAGAGGAGTCCATATGATCTGAACACCATGGCATGCCTGATGAATGCCTTTGAATCAGAGGAATACTTCTTCTTTGAGTGGGGGTATAAAAACAGGCTCCGCATGCATTTATGGTCGAAGGACAAACATCAGGGTTTAAACTTCTACTATCTGTATGATGATCTTGATGGATTGAATCAATACATCAGTTTTAAAAAATGGGAAGATGACAAATTAGTGGCCATGTTTAATTCGGTGGATATCATGACCCAGGAAAACATTGAGAAGGAAAAGATTTATCAGAAACTTCTTGCAAAGGGCTGGCTGCCGGATGAAAATTCCAATCCGATAATAGCGTTATATAAAATTGATTTTTAGAACGGATTTAGCGAATGGCCATGATTAATCAACCTCATCTCAATAAAATAGTTCAAACCCTTCTGCCTGTTTTATTATTATTCGGAACAGCTACCAATGCGGCAAAAGCCCAAATAATCCCACCCTATCGGATCGATGTGCCGAAATCTCTGGCCACACCCGGCAATAAAAACCTCTCCTCCATAGCCAGGGAAATCCGCTACATACCCCTGGAAGCCAAACCGGGCTCCTATCTGAAAAAAGTTGATCTTTCCCTGGTGTGCGGATATTTTATCCTGATTTACGACGAAACCTCCGATGCGCTGAAACAGTTTGATCTCAACGGCAGGTTTTTGGGCAATTTTATGAAAAAGGGCAAGGGTCCGGGTGAGTTTATCAGCATTTGGTCCCTGGACATCAACGATAAAGGTGAGATCCTGGTTTTTAAGGATGGTTATACCGTCGAGATTTATAGCAAAGCCCGACAGCTCATCAATCACTTTTCCACCAAAGTGTTTGCAAATACAGCCAGATGGCTGACCGACACGAGCATTGCTTTCATTCGCGCCGATGCCTCCTGCATTCTCACCGACGGGTATTTAATTGAAATTGTTGATCGTTCAGGAAATATCCTGTCGAGGTACCTCAAAACTGATGTAACCAAACTCTCATCTGGGCAACCCTGGATGTATCGTTTTAACTCCATCGAAGAAGGATGCTATTACTGGAGCCGGCTTTGCGATACCGTTTATCTCATAAACAAACCGGGGAAAGTGGTTCCACGTGTGATCCTGGTCACCGACAAGAATTTTGCCGACCGGAAAAAGATCTCTGAGGAAAAAGAAAGGGTACTACTTACCGAGGGAATCGGATATATGATAAGCGGATACTTTGAATCGGAGGGATCGATCTATCTTAATTGCATTTACAAGAGAACCACCTCCATATTAGTTTTCGATAAAAAGACCGGGGCCTGCTCCAACATTATGGCCGGCAACGACAAAATGTATCCCGGATATTACAATGATCTGGATAAAGGTCCCTGGTTCCTGCCGCACTTTGCCTTGAAGGATGGCTGGCGGGGACGGATTTTATCGCCCGATGAATTATTCAGATATCTCGACTATAGTTTTAAGCAGCCAGGACTGATTGATCCATCCAGCTATGATATTGAAGTATACAAACGGCTGGCTGAGTATGGGAATCCGGTGGTGATGCTGGCGAGGTGAAGGGCGGTTACCGGTTACCGGTTGGAAGACGGTTCCCGGTTGCCGGTTGCCGGTTACCGGTTAAGGAGCCAGAACCTTCTTTCTTTCCTTATTATTCTTTTTACTGATTTTTGCCTTGTGCCCTCTGCCTTTTGCCTTTAATTCGCTATTTTTAATCACACTAACACGTCATCAACATGCACCGACAGGTTTCCGCGGCACTGTTTTCCATTATTATTTTAACATCCTGCACATCGAAGGATCCACAGATTTTAGAGTTCAACAGTTTCCCAATTGAGACCAGGGTCAGTGCCAGGGAGCTCCAATGGGACGACTGTGGTATTCCTCTGAAAGTAAGCGTCTATGACACTATTATAGTTATCGTACAGAACGCCAATAAGCATTTGCTTTACTTCTTTAATACGACGAATAATAGTCTGATTGGTTCGGCATGCAGAAAAGGGAAAGGGCCTGGAGAATTCTCTCATGGTCCTTGGCTGCAGCCGCAGTTTCATTCTGACAACAAGGATATTTATATATCAATGGTCGATCAGGGTACACGGGAACGCATTGAGTTGGCAGTGTTTCAATCAATTTCCTCAGGATCAGCAGTTATTAAAAAAAGGAAAAAAATTTCCGATCTGATTCCGGATCCATTAGCCTTCGAACTAAATGATTCAATAGTGGTTGGAACAGATAAGTGGGCAGGAGAAACCAGCTTATTTTTCTTTAATGAGAGGACTGAATCCGTAATTAGTACCACCCCAAAGATCGAAATTGAAGGATTAAATTCAGAAAAGGAAAGGCCCGATTTTCAGGAATGGCTTAATATAAGTCCTAACCGCGATTATTTTGTGGGGAATTTTAATCAAATTAAATTGTTTACAATTTACGACCATGATGGGAGGTTAGACTTTATTATCAAAAACAAGGAAAACAAAGTAAACAGAGCGGAAGAACGCGGAAAGGTGTACTATGAAGATATCCATCTCTCAGATGACAATATTTACGTTGTGAATGCGAATAGGATCATGGCCATTCTTCCCACACAACCAGATAAAAGTGAAGTTTTGGTTTTCAATTACAAAGGTCGACCCATAAAAAAGTTCTTACTGGATAGGACAATCATGCGAACAGCAATGGATTTCGTTCATAACCGTCTATACGGTTACGACGTAGTTGAAATGACCTACGTTTACTTTGATTTAGGAAAACTCTAGTTTAAAGAAAAATCGAGAGAAATTTAAATGGCTGGGTAGCTTTTCACCAACCCGGCGATCAATCGCCGGGCAACATGTAGGAACTGCTGTTAACGCATTTTCATATCTTTACATCAATATGACAAAAAGGCGATTATGTTGACTTTCAGAAATTCACCGAGGAAGAGGTTTTCCCTTTTATTGCTGAGGTTAAGCGTTTCATTACGGAGATTGAAAGAATCATCTGAATCCTTTTTCGTTTCTAACCGAAAATTGTCATACTATTTTTCGTTTTAATACGAAAAATGTTATGTTTTTTACTCCGGAATTCCCTCCAGCGCAAACGAGATCATGGTCTTCTCTTTATAGTTGTAAGAGTAGAATCGTTTGGCTTTCCAGTCCACTGCACCATAATGAATCCAGCTATCGAGCCGATATTTGTTTAAAGCCTTGCCCTCATAACTAAAGAGCCAGAGTTCTCCGCTTTTGTCGACTCCTGCCTTTCTATTTTGGTTCAAGCAAAGAATGTATTTATCTGAAAGAAAGACCTTTGAGAAAAACACGAGATTATTGGCCTTATAGATATCACTGTCGCTGGTATCAAAAGCATGATCCCCTTTTTCTTTGATGACCCTCATCAGTTCACCCCTGCCGTTGTAGATGTTCAGTCGTTTTAGGAAGTAATAAGCGCCCACGATTCTGTCGGATTGTAAAGCGGGCTCAATATGCATTTCCCTAACGTAGTCATTAAAAGATGACGGAAGGTTTTGCGTTATCACGACCGGCTTGTTTAGTCGGACCGTATCTCCCGTTTTGCGATTTACGGATATCAGAATATCACCCGCCGCATAAAAAACCAGGGAATCCGGGGTCATGAAAGGATTTGAAACCGGTCCCAATTCCGGTAAAATATAGTCATCCTGTAATACCAGGCTGTGAGTTTTAACCGATTGGCTCAGGTTAATGTTTTTCAGGGTCATCCTGCCAACATCAAAAATCTGGATAATCAGATCACTCCCTTCAAGAAAATATACCGATGTGAAATCCGGACAACTGAAAAACTCTCCGGGTCCCTTTCCGAATCGCCCAAAGGTTCCTGCTAACTGTTTAGTATTAAGATTGTAAACGTGAAATACCCGTTCTCCTCCCCACTCAACAGCAACCAGTAGCGAGTCATAGATGGCTATTCCGCAACAATTAAAAACCTCAAGCCATTCGGCCGTCTCCTGAGCCAATTGATACTCATTCCTGAAGCTTTCAAATTCAGTAACCTTTTCATTTTTCATTTCCGATGAACAGCCAGTGGCTGCAAGGAAAATCGAAACCAGGGCGGCAAAGACAATAAAACCGCGAAATGATTTAACATCCATAAATTTTACAAGATCTGATTTTTACCCTAAATTAATCAAATAGGATTAGCATTGAAACACCAACCGGTTGCACCGGTTTTTCAAACCGGGGCTACAGGTAGTGAGCCCCACCCAGCATCTGAGCCACAACCACCCTTATTTCTTCTGCCTTTTTTCTTTTTCCTTACTTTTGCCTTGTGCCTTGCGCCTTGTGCCTTATTTTTACCGCATGAAATTCCCCCTCCTCACCGCCCTCGCCCTGCTGAGCGCCTGCAGCACCAGTCAGCTATCTGAACTAAAGACAGACGGCAGAAACTTCGTCGACAATAAAGGCGACACCATCATCCTCCGCGGCATCAACGTGGTTGAGAAAAATCCGGCGATCGGGTATATCCATCCCGATACAGTGGGCCTGTATGACAAGATTGCCCGATGGGGATTCAACTGTGTGCGGCTGGGGATCATCTGGGACGGCGCGGAGCTGGAGCCCGGGAAATACGATGAGGCCTATCTGGATAAAATAGAAGTGATGGTGAACCGGTTGGCGAAACGGGGAATTTATACCCTGCTCGACATGCACCAGGACCTCTTTGGCCGGCAGTTCAGCGACGGGGCGCCCGGTTGGGCCACGATTACCGACAGTCTGCCGCATGCCACGGGGGCCATCTGGAGCGATTCGTATTTAATCAGTCCGGCCGTGCAGCGGGCATTCGACCATTTCTGGGCCAACACCCCGGCTCCGGATGGTATCGGGATACAGGATCATTACGCTGCCCTGTGGAGGCATATCGCGGAACGGTTTGCCGGAAACCCTGCTATCGTGGGATATGATATTATGAATGAACCCTTTAATGGGTCGCAGGGTGGCGGCATTCTGCCGGCGATGCTGACGGCTTACGCAAGGGAGCTGGCTATGGCAACCGGCCGGATCCTCTCAGAACCGGAGATCCTGGAAATCTGGGGAGATGAGGAGAAACGCATTGAAGCCCTGAAATTCCTGGAGGATCCGGAGCGGTACGGTCGCGTGGTGGACGCGGCTGCCGACCTGAATGCGGAATTTGAGCGGTCTGCCCTGCAGTCGATGTACCAGCGGGTCGCCGATGCTATCCGCACCGTTGATACCGCCCACATCCTGTTCCTGGAGCACGCCTACTTTGCCAATACCGGCCTGCAAACCGCCATCGAGCCGGTGAAACGCGCCGACGGTACCCGCGACCCGCTGGTGGCCTATGCCGCCCACGGGTACGACCTGCTCACCGACACCAAACAGATTGATGCGCAGAGTACCGGGCGGGTCGACCTGATATTCAGCCGCATCCATGAGGCATCCGTCCGGATGAACGTGCCGGTGCTGGTGGGGGAATGGGGCGCCTTCCATGGCAATGCACCCGGCCTGGCCGATGCCGCGAAGCATATTGTCGGGCTGTTTAGGCGGTACGGATTCAGCGACACGTATTGGGCGTATTATGCGGGGGTGGAGGGAGATTCCTATTTTGAAGAAGTGATTGGTGAATAGTGAATAGTGATTGGTGATTGGTGATTGGTGATTGGTGATTGGTGATTGGTGAATGGTGATTGGTGGCATTGGGCCAGTCAATAGTGCTCATACCTGTTGCCCCGGTTTTTTAAACCGGGGGTACCGATCAGGATCTCTGTTTTTGTACTTGTCCAGGCCATTAATGGCCTGGACAAGTT
>CAYQFT010000074.1:0-16244 GCA_964416825.1 uncultured Porphyromonadaceae bacterium
AGCGCACACCCACACTCACACCGACACCCACACCTACTTCGGGGGTGAGGTGGATCGCGATATTGACAGATCACCTGGCAGATGAAACCTCTTTGTCTCCTTAGGTTGACGGATATAGACCCATGGTCCGCCCAATAATCAAAAATCCTCCCATGCCAACACCCATCGAATTTCAAACCATCAACTGGCCAGCCATTGCGAAAACCGAATATGCCGGAGAAACCGGCACCGCATATTGGCAAACGGCCCAATTTCCCGGACTGCGAATCCGAATAGTCGAATATTCCAAAGGCTACCTGGCAGATCATTGGTGCCGGAAAGGGCACATTGTGCATTGCCTGGAAGGTGAATTTACCAGCGAGCTGCAGACCGGTGAACGGTTCATCCTGTCCGAAGGAATGACCTACGTGGTTTCCGACGAATTGAGCTCCCACCGGTCAGTGACCAGCCAGGGAGTAAAACTCCTGATTATTGATGGTGATTTCCTGAAAGTATGAAAGAATCAATTGTTTTTCAGGACACGCTTCCTGACATCCACCAGTATTGGGATCTCTTCCAGACCACCGGATGGAATGAGAAGTATAATTTTTCCATTGAAGAGCTGGCATCCGGCTTACAAAACAGCTGGTACGCAGTCTCCATGTATTCTTCCGATAAGCTGATCGGCTTTGGCCGGGTGATCGCGGATGGCATCCATCATGCCCTCATTGTCGACCTGATCATCCACCCCGATTATCAGGGTCAGGGGCTCGGAACCCAGCTTCTGGAAAAGCTGGTAGCCCGATGCAGGGAAAGTCATATCCGGGATGTCCAGCTCTTTTCCGCAAAAGGCAAATACCCCTTTTACGAAAAATTTGGCTTCGAAAGACGCCCCGCCGACGCACCGGGAATGCAACTACGCTGAAGCTCAGGATTTACGATTTTGGGGTATCGGCTGTCGCCAGAACTGTCATTCCGGCGAAGGCCGGAATCTCCTGACAAGTGCTCCGAGGCTGGGGATTCCGGCCTTCGCCGGAATGACAGTTCTGGCCCAACCAGCAACCAGCAACTAGTAACCAGCAACCATTTGTAACGAATCCCCGATCCCGGCGTCTTATCCCCAAAGAATTTTTGAAATGAAAAAAATTATTACCCTCTCAGCCATCGTTTTTATTCTGTCCGGTTTTACCATGCAAACCCTCGCCCAGGCCGAAGTATCGGGCCAGGTGAAGGACTCGGTAACCCGTGAAAACCTCCTGTTCTGCAATGTCAGCGCCCTGCTGCCCAACGACAGTATCGTGTCGGGCGGCATCACCGATGAACGCGGCAATTTCAAGTTCATGCTGAACCCTGGCGCCTATCGCCTCATAATCAGCTTCGTGGGTTATAAAGCGGATACCCTGCCTCTAAGGATGGGATTGGAAAACCAATATCTCGGCGTCATCCGCCTGACTCCCGGAGCCGCTGAGCTGGGCGAAGTGGTGGTCAAGGGTGCCACCCGGGGATACACCATCGATAAGGATATCCAGATGGTGACAGCCAAAATGCGCGAAGGATCAACGAATACCCTGGAAGTTCTGGAACGGATGAACGGCCTCACGTACGACCGGTATAACCGCACGGTCAAGGTGGACGGGGATGCCAACGTGATCCTGCTGGTCAATGGCCTGGAAAAAAATCAGGAATACATCAAGAACCTGTCGCCCGACCGCATCAAGGAAGTGGAAATCATGCGGAATCCGGGTGGCCGCTACGCCCTCGAAGGGTATACCGCCGTCATCAATATCATCCTGAAAAGCGACTACCGCGGCACCGAGATCACGGCTCTGGAGAACGGGCTGCTCGACCTCGACACCAAAGTGGACCGGATTTTCCCGATCAACTATGCGGCCCTCACCTACAATTACACCTACGACAAGGTCAACTTTTATCTCAAGGCCAACAACGTTCGCAACTCCTTCCTTTTGCAGGGCACCACCGATCAGGATTATGCCAGCGGCTTCAGTGTGAAATACAGGCCGGTTGACCCGGTCGGAAACACGGCAATCAAATATCTCAGCAGCAGCTATACCGCCGGTCTCGATTATTTTCTGGACCCGCGCCATACCCTCAGCTACGAGGGCACCGTTACAGCGTTCCCTGCCCGCCAGCAGATGGCCCAGGACTTCAGCGTGAGCCAGTACCTGAACGATTCCCTGATCAATCAGTACACCTCAAATGGGACCAACAGCTCGAACACACGCGACATCACCAACTCATTCTTCTACATTTTCAAGATCAGTGAAGCTACCAAACTGAACGCCGAGTTCACCTATAACCGCTACGACGACACCTACACAAACAGCCTCACGCAAAACAACGGCTTTGAACGGAATGAGTCAGGCAGCAACCATAAGGACTACACCAAGTTCTACGCCGAACTGAACCACAATATCAATGAAAAGTCGACCCTTTCGGCCGGTTACGGCAACACCTGGAGGAGCCTGCAGAACGACTTTACAACCGCCACCCGGATGCTGCCCGCATTACCGGTCATGAATGACACCACCGACTTCTGGATGCGCGAGTTCCGGCACAAGCTCTACGCCTATTATGCCCTTTCACTGAACAAAACCCTGAGCTTCAAGGTGGGCGCCGCCGCCGAATACAGCCGGCCGAAAACCGCCGATACCGACCACACCTACGTGATCTATCAGCCCTATCTGGATTTTAATATCGCGGCCCACCAGATGCTCGATATCAAAATAAAATACCGCGCCGAAAGCGAATATCCGTCCATCGGTCAGGTTACCCCCTTCACCCAGGTGATTGATCAGTATACCTCCCAGAAGGGGAATCCGGATCTCCGCCCCGACCTTACCCATACCGTTTCGGCACGTATGCGCATGATGCAGGGGCTGTTTTCGGTTGAACCCTATTACGGCTTCTCGAACAACCGGATCAACCGCGTAGTCACTCCCCTGGAAGGTAATATGCTCGAGTACAGCTTCGACAACGTCGGCCAGTTCGCGAGCTACGGAATCAAGGGTGATTTCACCATACCGCTCTTCAAGCAAAGTTTCATCATCAAAACCGATGTCGATTTCTTCCATCAGAGCATCACCTACAAGGAACGGAAAAACGCCATCAGCGACTATACGATGAACACGCAGCTGATTTATATCGATAAGAAGATTCACACCGTCGGCGGCCTGATCTACCAGAAGGGGCTCAAAAAGGTGATCAACGCCCAGGGATACGACTATGGCAACAACGATTTCTGGATGCTGTTCGTCCAGCAGCCGCTCTTCAAGAACAAGCTCACCGTGATGGCCGGCTACATCCTGCCCGTCAACTTCCTTGCCAGCTACAACCAGGGCAGCTACATCGATACCGGCCTCTACACCACTACCAGCCTGTATAATATCGATATGCTCAAAAATATGCTCCTGATTAACATCACGTACCGGTTCAACCAGGGCAAGAGCGTGCGGAATGTTGAAAAAGAGGTTAAGACCGAGGTGGAACGGCAGGCGAAGAAGATTTTTTAAACGACGGACGACCGACGACCGACGATACCTGACACCCAAAAACATGTACGGGCCGGCTTCAGAGCGGGCCCAACCAGCAACATTTAACATCATGAGCAATGAAAACAAATCCATTCACGAATTCGACTTCAACCTGATATGCGAATACTTTTCTGCCATCGAAAGGCAAGGTCCCGGAAGTCCGGAGGTAACCCTAAAGGCTCTCAGTTTTATCACCGGCCTCACCGATGAATCCCGCATTGCCGATATCGGCTGTGGAACCGGCGGCCAGACCATGGTCCTGGCCCAGCATGCACCGGGGCAAATAAGTGGCATCGATCTGTTTCCCCTTTTCATCGAACTTTTTAACGGCAATGCTAAAAAGCTGAACTTTCACCATCGGGTTAAAGGCGTTATAGGCTCAATGGAAAACCTTCCGTTTCAATCCGAAGAACTCGACCTGATCTGGTCCGAAGGTGCTATATACAATATCGGCTTCAAACGGGGCCTCGAGGAGTGGCAGAGTGTCCTTAAACCAGGCGGATATCTGGCCGTTTCAGAAGTATCCTGGTTCACTGAAGAACGGCCGGCTGAAATCGAAACATTCTGGAACGAAGCGTATCCCGAGATTGACCTGATTTCCAACAAGATCGCTCAGTTGGAAAAAGCCGGATACAGCCCGGTCGCCGCCTTTGTACTGCCAGAAAACTGCTGGACGGAACATTTCTATGCTCCACAGGTCGCCGCTCAGGCCGATTTTCTCCGAAAACACCCGGGGAACAAAACGGCCGAAGAACTGGTCGCAAATGAGCGGCGAGAATCCCAACTATATGCCAGGTACAAGGAGTATTATGGCTATGTCTTCTATATCGGAAGAAAAATTTAGCTGATGATCCCCAAAGACATTCAAACCTTTTACGACCAGACCTCCGAAGAGGACCGGCTGTCGATCGGACTCGGGCCGCTCGAGTTTGAGCGGAACAGGGAGCTGATCGGAAAATATCTGCCGCCCGGGGAAGCCCGGGTGGTGGATGTGGGAGGCGGCACCGGGAAATACTCCGAATGGCTGGCCGGTCTGGGCCATCGTGCGGTGATGGTGGACCCCATACTCAAGCACGTTAAACTGGCGCAAAAAAGAGCCTCAAAAATGCGGCACAAGTTTACGGTTCAGCAGGGGGAAGCGAGGGATCTGGAGATCCCCGACGAATTCGCCGATCTTGTGATCCTCCACGGCCCGCTCTATCACCTTCGGAAACAGAGTGAAAGAATCGAGGCCATCCGCGAGGCCCGGCGCATCACAAAGGAAAACGGAATCATCCTCGGATTCGCCATTAACTATACCGCCTCCACCCTCGTGGCCCTCCTCCAGGGAATCATTCATCAGGAAGGAGTCCTGGATATGTGCCTGTCGGAATTATCCTCCGGCCATCACTACGCACCCGAAAATATGCCCGGCATCCTCCCGGATGCCTGCTACCACCGGCCCGATGAGCTCCGGTCGGAGTTTGAATCCGCCGGACTAGAAGTCGTGGGACTCCATGCCGTGGAAGGCCTCATCTGGCTCGAAAAAAACTATTTCTCTTCGCGCGCCGATGCACAAAAATACAGCCACCTGCTCGCCCTTCTTAAAATAACCGAAACCGACCCGAACCTCCTCGCCCTCAGCCCGCATATGATGATCTCCGGGAAAAAGGCCTCGCTGTAACCAGCATTCTGCAACCTGCCTCGTGCAGCCCGAAATATCTGAAAATTTCTGATATGTCGCTGAAAATCAAGTCAATTATCGCCATTGTCTTCGGGATACTGCCCATCAATATCCTGATGCTTTGGTATCGGTTCTCGCATGAGGAGGGTTTTACTTCCACCAACATGCTGGTCTATCCACTCATTTTTGGCACTGGACTTACCCTGTGGATACTGGCACTAAACAGGTTTTTGCTGAAAAGGCCGGTCCGTGATTTCAGTCCGGCCAATGGGACCTGGTATTGGGATATTGCGATCGGACTAGGCCTCACGGCCCTATACTTCATGCTGGCGTTGATCGGGAGAGCGACACTGGCCAGAATATTACCATCGGGAAGACCGGCCTCTCAGGAGGTTTTAGACCTGATGATAAGCCTCTCCGAAAATCCTCTGTTACTGGCCCTGTGGCTGGGACCGGTGGTCTGGATCGGAGTAGCCCTTTTTGAGGAGATCCAGCGCGTTTTCATCATGAACTGTTTATGGCGCCTCTCATCAAACAGTTACTGGGAGATCGCAGCTATTGTCCTGGTCGCCCTTCTTTGGGGGGCGATGCACCTGTATCAAGGCCTTTTCGGGTTTGTTACCGTTTCAATCCAGGGACTTGTCATGGGCATCTGGTTTTATAAATCCCGTAGAATCTGGCCATTGATTATCTCGCATGCCCTTTACGACAGCATACAAATTCTGATGTTTGTTGTGCAGACTTCATAGCCCTTCAACCACTTCAACCCCTTCAACCATTTCAACCATGAAAACAAAATCCCTCCTCCTCTGCCTCCTCCTGTTATCCCCAATTGCGGTGGCACAATCACCGGTATCAGACCCGGTAAAACAGCTGCACTACTTTGCCGGAAAATGGAAAGCCGAAACAGGTAAAGACACACTTCTCACAGCCGTAGATAAAGCTTTCGGCAATGGACTCACCGGTAGCATCCGGCTGAAAATCAACGGAAAACTTGTAAAGGAAACCCGGCAGCTATTCGGTTATGATCCTAAAACCGGCACATTCGTGGAATCCGAAATCTCCACCGATGCAGAACCCGAGCTCTGGTTCTGCTGGTGGACAAACGAAAAACAGCTCACCGGAGTCCCGCTGGAATTCAAAGCCGACCCCGGTCTGGCTCCCGTCCGTATAGAGATTCATATCCTCTCCCCCAAACGTTACGAGCAGAAAATCTTCCTGCAAAACAAGCTGGTTTTCACCAAAGCCATGGTTCGAAAATCGTAGGGCAGGAAGAAGATCAGTCCATTTTGTGTGACTGAGCGGGCGAAGCCGTATACGTCGGTCGGCCGATGACGGACGACAGACGACGGATTAAAAGGAAGTGATCATCTAATTCGAAATCTTTATGAACAAGAATAAAAAAATGATCGTTGGATATGTGGCGGGCGGATCGCTGGTGCTCGTGATCATGCCATCCCTTATTTACCTGTTGACCTCCTTACTGGATGCTCTGGTAAGCATAGAGATCATCCCGAATCCAACCTTCAAATGGATCGGGATCATCCTGTTGCTTGTGGCCGGATTTGGGTTTGGCCTCTCGTCCGTGGTGATTCAAAACACCAAAGGGGAAGGCGGCCCGCTGGAAATCGGGAGTATTGAAATCAGTCCGAAAACAAAAAACCTCGTCGTATCCGGGCCCTATAAATACACCCGGAACCCGATGCTCTTCGGAACGTTGTTAATCTATCTGGCTTATGCCCTTTTTCTTAACTCGATATTCGCAGTCGTTTTAGTCGCTTCCCTTTTTGCCTTCATGCTGAGCGTGGTGGTGAAAATGGAAGAAAAGAGGTTAGCACAGGATTTTGGCGCTCCGTATGAAGAATATCGAAAAAAGGTATCCCGGTTCATTCCCTGGTTTCACAGGAAATTGAAGTAGTAAAGAAGTTATAAGGTTGAGATTCGAATTAAGAGTTCCGAATTCCGAAATCACAGATCCAGGTAACGCCCTGGCCCAACCGGTGTACGGGCCGGCCTGAGTGCCGGCCTCACCAGCAACATCTCCCAAACCCAAAAAAATTCGCATCTTTCCTTGCTTAAAAAGAATTGAACTAATGAAAACAGGTAAGGCGTTCGTTGGATTGTTACTCAGCATTTTTCTGGGTAACTCCCTGGCCGTTGGGCAAAGCGGTGATCAGATTTTAGACGGAATCGGTGAAACCGGGTTGATCGCCCGCTATGTGCTGAAAGAGGATGTAAAGGACTGGTCGCGCAACAACCTGCACGGCACCCTGCAAGGTGCTGCAGGCAAGTTCGTGCCCGACAACCTGTTCGAAAAGGTGCTTTCGTTGCCCGGAGACGGGAAAGCGTTTGTTTCACTTCCGGCGGAAGCGCTGGCCGGCGAAGAGTCGCTGAGCTTTACCGGATGGATCTACCTGCGCTCCGCAACCCCCGGGCAGCTCTATTTCGATTTGGGCCCTGAGGGCAAGTCGCACTTTTTTGCCACTCCGGCCATGGCCCCGGATAAGTGGAACCATTTTGCGGTGGTTATCAACGTACCCTCGAAAACCATGATCACCTACGTCAATGGGGTGCTGGTGGGCGAGGCCGGCAAGGTGGAGCTGGAATCCGCACACCTGTCCGGTACCCAACCCGACCCAACCCGTAAACTCTTTATCGGACGATCGGTGGCATCGGATTCTTCGAACTATATCAATGCCAGATTACACGATTTCCGGATCTACCGAATTGCACTGAGCAACAGGCAGATAGCCCGGATACACACTACTGCTCTGAGAAAGGATGAGGGGGGCGTCAGGACCCGCGAGGAACCCGACAAGGATCTTCCCAGCTTTCCCGAATCAACCCCTCAGCTATACAATGCCTTCCTCACCAACGTCCAGGATGTTCACGCAGAAACCATTGTTGGCACTCTTCCAAGATTACCCCGATATGTGAAGGGGGTATACAGCAATGATCTGGAAGGGCCCGAAGTACGGGTGATCTGGCCGGCGCCCAGGGATAACAGTGAAGTCCTTTCCCCGGGAACCTATACCATCACCGGAAAAATTGCTGGCACCACTATCCAGCCAAAAGCGGTTGTCACCGTTAAAGCGGCAAATGCGCCTGCCACACCCGATCGTAAACTGGAAGTTTTTCCTCTTGATCAGGTTACACTAAATGCCGACCTGCACCATCACGACACGAAGTTTATCGAGAACCGGGATAAATTTATCAAGGGCCTGGTTGAGACCAACCCCGACAATTTCCTGTATATGTTCCGGAATGCCTTTGGGCAGGAGCAGCCCAAAGGGGCACAGCCACTCGGGGGATGGGATAGTCAGGAAACGAAGGTGCGGGGCCAAACTACAGGGCACTATCTGACTGCCATGGCTCAGGCGTATGCCGGCACCGGGTATGATCCGATGCTCCGGGCCCGGTTTGCCGAAAAGATGGACTACATGGTGAACGTCCTGTATGACCTGTCAAGGCTATCGGGCCAACCCCAAACCCCCGGAGGTCAATCGGTGTCGGACCCGACCGCGGTGCCCCCGGGTCCGGGAAAATCAGGCTATGATTCTGATTTAACCGTAAAGGGCATCCGAACCGATTACTGGAATTGGGGTGCCGGATTTATCAGCGCCTATCCGCCCGATCAGTTCATCATGCTGGAACAGGGCGCGAGCTATGGAGGGGATCAGGCCAAAATCTGGGCTCCCTACTACACCTTGCATAAAATTCTGGCCGGCTTAATGGATATCTATGAAATCAGCGGTCAGCCAAAGGCCCTGGAAATCGTTAAAGGCATGGGCGATTGGGTGTATGCCCGGCTGAAGCTGCTGCCCACCGAAACGCTGATCAGCATGTGGAACCGGTACATTGCCGGGGAGTACGGTGGCATGAACGAAGCGATGGCCAGGCTGTATCGATTGACCAATGAGCCACGCTATATGGAAGTTGCGCAGCTATTTGACAACATCAAGGTATTTTATGGAGATGCGGATCATGTGCACGGACTGGCAAAAAACGTGGATATGTTCCGCGGACTACATGCCAATCAACACATCCCCCAGATTATTGGGGCGCTCGAGATGTACCGCGATTCTGGTACCCCGGAATATTTTCTCATTGCGGATAATTTCTGGCAGATGACCACCAGCGATTACATGTACAGCATCGGAGGAGTAGCAGGGGCGCGGAACCCGTCCAATGCGGAGTGTTTCACCAGTCAGCCCGCAACCCTTTATGAGAACGGGTTTTCATCGGGAGGCCAGAATGAAACCTGCGCCACCTATAACATGCTGAAATTAACCGGGTCTCTTTTCCTCTTCGATCAGCGGGCCGAGCTGATGGACTATTACGAGCGGGGGCTGTACAACCATATTCTTGCGTCGGTTGCCGAAAACACGCCCGCCAATACCTATCACGTGCCCCTGAGGCCCGGCTCGGTGAAGCAGTTTGGCAATGCCGACATGAATGGGTTTACCTGTTGCAACGGTACGGCGCTGGAGAGCCACACAAAACTGCAGAACAGCATCTATTTTAAAAGTTCCGATAACCAGTCGTTGTATGTGAATCTCTACATCCCTTCAACCATCAAATGGGCAGAAAGGAACATCACTGTAACCCAGGCCACCGCCTATCCAAAAGAAGATCAAACCCGATTGACCATCAACGGCCGGGGGAAGTTCGATCTTCATGTACGGGTGCCGCACTGGGCCACCAAAGGGTTCTTTGTGACGATCAACGGAAAAAATGAAAAAGTCAAGGCTGAACCGGGAAGCTATCTTACCATCAGCCGAACCTGGAAAGACGGCGACACGGTTGAGCTGCGCATGCCGTTCCAGTTTTACCTGGAGCCCATCATGGATCAGCAAAACATTGCCAGCCTGTTTTATGGCCCGATATTATTGGCCGCCCAGGAGCCCCTGCCGCGCAAAGATTGGCGGAAAATTACCCTCGATGCCAAAGACCTCAGCAAGTCCATATCAGGCAATCCTGAGGAGCTGCGCTTCACGATTGATGGGGTTGAGTTCAAGCCCTTTTATGAAACCTATGGCCGGCATTCGGTGTATCTGGATGTGAATTTGAGGTAGACCGACGACCGACGACCGACGACCGACGACTGACGACCGACGACCGACGACTGAAGCATACTGCTCTTAGGCAACATTAGTGCGATATCAATTGCCCCGCCTTTCAAGGCGGGGGTTGCAGGCAAATTAATAATTTGAGGCGAAAGGCCTTTAAAGGCCTTTCGCAGAATAGTTTATAGCACATCTCAACCCCCGGCATAAATGCCGGGGCAACATATAGAGCTCCGAAACAACATAAATGCAATAACCGGTAACCGGCAACCGTGTACGGGCCGGCCTTAGAGCCGGCCCAACCAATAACCAGCAACCAGTAACCAGCACCCTTCTTCCATGAACCAGCAACCTTCTACCTTCAACCGGCAACCTTCTCCCTTCAACCGGCAACCGGTAACCGGCAACCGGCAACTTCTCCTCTGCCTCCTGCTCCTCCTCTTCCCCCCCCTCTTCGCCCAGCAGGAGAAACGCGCCATCGACCCACAAATCATTCAGGACCAGGACCTGATGACCTGGAAAGACTACAATCCGATACCCGGCCACAACTGGGCTTCCCCCTCCCTAAAACCCACCCGCTCGATAAGGATCGCCCTCGTGGCTATCGATTTTCCGGATCAGCCGTTTGTGGTAACATTGCCGAAGCACTCCGATCCGTTCGGGAACCCGCAGATCGACCCGATCCCGCGGGAGCAGGTGGCGCAGTTTTATGCCGATTTCTGGAACACCCCCTCGGAGGTGAACCACGGCCAGACGATCAACGGCTACTGGATGGAGCAATCCCGCGGCCAGGTGGGCGTGGCGAAGATCGAGGCGTTCGGACCCTACCGGATGCCCAAAAACCTCTGGGAATACGGCTGCAACGAATGGGGACAAACCAATTCCACACCCACCGGCGTGCCCGCCCGCGGCCGCATGGAGCGCGACTGCGATTCCGTCTGGAAGGCTGCCGCCGGCGACCTGCTGAAGAATTACGATGCCATTCTCCGGATTTATGCCGGATACGACGAGACCGGCATCTGGCAGGAGTTCGGGGAGATGAAATTCCGCTCGAAGGACGATATCCCGGCCGAATGGGGCAATCCCGATCCCACGAAACCCCGCTGGATCAAGACCCGGTATGTCGACTGGACCTCCTGGAAGGCCGGGGCCCAGCAGTGGGGCCTGTCGTCCATGCGCCAGGGCGAGAATTCCGGAACCATCACCCATGAGATCGGGCATTACCTGTTCCGCACCGGCGACAACAACAACAATCCCTACGTGCTGCCTTACCGGCGCGCAGGATCGGGCCCCTGGGACATGATGGACCGCGGCAGCTTCAACGGTCCCGAAGGGCCGCACAGCCGCTGGAAGGTGCCCGCCGTGGCCGGGGCCTCCATGCCGGCCGGACTCATGCTCCGCCAGAAAATGAATTTTAAGTTCGTTACCGAAGATCAGGTCCTGATAGTGAACCGCAACGATCTGGCCAAATCGGGACTGGTGGTGGCCACCGTCACCGCCCGGGCCGCCGATCCGCTCCCCGGCACGTATGCCGGCATCGTGGTGCGGCTCGATGGCGAGGCCCCGCAGGACCGCACGCCCGAAACCGATCCCGCGCAGGATCCCCTGTCGCCCGGCAAATCCACCTATAACTTCTATTCCGTTGAAGTGGTGCAGCGCATCGGCTACGACTCCTTTACGCCCGATAACGGCGTCCTGATCGCCAAAAACAAGGACCGCGAAGGCCCCAACGGCGGCCCCAACGGATTCAACTGCTTCAACTGGGTGATCGACGCCCATCCCGAGGATATCCGGATGACCGACTACCCGAAGCCCGGCGACGGCACCCCCGTGATGCGCACCCCGGCCGATTACCGCCAGCTCAACGACGCCCTCTTCCACGCCGGAACCAAGTCAGGCAGCCTCGCCGAATGGATCGACACCCCCAACCGCCTGCATTTCTACATCCTCGAGAGGCACACCGGTCCCGATGGCATCCTCTCCTACACCCTCGGCATCCGCTCCCTCGACGGCCCCGCCCCCCAAACGCACGGCGTAACCATCAAACCCGTCCCGAAGCCTGTTAATCCCGATGAAACCCCCGCGCTCACCCTGGCCATCACCAATACCGGAAAGCCCGCCTCTTCAGACTCTTTCCCGATATCCCGCTCCGCCGCATCCTGCCTGAACCACGATATCTTCCGCATCTCCGCCACCTTCACCGGCGAAGGCCACACCGCGCATCTCACCAACGACCTCATCGCAATCCCGATGGGCGAAACCCGTGAAATCAAAGTGTACCTGAATTTCGATGAAAAAGTCAGCAGCGACGACATTTTGAACGTAATTGTTACCTCTGAAAGTGATCCGGCTATAAAGGCTGAGCTGCCGTCGAAAATTAAGAAAAGGAATTAGATGACCGCGGATTGCAGACCGCAGACCGCAGGAGCGGCATCGAAGCAACCTTTTTGCAGACCCAGCAACCAGGAATAAGTAAGGCAATGGAAAGAGAACACCATGAAGCAATTATCAAAACCTGCAAATATTGCAAGTTTTGATAATTTTATTTGCATCTTTGTTTTATGACTGACTATATCAATCGCAAGGAATACCTCGATAAACTACTGTCTTACAAAGACAAAGGTCTCATTAAAGCAATAAGTGGCCTGCGAAGATCGGGAAAAAGCACTTTGCTGGAAATTTACTCTCAGCATTTGCTAAAGCTAGGCATCGGTGAACGGCAACTGCAGTTTTACAATTTTGAATTACCTGAAAATTACTTGAACAAAACTTGGAGCGATATTTACTTTGAGATAAAGGAAAAATTTCAAATTGATAAAACTAATTATGTTTTTTTGGACGAAGTACAAAACATCCCGCTTTTTGAAAAATTAGTGGACGGGCTTTTTGCAACCGAAAACACAGATGTATACATTACGGGGTCAAATGCATTTTTGTTGAGTAGCCAATTAGCAACGTTGCTGAGTGGTCGTTATATAGAAATCTCTATTTTACCTTTTTCATTCAAAGAATACTTAACGGCACGAAAGATAGACACGAACAACAAATACCTCAAATACGAAGCCTTGTTTTTTGATTACGTAAACGAAACCTCGTTGCCCAAAGGTGTGGAACTTCGAGAAAGCGGGTTTGATAAAATTTACGAATATTTGGAAGCCATTTACACCACAATAATCGAAAAAGACATAACAGGACGACACCAAATAAACGATAAACGTGCTTTTGCTAACATTGTAAAATTTGTAGCTTCAAATATTGGAAACGCACTATCGCCAGGCAATATTTCAAAAACACTCAAGCAAGACGGGCAAAACATACATCATGCCACGGTAGAAAAATATTTGGAGTATTTGGTGGAGAGTTTTGTGTTTTATAAAGTAAATCGCTTCGATTTAAAAGGTAAAAGACAATTGGCCACACAAGAAAAATACTATTTGGTGGATGCAGGGTTGTTAAATATTTTGGTAGGAAAAGAACGCACAACTGATCGAGGACATATTTTAGAGAACATCGTTTTTCTGGAGCTCCTTCGCCGGGGCTACAAAATTTGGACAGGCACAACACGTAACAACGAAGTGGACTTTGTATGCAAAAACCCGGGAGGCGATATTGAATACTATCAGGTAGCATGGCAAATGAACAGCGAAAGCACCGCAGAACGTGAGTTTGGAGCATTAGAAAAAATAAACGACAATTATCCGAAATACCTGCTCACCACAGATTCATTTACGCAAAATCGTAGCGGAATAATAAATAAGAATGTATTTAATTGGCTACTCGAAACACATGAAAAACGATCCGGATAAATTCTCCTTCACGGTTGAGGAATTAATCGAAGTATTAAAAAAAATCCCGGGTGACATGCCTGTATTGGTAAGTGGTTATGAAAATGGGTATGAGAACTTTTATCAACACTCGATTTGCAAACTTAAGCATGAGCCTGACAATCCTTATTACGACGGGGAGTTTCAACCCGTTAGAAATGTGGATACTGCCTCTTTTGATGCAGTAATTTTGGAAAGGGTAACAAGGGATTAAAACACAATTCTAACCCCGTGATAATAAAAGATTTGCAAGAAATTGAAATCAAACAACAAATTGAACTGATCAGGCCACCGGTTGACCTTAGAGATCAGCTCGATAGTTAAAACTAAGTACATCTTATCAAAAAATATTTGGAAAATCTATTGGATGCGGGCAAATGGTAAATGGGTAAGCTATCAGCCACATGCAGAATGTAAAATGCTGAAGGAATTCTTTGCCATTCTGGACGAAGATAAGCACGGCTGTTTCTGGGGCTAAAAAATGACCTGATTTTTCCATTTACCCCCCGATTGTGCATCTATATCTGATAATGGAGGCAAACACGAAATCATTCGTGTAGCCATCCGGAAACTAAAATAGATGCACATGGAAAACAAAAATGCTACAGAGGTCATCAAAGAACCGGTTCAATTGGCAATAACTGAGCGGTTTTTTCTGCTGAAGATGAAGAAGAATGAGCAAGACATCCGGTTCTTGCGAACATTACGGTACACCCGATGGGATTCGGCAGCGTTCTGCTGGGTGATCAGCCGTAAGGATGAGAATCTTACCATGATCAGGAATTATTTCGGTGAGCGGTTAAATGAAGAAAAGTCAGATGGCCCCATTGTAACCGTTCAGCCAAAACCTGTTGAACACCTGACTGAGCCAGGATTACTGCAGGTGGTTAAATATCACAGGGGAAGAATAAAGTTGTTATTCCGATATGATACCGACCTGATAAAACTGATTAAAACATTGCCCTTTTACAGTTGGGACATGACGAACCGATGGTGGTCAGTGGCTCACACTGAAGATGTATTGGCTAAGCTTTCAGGTTTTTGCGAAGAACGGGGCTGGAAGCTTGAATACCACGAGGAATTGAGGAACTCAAATAAAAAGTCACGACCCAAACCGGATGAAATCGCGAATTACAGAAAAGTTCCCGAATCTTATATCAATGAGCTGGTGGTATTGAGGTACAGTGAGAATACGATCCGGACTTATACTGATTGCTTTCTGGAATTCATCAATTACTTCAACGACAAAGAAATACCTGACATCACTCAGGAGGATATCCATAAATACCTTCTTTATCTTGTCGAAGAGCGGCAAGTCTCAAGCTCCTATCAGAACCAGGCTATCAATTCCATAAAGTTCTATTTTGAGAAGGTTCTAAAAGGTCCACGCCGGATTTACTACGTTGAAAGGCCTCGAAAAGAAAAGTTCTTACCTGAAGTATTAAGCGAACAGGAAACCAAGAAAATTATTGAAAGCATAACAAATCTCAAGCATAAATGCCTGATAATGACCTGCTATTCAGGCGGACTACGAATCAGTGAAGCTTTAAATCTGAAGCCCTCAGATATAGATTCTCAGCGGATGCTTATTCGAATTCGGGGAGGGAAAGGGAAAAAGGACAGGATAACTTTAT
Source organism: uncultured Porphyromonadaceae bacterium (assembly GCA_964416825.1). GTDB lineage: Bacteria > Bacteroidota > Bacteroidia > Bacteroidales > UBA12481 > UBA12481. Next base: position 15,718 of record CAYQFT010000074.1, read on the forward strand.
TATCGGCAAAACTTTTAGTGTTGCTCCGCGAATACTTCAAGGAATATAAACCGAAGGAGTTTCTGTTCGAAGGACAGTTTGGCGGCCAATACTCCGATAGAAGCGCAGAACAAGTATTGAAACTTGCCGCCCGTCGGGCAGGAATAAAGAAGAAAGTCACCTTGCACACCCTGAGACATTCTTTCGCAACACATCTTCTAGAAAATGGCACTGATCTTAGATACATTCAGAGTCTTCTTGGCCACTCAAGTCCGAAAACAACGCAGATATACACTCATATCACAACCCGGGGATTTGATCAGATAAAGAACCCTCTTGACAACCTGGGGCTCTAGATGTATTCGACTACCCGTTGATTAAATTAAACTCGAATTTACCTACCTTAGACCTACAAAAATTTAGTCGACAAAAAATGTTCGCAAACCATTCCGATATAGGGCGGCTAGACGCAACTGATATGCGTCTAGCCACTCGTTGTAAAACATGCAAAAAAAACAGCAACAGTAATTTTAGTATCTTTGAACAGA
>CAYQFT010000075.1:0-16094 GCA_964416825.1 uncultured Porphyromonadaceae bacterium
ACGGACGACGGATGACGGATGACGGATGACGGACGACGGATGACGGATGGCGATTTGCTGGGGTGTTGATATATGGTGCGAAAGAAGCTTAAGTCTCCGTTAGTTCCTGTTACCTGTGCCTTTTTACTAATTTTTGCCTTTTGCCTTCTGCCTTCTGCCATATATTGCTATTTTTCTACCACAAAAACATTCTAATCCTATGAAACATCTTTTCCCCATAATCGGAATGCTGCTGCTGATCGGCTGCCAGCCAAAGGAAGCACCTTTAACCTATGAGCAGGTTGATAAAGCCTGGAAGGAGGGGACGACCTTAAAGCTGACAGGTTTTGAAAACCTGTCAGGTCTATTTGCCAAACAACCTGTTAAAAACGACAAGGGCTACAACGTCCTCGTCGATCTGGCTCATGAATGTTCTTTTTACCTGATGTGGACGATGCCGGAGCAGCTGAACAAGCTGGGATACCGGTCGCTGGGCAGTCATGCCACGATCAACTCCGCGATGGATCCCAAGGGAGAAAGCCGGGTGCGGATTCTCTGGGATACGGTCAATAAGATCTATCCGTTTGTCTGGTGGCCGAATCCAAAATACCATGTGGCGATCACCGGACAGTTCAATCCGAAGGCGCAGGATTATACCGATGCGGAGATTACCTCATTGGTTAGTTTTGTTAAGAAAGGCGGAGGACTGATCATCCAGACGGATAATCGCAAGCTTAAAGGAGGCCCTGGCAAGCCAGGTGTGGCTGATAGTTCCTGGTCGGTGCGAAAGCTGGTAAAGGCTTTCAATGCTGAAGTTGCTGATGAGCCGGTTCAACTCACTTTTGGAAAGGGCCGGGTTTTGATTACCGGAAATACTAAAGACCTGAAATATCCAAGGAATGCCACGGATCTTCAGAAAGACTCGGTTGACAGGGTGGTCGGCGAGTATCTGGCCTGGCTGACCGAAAAGCAGAAGCGGCTCAGGGACGAGCCCATCATGCCGCAGACCATGGAAGGCGGCGGTCCCATTTATCCCGAACTTGAGGAGAATTTCAGCAACATCGTGTTCTATTACGCCGCCAATCAGAAAACTGAGCTGCTGAACGTAGTCAAGAATGATGTACCCAAAGCCCAAACCTTTATCCAGGAGAGGCTCCCATCAACACCCACAGCCGAACCGATGTACCTGATCCTCTGTGCCGGCGGCGGCGGCGGATGGGCCGTGAATATCTATAAGCCCAAGGAAAACGGCATCATCAGTCTGGACGGACACGGAATCCTTTCTATCTTCGGTCACGAGCTCGCGCATACCATGTATGGCCCCGCCAATGATGAAGGGAATGTTGCCGGCATCACGCCGATCCCGAACCGCGGCGAGGCCCATGCCGGTTGGTTCCAGGGCAAGGTAAACGCCCTTTTCGATTCAACCTTGCGCGACAAGGCTAACCGCGACTGTAACCTGATGTTTGGCTTTGACCCGAAGGGCAACGCCATGGATCTGGCCACCTGCTATGAGAATGAGGCCATGAACAAGCAGTGGGGGTATGGTAAAGACTGGCTTAAAACCTGGTATATCTGGCAAAAGCTCGACGACCGGTATGGTCCGGGCTGGTATCCAAAATGGAGATATGTGCAGCATACCCGGTGGAAGAATGATCCTGAGCACCAGCTAACCTGGGACGAGATGATTGAGGACATGAGCATAGCCGTTGGCGAGGACCTCTTTCCTTTCTTCATCAAACTGGGCACCACCCTGGATAAAAAGCGCCTGGAGCAGATCGATTATAAAGGGGCTACCATCAAATTACCGGTAGCGCCGATCGAGGTGACGTTGGCGGGGGCGGTTCGCATCGAAGCGATTTAATTGACTCGCTTCGCTCGCTAATTGGCTCGGCTTACGCCTCGCTAAATGGCTCCCTGCGGTCGCTAAGTGGTTCGCTATCGCTCACTAATTGCGTTCTGGCCCAATTAGCGCGAAGCGCCAATTAGCGAGGCGTTAGCCGAGTCAATTAGTAGAGACGCATATATGCGTCTCTACATCCACTTATTCCTCCGCATCAGCACCACCCCAACCACCGCAAGGGCTGCAGCAGCTATAACAATTCCGATAAAGGCGATGTTGCTGCCTTCCATGAAATTTTTAATGTTCATGCCGAAGAAACTGGCCACCATGGTTGGAATTGCGAGAGCTATGGTGATGATGGTGAGTTTCTTCATCACAATGTTCAGGTTGTTGGAGATAACCGAGGCAAATGCATCCATCATTCCGCTGAGAATGTCGCTGTATACGTGCGTCATTTCGATGGCCTGCTTTATCTCGATGATGACATCTTCCACGAGCTCCTCGTCTACCTCATTCTTTTTGAAATAGCGGGAATTGCGCAGTTTCGAGATCAGTATCTCATTGGACCTTAGGGATGTATTGAAGTAAACAAGACATTTCTCCATCAGGAGTAATTTGTGAAGCTCCTCGTTCTTGGTGGATTTCTCGAGTGCCTGTTCAATCTTGTACGTTTCCGTGTTGATCTGTTTCAGGAACTTCAGATAGGTGATCGTGGAGTAATCAATGATATGAAACAGAAATTCAATCTTGTTCTCGTAATCCACCTGTTTCTTGATATTCTTGGAAAAAACCTCGGCGAGAACGTCATTGTGCTGATAGCCCAGAACGATAAGTGCATCGTCGGAAAGCATCACCCCGAGAGGCATCGTGGCATAAGGGAGACCGTTGTCGCGGTTGTAGTAGGGTACCCGGTAAATCATGTACAGCTTCCCTTCGTCCACCTCCATGCGAGATCGTTCGTCAACGTCCATGATGTCATTCAGGAAATCTTCGTCGATCTTAAAGGTAGTCTTCAAAATATTGAGCTCCTCAACGGTAGGGGAGACCGCATTGATGACAGCACCTTTGATGTACGTTTGAAGTGGGAGCAGGCCGTTTTTAACGATTTGCCAGTACGTAATCATAAGTAACCTCCGTTTTTAAGTCCGCCAGAAGTACTTATGTGACCTCTGGAGGACTAGTTACACCTGTAGTTTTCCGCGTGATAGTCGTCCATATGCAGTTTTAATGCGGTGCAAAAGTAACACTTTTTTCTTTCGTATAAAGCTAGATTGGGTGGATTTTTTGTTACTGGTTGCTGGTTGCTGGTTGCTGGTTAGGCCAGAACTGTCATCCTGACGAAAGTCAGGATCCCCTGCCTCGGAGCATCTTCCAGGAGATCCCGGTTTTCACCGGGATGACATCAATGCGAAATAACCAGCAACCAGTAACTAGCAACCAGTAACTTTTTTCGTACCTTTGCGCCCTCAAATTACGAAAGGGAAACATGTACGAAATCAGAAATATAGCGATCATTGCCCACGTCGATCATGGTAAGACGACCCTGGTTGATCGCATTCTGCACCAGGTTAAATTGTTCCGCGACAACCAGGAGATGGGGGAACTAATTCTCGACAGCAACGATCTGGAACGTGAGCGCGGGATCACGATCCTGGCCAAAAACGTATCGGTCCGATATAAAGGTGTTAAGATCAACATCATCGACACCCCCGGTCACGCCGATTTTGGCGGGGAGGTTGAACGCGTGCTGAACATGGCCGATGGAGTTCTCCTGTTGGTAGATGCTTTTGAAGGTCCTATGCCGCAGACCCGGTTCGTTCTCCAGAAAGCCCTGCATCTGAACCTGAAACCGATCGTGGTAATCAACAAGGTCGATAAGCCAAATTGCAAGCCCGACGAAGTGCATGAGCAGGTATTTGAGCTGATGATGCACCTGGACGCAAACGATGAGCAGCTCGACTTTCCGGTTGTTTATGGCTCCTCAAAACACGGGTGGATGGGCCCCGACTGGAAAACCCCCACCGAGGACGTAACCTACCTCCTGGATACCATTCTTGAATACATCCCGGCAGCGCCATTTAACGAAGGCACTCCGCAAATGATGATCACTTCACTCGATTACTCATCCTATGTTGGCCGTATTGCCGTGGGACGCCTCCTTCGAGGAACCATGCAGACCGGCATGTGGGTTTCTCTGGTAAAACAGCACGGACTGGTTCAGAAAGAGCAGATCAAGGAATTGTATCTCTTCGAAGGTCTTGGAAAAGAAAAAATAAAGACACCGGTTCGATCGGGCGAGATTATTGCCGTGATGGGCCTTGAGGGCTTTGAAATAGGCGATACGGTGGCGGATGCTGAAAACCCTGAGGCCCTTGTTCCTATCAAGGTGGACGAGCCTACCATGAGTATGCTTTTTACCATAAACAATTCACCTTTCTACGGCCAGGATGGTAAATTCGTTACCTCACGTCAATTGCGTGAGCGTCTGTTCAGGGAAACAGAAAAGAATCTTGCCATGCGGGTTGAGGAAACCGATTCACCGGAAATGCTGAATGTTTACGGAAGAGGCATTCTGCATCTTTCAATCCTGGTAGAAACCATGCGGCGCGAAGGATATGAATTCCAGATGGGACAACCAAAGGTTCTGTTAAAAGAGGTTGACGGTGTCACTCATGAGCCGGTTGAAAATCTTGTTATTAATGTGCCTGAAATGTTTCAGGGTAAGGTAATTGAGGCCGTAACAGCCCGTCGGGGAGAACTTTTGAATATCGAACATAAAGGGGACCAGAACAGCCTCACCTTCCGCATTCCTTCGCGGGGGCTGATGGGACTCTCAAACCAGGTGCTGACCCTGACCACCGGCCAGGCCATTATCGCCCATCGTTTTGAATCCTACATGCCTTACCGGGGTGATATCAGCAACAAGCGCAATGGCGCACTCATTTCTCTGGAAACCGGTCAGGCCATCGCCTATGCCATAGATAAACTGCAGGACCGCGGTGTATTCTTTGTTCCACCTGGCGAACCTGTTTATAAAGGTCAGGTGATCGGCGAGCACATTCGCCCAACCGACCTGGTAATCAACGTAAGCAAGACTAAGAAGCTAACCAATATGCGGGCTTCCGGTTCCGATGAAAAAACTTCAATCCCGCCGCCACGTCTCTTCTCTCTCGAACAGTACATGGAATATATCGGGGATGATGAATACCTCGAGGTTACTCCGAAGAATCTGAGGCTGAGGAAGATTAATCTGAATGTGAAAACGTGATAAAGGCGCAAGGCGCAAGGCGCAAGGCTCAAGGCGCAAGGCTCAAGACGCAAGGCGTAAGTAAGAAAAAGGAATAAGAGAAAGGGCAGAAGTAGTTTCTGCCCTTTCTTCGTAGAGACCCATAATACTTAAATACTTCTTCCCTACTTGCGCCTTGAGCCTTGCGCCTTGTGCCTTAATAAATCACCATCTGCCTGGTCTGGTTAAGCGATCCGGCTTTGATTGTATAATAATACACGCCGGCTTCGAAACCTGAGGCATCCAGATTAAGGGTGTGTTTTCCGGCAGGTTTAAAACCTTCATTCACAACCCTGACCTTACGCCCGGTGAGGTCCATAACTTCAAAGGAGACGTTCGCCCCGTTAACCAGTTCGTAAGCAATATCCGTTGATCCGTTAAACGGGTTCGGATAGTTTTGACCGAGCGAGGCGGTTGAAAGCAGCGGATCAATGCCATCGATCAGATTGCTGTGATCGTTCAGGTTCAGGCGGCACATCAGGTTTCGTCTTCCTGAGAAAGCACCCATGCCTTCCTCAGTATTTCCGTCATAAATACCAATGGTTGTTGGAGCAATCATTTTCAGCGTGCGGTCGGTACCGATTTTCAACGATTTAGCCCTTCGGGTCATATAATCAGTATGAAAGTCCCATTGCGATATGCCGGCATAGACCAGATCGCCGGCCTTCAGGAACTCGGTCTCGCCATCCTTGCTGAACGGCATCGTGATCCAGGTATTAAACATCGAGGAATCCAATTTCATCATATCTGTCACCAGCACCTTAACAGGGAAAACATCGTCCCCTTCCTGGGGTTTCAGCCAGAGCTGGAACTGGAATTCAATCAGGCCATCAGCCAGTCCGCCCATGATATAGGTTGAGATGGAGCTGACCTCGCAATCCTTGTAAATTGGCAGGATCGATCCGGTAAAATAGTCTTCGCAGGAGAGCTTTTCAATCGGACCGTATCTCTCAAATAAATAAGACCAGGCAAGATCGGGCGAATCATCCGAAGTGGAATAGATGCTGTCGTTCACATGAAAAATGAATTCCGATTTATTGTTCTCCGGGGTCTGTTCGTTCATTCCCGTCTTATAATTATAAGTAACCTTATAGTGGCCAAAGTCCACAGGAATAAACTTGTCGGCAACCTTAAGGGTATCCAGGTAACCGGTAGCGAGGTCGATGGCCTCTGTAGATTTATGCCAGATCTCCTGGTTGTTTTTGGTGATGGTGAGGTCCAGGTAAACATCTTCCTGGTCGTATTCCCCAAAGTTAAGTACGCTTGATTCCCAGTTGAAGAGTCCGACGGTTCCGTTTAACTGACTCTTGGGGATCATGTTAAAGGGTGTCATCGGTGTATCAGGCTCACCGCTGTCCCAGGCGGTTGTAAAATGCTTGATCCGCAGGTCATAATCCCATGCCTCGGCTAGCTGGAAATCATCCAGGACCCAGAAATAGAGTCCGGTTTCGCCATAATGTAACTGAATGGTCACATCAGGCATACCTGCTGCGATTTCTGATATGTTAGCCTCAAAAATTACAGGCTTACCCGGGGCTGCATCGTTTGGACGATCCTTGTGCTGTACACCAAATCCGACATTATAAATAGCCCACCTTACACCTCCGTCAACCGACACCTTCAACTCCTGCAATCCGGGTCCTCCATTCATAAAGTGAGTTTCATAACGAACCACCACGGAGGAATGTGCACTGCAATCGAAATGCGGAAATTCAATAGTATTATTAACTGTCACACGAGGGTCGACGAAGTCATTGTACACTGCCAAAGGAAGTCCCAGATATCCGTTGCGCCCTGATGTGGATTCAAAAGGAGGCTCAAGGGTTAATTGAGAAATAATACTGTCATAGGGCATCCATTTGAAGTTATACCCATTATCATCGGGATCGATCAGTTTATATCCGGCGGGCATTTTCCAGCCTTTTGGGTCGGTGGGATCGCCCCAGTTAAAATCTTCATAGAAAAACACCTGGCCGTTGCCTTTCAAGGATGGAGGGACACTTTTCGTCTGCGCATTCACGGCCAGCTGCCCGGCCAAGGCGAGAAACATCAGGACAAGGGTAAATTTTCTCATAAGGAAGGGTATTGGTTATTATGGTTTGAAAGATAGGAGTTTTTTTTATTCATGGGCACCAAAAAATTCCGTAACATCAGGTTATTAATTCTTTCCAATCTATGAAATCCAACCTATTATTTATCAGCCTGATATTGGTTACCCTTGGGTGCGGATGCGATCAGGGTAAAAGCGAAAAATCACTGAAATTGTGGTATGATAAACCAGCTGACGCTTCCATACCGGATGACAAGAACGGGTGGAAAAACGATATGGAGTGGCTGAAAGCGCTACCCATCGGAAACGGGAGTGTCGGCGGAATGGTTTACGGAGATGTTAATACCGAGCGTATTCAGCTGAATGAAAAATCGCTGTGGTCGGGATCCCCCACCGACAATGACAATCCCCTATCGTATGGGGCCATCGATTCGATCCGGAATTTACTCTATGCGGGTAAATACAGGGAGGCCCATCAGATGGCTGAAAGGACTCAGATTTGTAAGGGAGCGGGATCGGGCCACGGGAACGGGGCCAATGTCCCGTTCGGCTGTTACCAGACGCTCGGCGACCTTCGGCTGGATTTCGGCCAAAGCGATCCCTATCAGAATTATTACAGAGAGCTCGATTTGAGTACCGGCGTGGTAACGGTTCGGTATGAACAGAATGGAATTCGTTTCACGAGGGAGGTTTTCGTCAGTTATCCCGATCAGGTACTGGTCATCAGGCTGAAATCCGATAAAAAGGGCAGTCTCAGCTTTTCGGCCACGATGGACCGGCCCGAGCGGTTTGCCACATCGGTTAAGGATGGACAGCTGATCATGACCGGCCGCATGGATAACGGTCAGGGCGGCGACGGGATGAGTTACCTGGCTCGGGTGAAAGCGGTGAATTCGGGCGGTACCGTGGAGTTGTCGGGCGATAAAATGATCGTTACAGATGCCGATGCAGTTACCCTGCTGCTGGCTGCCGGAACGGATTATCAGTTAAAAACTCCGGATTACACGGGGGCAGAGTTTGTGCAGGCTACTGCCGACCGGATTGCCAAAGCAGAGAAACACTCCTATTCTTCCCTCCTGCAACGCCACAGGGAAGATTTTTCGGCCCTGATGAACCGGGTGGAGTTTTCCCTGGAGAGTCCGGCTTCCGCAGATACCCTACCCACCGACCAGCGCCTGGTTAATTTTAAGGAAAACAAGAATGACCTGGGGCTTACCGAACTCTATTTCCAATACGGGCGCTACCTGTTGGTGGCCTCCTCGCGGCCGGGCAGCCTGCCGGCCAACCTTCAGGGAATCTGGGCCAACAAGATTCAGACGCCCTGGAACTGCGATTATCACACCGATATTAACATCCAGATGAACTACTGGCCCGTTGAGGTTACCAACCTCTCAGAGCTGCAGATGCCCCTCACCGAACTGGTTGAATCGCTGGTTGTTCCCGGAAGTAAAACCGCTCAGGTTCACTACCGGGCAGGCGGCTGGTGCGTGCATCCGATCACCAATGTGTTCGGATTTACTGCACCGGGCGAATGGCCGAGCTGGGGTCTTCACCTCGGAGCCGGCGCCTGGATGGTGCAGCATCTGTGGGAGCATTACGCTTTCACCGGTGATAAGGAATATTTGAAACGGGTGTACCCTACTATGGTTGGATCTGCACAATTTTACCTCGACTGGCTTATTAAGGACCCTGTATCGGGCAAGCTGGTATCCGGACCGGCCTCTTCGCCGGAGAACTCCTTTAAAGCGCCTGACGGGAGCACCGGGTACCTTACGATGGGTCCGTCGCATGACCAGCAGGTGATCTGGGACCTCTTCACCAATCTGATTGAAGCCGCTGATATACTGGGAATTAAAGACGAATTCGTCAGCCGGGTTTCGGACGCCCGGAATAATCTCCTGATGACGAAAATCGGGTCCGATGGCCGTTTGATGGAGTGGCCGGTTGAGTTTGTGGAACCCGAACCAGGCCACCGGCACATGTCGCACCTGTTTGCCCTTCACCCCGGACGCCAGATCACCTCACAGACCCCTGAGATGCAGGCTGCTGCAAGGAAATCACTGGAATTCAGGCTGGCAAACGGCGGCGGGCACACCGGCTGGAGCGCCGCCTGGCTCGTGAACCTCTGGTCGAGGCTGGGTGATGGCGACAATGCGAAAAAAGCCATCGACGTGCTGCTCACCAAATGCACCAGTCCGAACTTCTTCGACCTGCATCCGCCGTTCCAGATCGACGGCAACTTCGGCGCAACCGCCGGCATCGCCGAAATGCTGCTCCAGAGCCACACCGGCGAAATCGTGCTGCTCCCTGCCCTTCCCGCCGCCTGGCCAAATGGGGAAATTGAAGGATTGGTTGCCCGGGGGGGATTCGTAGTCGATATGGAGTGGAAAAACGGAAAGTTGGTGGAGGCAAGAATTCTTTCGAAGAACGGGGAAAAATGTACGGTAAACTATCAGGGAAAGAAAAAGGAATTTGAGACAAAACCGGGGGAAGTGGTCAACCTTAAAGCTGTCAACTTCAAGCCATAACTACTTGATTTATTCATGATTATTAGCTTATTTAGATTTGCATTTAATAATAACCCGTTGAGGATTAGTATGTTAAAAATCAGATTTTCACCTGTCAGGTTTATCCTGGTATTAACCATTCTGATAGCCGATTTCTTTCTCGGCCCACAGGCTCTTGCACAAAGTTCGCCCAAGCCCTACGGTCCGGTCCCAAGCTCAGCCCAGTTGAACTGGCACCAGACCGAGCTGTACGGACTGATCCATTTCTCTACCACCACCTATGCCAACCTGGAGTGGGGTTACGGCAATGAGCCGGCCAAAAACTTCAATCCGAAGGAGTTCAATGCCGATCAGATTGCGGCCGCTGCCAAAGCCGGCGGACTGCGCGGACTCATCCTGGTAACCAAGCACCATTGCGGGTTCTGCCTCTGGCCCTCGAAATACAACGATACCTATTCGGTGAAAAACTCTCCATGGAAAGACGGTCAGGGCGACATGGTGAAAGACTACGCCGATGCCTGCAAAAAGTACGGACTGAAGTTCGGCGTCTACCTTTCGCCGTGGGACCGGAACCACAAAGACTATGGCAAGCCGGAGTATATCACCTACTATATGAACCAGTTGCGTGAGCTGCTCACGAATTATGGCCCGATATACGAGGTTTGGCTCGATGGCGCCAACGGCGGCGACGGCTGGTATGGCGGGGCGAAAGAGAAGCGCACCATCGACAAGAACAACTACTATCCGTTTGAAAAGATCTTTGAACTGGTGTACGAGCTCCAGCCCAATGCCATCGTGTTCAGCGATATCGGTCCGGGTGCCCGCTGGGTGGGTAATGAATCGGGCTGGGCCAACGATCCCTGCTGGGCCACGTTCACGCCCAAAAACCGGGATGGCGAGAACCTGAAGCCGGTGCCGGGCAATACGAAATATGAAGAGGGCCTGAGCGGTCATCGGGATGGAAAATTCTGGATCCCGGCCGAGAGCGATTTCCCGCTGCGACAGGGCTGGTTCTATCATCCCGATCAGAAACCCAGAACGCCCGAGAACCTCTGGAAGACCTACCTCGAATCGGTGGGCCGGGGCACGGCCATGAATATCGGGCTGGCGCCGGATACCCGCGGCCTCCTCTGCGATGCCGACGTGAAATCGCTGGAAGGATTTGGACGGATACTGGAGGGGACCTTTAAAACCAACCTGGCAAAGCAGGCCAAAATCACGGCGGGAAATATCAGGAATAACAAAATAACCTATAACGTTGACCGGCTGGTGGATGACAGCAACGACACCTATTGGGCTACCGACGATATCGTGACCAACTGCGGCGTGGTGTTTGATTTTGACCTACCGGTTACCTTCAACGTGGTGCGATTTCGCGAATATCTGCCTTTGGGACAGCGGGTTGACGGCTGGTCGGTTGACACCTGGACCGGCACCGGCTGGAAAGAGCTGGCTTCCGGGCAATCCATCGGGGCCTGCCGGATTGTGGAGACCGATCCGGTAAGAACCACAAAAATCAGGTTCCGGATCACCCATTCACCGGTTTGTCCGGCCATTTCAGATTTTGGTCTGTATCTGAAATCATCAGGCTTAAATCCCGATGATGAGGCCAAAGCAGAGATCCTGAAATCCATGCAGCAATCGCAGGATTACTGGAACTCCGGCGATCTCGACGGGTTCATGCATAACTACTGGCACTCCGATTCCCTCAAATTTGTGGGCAAAACCGGCATCACCTACGGCTGGGATGCAACCCTGAAACGCTACAAAGCCAGTTATCCCGATAAATCCAGACAGGGAACCTTAAAATTCGACTACCTCCATCTCGATAAAATCAGCGACGACGCCTGGTATCAGGTTGGCAAATACACACTTACCCGCGACAAAGACACCTCATCGGGCCATTTCATGCTGATCTGGCGGAAGATCGACGGGCAATGGCGGATAGTGGCGGATCATTCGTCGTGAGGACGCAAACGTGCGCCCGCGTAATGCACCTGTAGGGGCGAACCCGCGGTTCGCCCGCCAGGCGGCGCGTGACGCGTGACGCGTGACACGTGACGCGTGATGCGTGACACGTGATGCAAGATACGGAGGGAAAGAAGGAATCTGGGAAATCAATCTGGCCGTATCGGGAATTCTTTTAAAATCTCCTGAAGAGCAACGTGATTCAGTGTCGAGATGGTTTCCTTGTGACTGTCGTGGTTGGAAAGAATCTCAAGGGCATGCGCTTCAGAAATCTTTCCCTGCTGAACCTTGCAAGCGATGGTTACCAGCCAACCGGGATCCAGTTCCATCGCAAAACAAAAAGCAAACAGTGTGGATATCAATGGGAAAGACTTGCCAGTCCCATATTTGTAGAGGTTAATCCGGGTTTGTTCATTGATGGATCGCTTGGATCGGCCCATTTTACCAGGAAGCTTAATCATAAGGTTTGTCAAGGCTGTCGCCGTTTCTTCCGGACAATTCTTACTCTTCATGCGGTTAATCGATAAGGTGATTGACTAAAGGTAGCTGTTCCGGAAAATATCAGCAACAGAACGAGATTTCGTGTTTGCACCCAGGGGGGGTGGGGGGGTGGTGGGGGGGGCGGGTTGCGGCGGGGGGTATTTTGCTGATTTACTGCCTGTTAACCAATCTATTGCTGGTTTCCACTTTGACTAACTTTCCGCGGTTTCGCATTGTTTTCTCGCTTAGCTTTATCCTGTGATGTCACAATAAAGACAGCAGGTTTCGGATTGATCAACTGAAATCTCTTGTAGAAAGTGTTTACCAGGTTTTGAGTATAAAGTATTACTAATTAACAGACCGCCTATGAGAAAAATGAAATTTACGCTAATTCTGGGGATAGCCCTGATAATGTCAATAGGTCTATTCTCATTATTTGCAGAAGAAGCCGAAATCCCTGAGCCTTGTTATAATGGTTTTGTTATGGGAGCGCGCGGAAATATGTGTGATTATACATGTGTAGTTGGACTCCAAGTATACACGTTTGAATGTTGTACTCTTGACAACTCTAGTCCGACAACCTGCCCAAAAACAAAACAATGTAATCCACCACCTTCTGAAGAATAGGAGTTTCGCCATGAGAAGGATTTTCGCTATTATTATTTCTTTTGGACTTTTCTCATGTCAACATACAAAGGAGAACCATTGTTCTCCTTTGTATTGTTTTACGATTGATCCACAAGATGCTATTAAGATCAAATACTCAGACCTATTTTGCGATTTCGAGGAACTTTTTATTGAATCTTCCACAAAGATAGGGAGTATCAATAAGTTAATTATTTGTTCGGATACCATGTTAGTATTCGATGGAATGATGCATAGACAAGCCGCTCAAAAAAACCAGTCCCTGCCGGAGTAAACTGACCACCCCCTGCCGATTAATTTTTACAACGTCTGCCGGAACAAACTGACCACCTCCTGCCGACGCAAACTGACCACCCTTCAAATCGTTTATTTAAGCTGCTGATTAGTGACATGATTGAGTAACGTTGGGCTTTCCAATTTTATTAATCATGTGTAATAACTTAATCAGTATGAGTAAAGTACGAAGCATTATCAAGCTGTACGCTCAGGGCGTCAGCAAGCTCTCGATCGGAGAGCGCACCCGGTTGCCGCGGAATACGGTGAAACGGTACATTCATTTGTTTTTAGCCTCAGGATTGAGTCTGGAAGACCTTGACAAGCTCGACGACAAGGCTTTGGAGCAATTGTTTCTGGACATGAGCAGCCGGGAACATATCGAAGATGATCCCCGGTTCTTGGCTTTGAAAGAGCTATTCCCGGAGATCGATAAAAAGCTGAAGCAAAGGGGAATAACCAAAGAGATGCTCTGGAAGGAGTACTTTGAAAAACACCCGGATGGTTACCGTGTTTCTCAGTTCAAGTCCCATTTCCTACGTTGGAAAAGGGCCAATAATCCAACCATGCACATTGATCACAAAGCTGGGGAGAAGATGTATGTGGATTATGCCGGTGAGAAGCTCCATTATCTGGACATTTTTACCGGTGAACTCGTTGAAGCAGAAGTTTTTGTGGCGATTCTGGGGGCCAGCCAGCTAACCTATGTAGAAGCCAGCAGCAGCCAGCAGAAGGAAGATTTTATCGGTTCCTGTGAGAACGCGCTACACTTCTTTGGGGGCGTTCCAAAGGCGATTGTCACCGATAACCTGAAGTCTGCGGTGATCAAGAGCAGCAAGTACGAACCCACGCTGAACCAAGCCTTCCTTGATTTTGTCAGCCATTATATGATGGCAGCCTTGCCGGCCGGGCCTTACAAACCCACGCACAAGGCGTTAGTGGAAGGAGCCGTGAAAATCATCTACCGGACCATTTACCCGGAAGTGAAAAAGCAGGTATATAGCGGTCTGGACAGCCTGAACCGTGCCATACAGAAAGCCCTGGAAGCGCATAACAACCGGTTGCTCAATGCCAGACCCTACAGCCGCAGGCAGCTTTTTGAGGATATCGAACGGGATCAGCTTCAGGGATTACCAACGACCCGGTTTGAGCTCAAACGCAGGAAGGTAGTGACGGTGATGAAGAATAACTACGTGTGCCTGAGTGAGGATAAGCATTACTATAGCGTCCCTTACCGTTATCTGGGGAAAAAGGTGTCGCTTTTGTACAGTCAGTCTGAGGTTGAGGTGTACCATCACTATGAGCGGATAGCCCTGCACCAGCGAGATAGAAAGCATTACGGGCATACCACCGTTGAGGATCATCTGGCCTCGAAGCACCGGTTCATGAGCGACTGGAACCCCGATAAGTTTATCAAGCGGGCCGCTGAGGTGGGTCCGGATACAAAAGAATACATCATCGGCCTACTGAACAGCCGGCAGCATCCGGAGCAGGCCTACCGGAGTTGCCAGGGAGTATTGAGCTTCAGTGCCCGGGTTGGAAAGGAAAGGCTGGAAAAGGCCTGCCGCCGGGCCATGCATTACGGAGATTACAGTTATCACACCATCCGGGTAATCCTGGAGCGTGGGCTGGATAAAGATGAGTTCGATCCTGGTGAAGAAAAAAAGCCGGAACCGATTCATCCAAATATCCGGGGACCCAAGTATTACGCGTAACCAAATGAAGCGACCCACTGCGGGCCGCGGCCCGCAGTGGGTTCGTTAAATAATCAAACAATAAATAAGCATAGTATGAATGAAGAAACATTGCACAGAATGAAACAGATGAAGTTCCTGGGTATGGCCAATGCCTTCCGGGCAACTATGGAGGCCGATCAATTGGCAGAACTTACCAATGACCAGATGGTATCATTACTCATTGATGCCGAGTGGGATGATCGAAACAATCGGCGCATTGAAAGACGGCTAAGGTTAGCCAAGTTCCGTTACACAGCGAACATGGATCAACTCCTTTTCCACTTGGACCGCAACCTGGATAAAAATCAAGTGATGCGCCTGGCGGAATGCGGGTTTATCGACAAAGCGGAAAACATCCTCATCACGGGCAGCACAGGGGTTGGTAAAAGTTACATTGCTTCTGCACTCGGGAACCAGGCATGCACGATGGGGTACCGGGTGATATACGGCAATACCGGCAAACTGATGTCACGGCTGAAGATGGGAAAATCGGACGGATCGTACCTTAAAGAAATCTCCAGGATCGAGAAGCATGACCTGCTGATCCTTGATGACTTTGGACTGCAACCCTTTGACAATCTTACCCGTTCTGCTTTGATGGAGATCATTGAAGATCGCCACGGCAAGCACTCAACAATCATAACTTCGCAGTACCCTGTATCCGATTGGCACACCATCATTGGCGAGCAAACAGTCGCCGATGCCATCCTGGATCGAATCGTCAACAATACACATCGCATTGATTTAACCGGGCCTTCATTACGAGAACTACTATCCGGCAAACGAAAACAGGTGGTTGAATTGGATTAACAAAAAATGTATCTTTGAAATACGACTAACAGACAGCTAAATGATCGATTTGAAGAAAAGAAAAAGTGACTGGTCAGCTACTTCGGCGAAGGGTGGTCAGTTTGAATCGGCAGAGACTGATCAGTTTGGTCGGCACGTCCAGATTATAGGAGAAATCAATTAACCAAAACCATCGGAGCTAAATGGACAACAGACGACAATTTTTGGTCATATGAGACAGTTGAATAAAGAGGATCTGTGCATAACACTATGCAAACTATAATACTCCCTAAAATTCGGACCACTGGTTTAGTTTCAAAGCCATCATAATATTTCTGTATAACCATAAAGAGTTGAATCATTAAACACTTTTTGATTATTAACCTCCCCAAACCCTAAAATCATGACCTTTCACGAGAATTTTCCAAAATGGGATTCTGAGCTTCTGAAAAACCCGATTAATCTGTTGGACTGGGAGAATGAGTATGCTTCAACAACCATTGTCTGGTATCAGAAGAGGAGCAGGAAATAGAAAAAC